>NC_017542.1:3126666-3463750 GCF_000237325.1 Paenibacillus polymyxa M1
CAAATTGACGACGGAAACGGCCAGCTCGGCATGACCCAGCTCATTGACCATGATCTTATAGCGTTGATGGCCGCCCACCATGTTCCCGGTGCGTTCGTTCCAGACAATGGGCTCTACATAACCAAAGGATTCGATGCTGGCTTTCAGCTTTTCATATTCAACATCGCCCGGTTGCAGATCGATGCGAGGGTTATATGCTGCTGCGTTGATTTGTTCGATTGGTAGGACTCTGAATTCCATTACTAATCAACCACCTGACAACTAAAGTAAGCAACCTCCAACGGCCTGCGGATTGTCACTTCACCTACGAACAAAATTTCATTTCCATCAGCATCGGTGACGCGTATATCCTTTTGGTCTTTCGGTTCAAGAATCATATCAAATGACCTCCTATTTGAGTTGAGTTGGTTTTTACTATTCGGGTAGCAGGATAATAGGCTGTCAGACTGTGTGTATGCCCTCTCTCTGCTCTCTTCTGTACTTTTGCCCATGTAAGCCAAAACAGCTTGTTTATTGTCATATCAAGGCAAAAGAAAAAGCACCCCGAAGGATGCTAAATTCTCCGCATATATTCTGTTCTGAGTTCGCTGAGCTTCTTTTTTGCTATGCCAACAAGCTCAGTAGCTAGAGGCTCCCACTCTTTTTCAAATTCTTTAATGTCCGACTCAACTTGCTTAACACAATTCTTAAGGTGTGATTCTTCCAACTGCCAAAGTTGTTTTTTTTCGCCATCCTTCTGTATCCACGTTCCTTGGGATGCCCTTAAATAAGGATTCCTGTTAAAAACGAACTCCCTATGATTAGTTTCATCATTCATTCAAACCCCTCCTTGTCGGTACATAATTCGACATTCAGGAAAGTTTATCCTTTTTAACACAAGGACGCAAACAAAACTGTTTAACGCCATCCCAGTTTCCCCATACACAACCTTTGCATTTTTTCGGCTGCTTGGGTTGAGAACGTAGCGACAGGAGCTTATTACGTTTTCGGGCCATTACGACGTTCACTCCTATTTCTTGGTGCTTCTGTTCGGCTATGTGTGACTTTAATCAGCCAACTAATGATTTTCACCATGGATATAAACACCCCTGTACTAATCCACGTTCTGAATCTGGATTCTCGTTGGCAACAGCTTCAGCAGTTGATTCGCAATACGGACACTTCAGATCCTTGCCTTGAGATTTTTTAATGTTCACAAGGAATGATTGGCTACACTCTTTACTGATGCATTCGTATTTCTCCAACAATGGTTGTTCCATGTCACAGCTCCTTTGAATGCCAAAAAAAGCCGATCCAGTGAAGGAACGACTTTGGCTGATATATGTACGATTTTGGCTATTTAAATTACGTTTCCACAAAAAAATACCGCTATCTTCTGCTGCTACTACGTTTTATAAAGAATGGCGTCCGTACCGTCCGCAGTAAAAACGCTGCGCTCTTTACTAAAGGCATTGTACTTAGTAACTAGAGAGGAAGAACAAGACCATTTTACAAATCGCTAAAAACGGCCGTCAACCCCCCCAAATAACAAAGAATCCAAAAAACAAGGGGAAACAATGCTATTTGTCCTGCAAGCTCTTTATTTCGACATAAGGGATGATTTGATCTGATCCACAACTTGGGCATCTGGCCTCAAAGCCAGAAACCAAGCGTCGAGGGTCACGCCTGCCTGAGAAACATACCTGATCGTAAACGGGTTTCATACAAGCTGTTCTAAACTTGTGGTTACATTCCATACACTTATTCATCCCAAACGATCCTCTCACCCAATTTATCCTCATCACCGGACTTCATGGTTTCCCAGCATGTATCACAAAAAGATGCGCCCATTGCTGTATTCTCTGGGTTCGGTTTAGGGTCATTGAAAACATACATTTTCCTGCTTTCGGGCTCTTTTCACAAGTACCGCTCCCATCAATATTAATAAAAGACACGCTGCGGAATTGAACCGCGCAAGGGTTCTGACCAGGCTGTTTCATGTTTCCGCTGGTTAACTGGTGCCTTGCCGCCTGCACGTGTCATGAATAATGTGGGCGGGGGCCATTCTCCCCCGCATGAAATGACTTACCGTTTACCGCAACCAGCATACCGCTACCGATCTACCGCTGTGCGTTACAGGTGCCCCTAAGGGATGCAAGGATTTATCCTTGTTCGCGGCCACATATTGGGCTTTCCCTTGCGCGCACTGAGCAGTATGTCCCTCTATCCCCTTGCAGGATCATCGAGGCTATCAGCCTTTAGTATACAGGCGTCATCCTACGTTGTAGCGTCTCTCTTCCGCCACCACATTCAAAAACTACAGGAGCTCTGCTGCGAGTTGCTTGAGTACCAACGGTGTTGGAATAAGCTGACCATCTTTCTTGTTGCCTTTGACGTAAGCCTTGTCCTCAAAGGCATAGTACACAACGCCCTGACCCTCAACGACTGGGTAGCCACTCTCGTCGTCAGTCAGGCTTGTTTGTACGTGTTTGCCGTGTTGCGAAGCGTGCTCCTCATCGTGTAAGCGTAGGATTCCGTCCTCACTCAAAAATGCGAAACGTGGTTTTGTAGACATGATTAATTCCTCCGAATATGGGTTATTAGAAAAATGGGCAACAAAAAAGGACCGGCGCATTCGCCAGCCCTTTGTCTGTTCCCTTCATTTCCACGCTATCAATATACCACGGTAAAATCATCATGTGGTCTTCAAAACATCCCGAAATGCCCCGAAAAACACCAATTTGTCATCAAAATTCTCTACGAATCTCTTCAAAGAATCCCATGACCTTTAGCGTGTTTGCAATGGACTCAATTCCGTCATCGATCCGACGATCTACTGTACTATGAGCAACCCCACGACGCATAAACAAAATGGTTTCCTTACGGCTATACCCTTGAAGAAAGCGAATGTCGATGGCTTCCTTCGCTTCTGGATCAATAATTTGACTGTGTGCCCGTCTAATCATAAATGTGAATTTGCAATATTGGTTATAAACCCATTTCTGTTTTTCATTAAGAATGGTCGCGTTCGCCGTTTTATCGGCGTGCAGGTCAGTCTGATCTATCCGGCGTGCAGCTTCACCATCTATAGCTACCTGAGCCATTTCACGTTCATAATTCTCATAGTCAAACATAAACAACGTCATCATTTTATATTTACCGAGGTAGAACTCGGTTTGTTTGATTTCTTCCTTCGATGCTTTAGCGAAAAGTTCCCCTTGTTCCCATACCATCGCCATTCCCCTCATTCCCCTTTGTCATATGATATAATGCCAAGAGGAAATGATTTGTTGTTATCGACCCCCGCGAGCCCGGCCAAGGAATGCGGGGGTTGTTTGTATTACTCCGGGATGATGTCCGAACAGAATTCTTGCCATTCTGCCTCGCAATCCTCCAAGCTCCAGCCTGCCACAAGATCAGCAGGGTAGCCGTAATCTTTTAATAATTGACGATAATCCTTACTCATAGGGTGCTGCTCCTTTCGTAGCTCTTTGGTGCATACTTGCTGGATAGGTTGACCTTTACGTCCAACCTCATCAGCTCATGAACCACCCGCGTTTTTGGAACACTCGTTTCTCGGCACAAATCTCCAATTCACCGCTATACTTTGTAGTCTGGCCTCTTGTTTCAAATTGTTTCTCACCAATAGCGGTCAGCGTCAGCCTAGAGCTGTAAAATCGTAATGGCCTTCATTCTTCACCATATCCCATTAAATAATTGTGCTCAGATAACAAATAACTCACTTTCATTTTCCTGTTACGCTTTGGACAATCTCCAACTGAAGCAGATACTATTTATGCTATTTAAAGAACCAAAATGGCCATAGGCGAATATACATATTTTGTAGTGTAATTCAATGAAATGGGGAATGAAAAATGTATAATTTCTATCAACAACATGGTCGACAAATTCCAAATCAGGTTGGACCGTCGTATGCGCTGCCACCATCTGTTTTCACTCCAGCAAATAGCACTATAGGTCACTACTTTCGAACCATGATAGGTAACACAGGAACCTGGTCTGTTGTTTTATTTGTTGGCTACAACCCAGCCACAAATATGGTGACATTGGTCGAACTTACATTGCACGGACTTCAGTTAGTAGTAATAAGTGCCAGTGACTTGAGTGGCTGGTCTCCAATTGGTCCTATTTTGACACTTAACAGTTCAGATGCACTGTGTACCATGTATCCTTGGGCTTCTGGGTGTTAAGTAAATTTATTAAAGGGGACTCCTAAGGGGTTCCTTTTTTAGCATTCCTTCCTTAGCTTATTTAGATTTATTGCGTCCATTTGTGCTCCTTCTGAAACTCTCGGAAAGCGCGGAACTCTTCTCCCATATCGCCCATTAAACCGTCTCCCTGTACAAATTGACCATTTCCCAGAGCAACTTGTTTTCTGCCTCCAGCTTGGATATGCGGCCATTTAGGAAATGGATCTGATCGTCTTTATTAGAATCATCCTCTTGAACAATGGTGTCTGGGTTAGATATACTGTTAGGGCTTGAAGTTTTTCCGGGCCTGCTCTCAACCAGGCCCCATCTTGCTTTTCGTCTGTACAACGCAGTGTGACCCATGCCAAGCCTTTCGGCAATAATGGCATCCGAAAATCCTTTACTTCTCAGGTTCATGTATTGCTGTTTAGTCACGTTGAATTTGTCCTTTTGCACCGCTACCCCACCTCCAAAATACCTCCTTGCTTTGTCTTGCAATATATCAATCTTTTCACGAAGCTTCTCCTGCAGAATCGATAAACGTCTGGATATCTCGTATATCTTGAATCCACCAATCAACAGTTCGACGATCCTTTTCTCTGTGGAATCTAAACGGGATAGAAAATGTTCCACGGGAATAACAGTGTCATCGTCATTAGACGGTATAAAATCAATGAGTTGAGTGTCTTCCTCTACCCCTACAGGCTGGCTTAATGAATGAACTCGGCTGAACTTCGAATACTGTAAAATGTTATGTGCCTTTGGCTCGCTAATATGAAGTGCTTCGGCAACTGCAGCTGAATCCGCGTTTTCTAAGCCCTTATCGAAAAGCTGGTAAACTAATCGCCCTGGCTCATAAGGAAACCGGATTATGCCTGACTTCTGTACGAATTGAAGCATATGACCTTTTATATACGGGGAGGCGTAGGCTTCGAATTTGACCTCCCTATCACCCGGATCGAATCTATCAAAAGCCAGCATTAAGCCAATAGTCCCTTCACTTATGAGGTCGTCCAGATCGATTCCCTTAGCAACACAGAGTGGCTTGTATCTTTGTGCGATCTTCTTAACCTGACGCAAGCCAGTTCGTATAAAGTCTTCCTTTGTGCCAAGATAGGGGTTAACGTCACGAATTTGCAAAGCTTTCATAGGCGATCACTTTCGTGGAGAAAGAGCGGCTTACGCCGCTCCCCCGTTTTTCATTTGCTTGGCAACCATCTTCTTGTAAGCCGTCCATTTAGAAGTGATCTGGCCACTGGTTAAGCCGATGCTTTTAGCAATCTGCATCCACGTCTTGCCTTCTATACGACGTTGTTTAAGCAAAGTAGGGAAATCAACAGGAATATCATCAAAGGTAGGACGGAATTTCAGAATGTATTCTTCCAGTTCCTCCTTATCGACTGTTGTCTCGGAATCTGTGTCAGTATCAGAATTTGATTCTTCCTCCGACTTGTTGTTGTCCTCAGATTCATTTTCTTCAGTCTGCTCGGACGAATCAGTATTAGCACCTTCTTGTTCTTCCGGCTGATCGTCATTTTGTTGTTCTTCTTGCTGGTTGTTTACTGGCTCCCCATCTTCCGGCGGTACCGTATTGACTTGGCCTTTGCGCCATTCATCCCACTTGGCAGCCATTGGCGCGACCCGCTTCCGGTATTCGTCCACCATAATCACGAACACGCCTACACCCATACCGATGTCAGCAGCTATTTTCAGATAGGTGTCCCCACCGGCCAAGCGCTCTGTAATTTCCAAAAAGTCATACTGCATGTCGTCAAAGCGCGGCGCCAGCCCGCTAAGTATAAAGTCCTGAATAACTTCGAGATCAATTTGCTCTGGATCAGCTTTAACCTCCACTTTCTCAGGAGGAAGCCCAAGATCCATGGAGAGCTGCTCCCCTTCCGGCTTCGCTACAGATACCACACCACCATCATCCACGGTGTATTTCGTGATTGGCTTGCCCGTTCTGGCATTCTTCAAAACTTTGTACGTGACAATCTGTGAATCCAAACCTCCGATAACTTTAAGCTCCAGCATGCTTTGAAGCGTATTGTATTGGCCGTCCAGCTCAGAAGCTGGGATACTGATTGTAATTTCCGTTTCTTCCGATGACTTGAGATTGATCTTTTTAACCGTACCTTTGAAATTTATATAGCTCATCTTTAAGCCACTCCCTTAATGAAATTTTGATGATAGGCCCAGCAAAGTGCGATAGCGTCTGAAGGATCAAAAAGACGTTCCCTTATGTCCCCGATTTTGTACTTGCCCCGTGGATCGTTTTTCTTGTACAGGACAGGAATGGCGATCTCGTCATAGTCGAGGTCGAACAACATCTGCATTTCCATGGCGACTGTCTCTTTATCCGCATTCCCTTTACCTGTCTGAATTTTGAGCTCCGAAGGACGGATGCCCACAATCGGCTTGTCCAAATGCAGGGCAGCCAAGGAAACAGAAGTATATGCCCCTACAAGTGCTAGTACACTGTTGGCATTTTTAAAGTGAACTGGACGCTCCAGTACAATCAATTCCGGTTCTTCCTGCTCGATCAGTCGGAATGTGTCCTGGTAGATGGCGTCCAAAACACCAGGCATTGTAATGGACGAATAATCCCTTAATCCAAAATCTATCGGCTTACCATTTCGCATTGTGGCCCAACCAGCAAAATTTGTGCCGTGGTCAATCCCCATAATCTTCAAAGTTGCTTCCCCCTCTTTTTACGCTTACGTGACTGCTTGACCAGCAACATACTGTGTTCAAGGACAAATACTTCACCTATCACCCTGCCGCCTCGGTCTCGTACAGTTTGCTTTAACTGAGTTTGATATATCGGGTCCTTTATCTGGCGCTGCATGACCTGTCACCTCCAGCGATGGGCCAGTCACCAAGAATCAGGCGAAATTCTTCCATCCCCTCAGACAGCTCGCTCCGGTCGATGTTGGGCAGCTCCGCAAGCAGCTCAGCTTCATCAGGAACTCGTCCAGTACGGACAAAACGGTGCTTCATGTACTCATAGACGCTCCAGCGCGTCCAGCATGACGGCTGCATTAGGCCCGTACCTTGTAAGGCTGCAATGCTCCATAGTGCTTATTTAGGAGCCACCGCTTCCCTGAGAATTTGTTTAGCAACACGACCCCATCTGCTGTTTCCCGTTCAGAGAGCCAGTTGTCCAGTGTCACACCTGGTCTGGCCTTTAACAATCCAATCTTTTGCTTTTTGGTAAGTCGTTTCCCCTGTTTCATGTCCGTTACTCCCCTACGCGATTTGTTGTGTGTCTTTCTCAAATTTGAGTTTCACCACTCCAGTAGGACCATTACGTTGTTTTGCGAGGTTGATTTCCAAGATACCTGGGTCTGGTGTGTCAGGGTTGTAGTATTCGTCCCTGTACAGCAGAAGGATATCGTCAGCAACTGCGCTGATTGCCGCACTGCCTGATAAGTCTGAAACGAACGGCCTTTTATTCTGCCGGCTCTCCACATCCTGCTTGACCTGTGATAAACCGATCAACGCGCAATCACAGTCTTTTGCCGCCTTCCGTAGCTTCTGACAAACCCTGTGCAACCCAGAACCGCTGTTGTCGTTTCGTTCAGCAGGCTCGACCACTTCTTGCAAGTAATCTACAATGACCAAATCAAGTCCTTCTTGCCGCTTCAATCGGCGCATTTCGGAACAAATGTACTCCGCAGTCACACCACGGCTATCGTCGATATGAATTTTCCGCAGAAACTCCATCTGCATAGAAATACGCTCGATCTGTTCCGGCTTCAGATGCCCTGAACGTATAGCTTGCAAAGGAATGCTGCACAGATTAGCGATCATCCGGTTATAAATCTGCGCCTTGGACATTTCCAGGCTAAAGTCCGCAACCTTATGTCCCCGCTGGGTGGCCCGCATCTTAATTTCATTGGCGACGGCTGACTTACCCATGCTAGTTCTGGCTCCGATGACGACCAGGTTAGTACGCTGGAACCCTAGCATCAGTCGGTCCAATGCTGACCAGCCCGTCATAATGCCAAGCGCTCGGGAAGGATCTTGCGTTTTAAGTACCAAGTCCTCATACCACTGGATGATGTCATCAACCGCCGTATCCTTTAGCAAAGCTTTTGGCCGAATATCCAGTGAGCGCTGTTCAAATTCATCCAGTAACTCCTCAAACCCACCTGATGACAAATCCAAAAATTTTTCGCGGTATTCGCCGACCAATTCCAGCGCTTTACGACGAGCATCTGTTTCAATGAGCTTCCTGATATTCTGCTCCAGCATCGAAACTGCAACGGCAGAGCTGGCCAGTTTAGACAGGTAAGAAACTCCACCGACCTTTTCAAGATGCTTTTCGAATACCGTCACCAACATAGTCATGGATAGTTCCTGTTCAGTCCGATGTAGTTCTAGTATCATTTTCAGCAGATTGCGATGCCAAGGTTGTGTAAATAAGCTTGGCTCTAGTGTTACAGCGACTTCACTCACAAGGGAAGGATCTCGAAAAAAGGAACCTAATATTTCAGCCTCAAGTAACTCCGTATTCAGCAAGTCGTTGCTCATCTGCCTTTCTCATCAAGATCGTAATGGGGTCGTCTTCTCGAATTTCTGCTTCCGCCGGTGAAGCCCGATCCATTCGGCGTTCCGTTTCCGGTCCACCACGTTTACGATATCCCTCCAGCGTGCCACGTACATAAGCCAAGCTCTTTTTCTTCTGTCGAACGGCTTCCCTCATGGCTTTCAGAAGCCATTCTCCACCGTAATCGTCGAAAAGGGCTCCCAAGTCTTCGGTTTCAAACGGAGTGACCTTCCCTGAATCTGCAAAATTGTTTTCGTAAGCACGGTAGATATAACCAAAGGAATGATCCGAAGGAAGCCCTCCTCCTCCACCTCTTTGCTCTGTATCTAATTCCTGTACAGTATCTAAAGATGTAGTAGTGTTTTTTTTAATAATTGCTTTAAAGATTGTTTTAGAGAGCCGAAATCCCTTGGTATGACAGGAAAAATCACGCTTCACAGTTACCTTTTTAGTAACTGGCGAGTTACCTTTTTGGTAACTGAACAGTTGCCTTTTGTGTAACTGAGTTACCTTTTTAGTAACTCGGATCGGTTGCTTTTTTGGTAACTCAGTTACTTTTTTAGTAACTGATTTACCGAGATTTGGGGTATGGGTTTCAATGTTAATTTTGATTAAATCGTTCATCATTTTGGGGTCATATCGCTCCACCACATCTACAGCCCACATATCATAATGTTTGTTGATCTGAAACACATTCATATGCTCGTCCCAAAACAGCACATGATTTTCAACCAGCTTTTTTAGTTCCTTTTTGATATGTTCCTTACGAACACCACATAACTCAAAATGTTTTAGCATAGGGATTTTAGCCGATGGCTTCCCGCATCCCCAGCTCAGCGTGAGGACAAAATCAATAATATCCCGCTGCCGCTGAGTAAACTTCCGCCGGATCAGCTCTCGATGTATTTCATGTGATATGCGTATATGTGCGTCCGTAGGCTGAGGATTTACGTTGGAGTCCACCGGCTTCACCACCTAATCTCTTGCGATTTTTATATAAATACCATTCGCTTCTTCACACCGTCCAGCCTGGATAGCCCCGCACGAAGTATTCTCGCACCTCGCGCTTAAAGGCTACAGGATCGGACTCTTTAATTCGCCAAATCTGTTCACCGACCATGCTGCGTAATAGCAGCTTGCCAGTAATCTCATCTATAGAACTCATTCAAATTCCAGCTCGTCTTGACCCGATCCATCGGCAGGCTGCTTTGGATCAGCGTTATTCGGCTGAGTTGCATCACCCGTCTGAGGTGTTTCATCGTCTTTAGGTTCAGTTGGCATATCAAAAACAAAAGGTTCATCGTTTGGAGTGATATCTTTACGCACCGTTTCATCCTGAGTAACCGCAGAAGCAATCTCCACGCTGATGGGTAGCCACTTCCACCCGGAACGTACAACTGTCTTCTTGCACATTTCGGTATAGTCAGTCACCCAAGGCCCTTTACTGGATGCCTTGGAACGCTTCTTATGTTCCTCAATCTCGCTGATCGGCATGTAATGGATAAAATGACCGCCGTCATTAAACTTGGCAACCATATAAGCCCCAATGATCTTCCCTGACTCGGCAGGTTGAGCGTCCTTACGCAAAAACCAAGGAACGTGCTGCAATTTTTCCTCCAGCCCATATGTCAGCTCAATGAAATCATTTTCATAGACTTCGTGGGCGGCAATAGACTTGATGTTTCCAGACCGTCGTGCTAGATCAATCATTCCCTTGTAGCCGATGATGAATGTGGCTTCTGTACCGTATGGGATGATGTAGCAATGACCGATCAGGCCTGGTTCCAGACCAAGCTGTGCCGCTTGCATGACCGCCCCCATGAGAGACGGCATAGAGCATTCCAGTAGCTTCGGATTCGTGCGGATCGTCGTCAGGGCAATACGGCTGAGCCGATCAATGCTCATATGCTTTGGCATAGCCTCCGCAATCTGATACTTCATTTTGTCCATATAAGCGGCAATGGTCTGAGAAGGTGTAGGCGCATCGTTTTTTGCTCCAGCCGCCTTATTTTGAAGCTTTTTCTCAAGGGTTGATCCGCTACTGCGTTGTCCTGCCATAATAGCCTCCTTACTTCACCAAAAAACGTCTTGAGGACGTGGTGTTTGCGTATTTTTCAAAGATGTGCGGCTGCTCCTGCTTCAAGCGCTTAGTGTCCAGGCGCGTTGTTTGACTGGACTTCCAAGTTACCAATGGTTCCCCGTTATACGTGGCAACCTCATTTTCACCGATAGCTGCCTTCAGCTCATTTTCCAATCGTTTGACCTGTTCTTCAGCCACCTTCGCGTCTTCTTTGGCAGCAATGAGCTTGTCCACCAGCAATGCCTGGTCTTTCTCCAGCGTAATTTCTGTCGCTGGCCGAGAAGAAGGATACAAGCGATTCAGTAGCTCAGTCGAAGCAGCGCTACCGTCTACCATTGGTGGAACCCGTGGAATTACATGCTTGTTCCAAAACTCTTCCTCGATCTGTATGAGAGAATCAATAATGCCCTCGCTTCGTTCGACCAGCTTGTATTGGAATTTCTGTCCACCAATTAAAACAGCGAAGTAACCATAATCCACACCAAGCACAGCCATGTAATGTTGGAGCTGAATTGCGTACTCATCAGGAACCTGATTGTCAGCCCATTCGCTCAGCTTATAAGCGCTGGCCGTTTTACATTCCAGGATGCCAAGTCCTCGACCACCCTTGTCTAAGATCAGGCGGTCCACGTTACCCAACATAAATTTATGTGTAGGATGCTGATACATCTTATTGCTGCGTTGCACACGTAATCCGGTTTGGTTCATAAACTCACGAGCGACTAAATCCTCTAACTGGTTGCCCCAGTAAGCTGCTTCGCCTGGTTCGTCTGGTACAATCTGATCCGTTTTTTCTAAAAAGACACCAACGGGTGACTTGTATCGGTTCAGCCCTGCGACAGCAGAAGCATCAGAACCACCAATGCCGAGTTTACGCAATTTCAACCATTCATTACGCTCAATGCCTTTTGTAATAGCAGCTACATTCATAGCCATATACATATCGCTCCCTCTTGTTAGGAACGGTCACCCATGATAAGATGACCGTATTCACATATTTAGTTTTCAAAAGATCAGTGATAGCCCGTTGCCGCGGGCTATTTTTTTATAATGAAAAAGCTAACTCGTTTCGGTACAACTTCGCTATTCGCTATCTTGAGGCCAGTATCAATGATGCTTTTGAACTGCTCTGTGACTTCTCGTTGTCCCACTGTCTTGATTTTCAGCGCAGTATAAAGCCCCACATTTAACGTGATAGCTTCTAAAAACTCAGTAGCATCCACAGATTCGTCGGTGCTAATTTTTGCAAAAAACTCCACCACTTTTTTATGAGTTGCGTTCATGCCGATTCTCCTTCCATGATTTC
Source organism: Paenibacillus polymyxa M1 (assembly GCF_000237325.1). Taxonomy (NCBI): domain Bacteria; kingdom Bacillati; phylum Bacillota; class Bacilli; order Caryophanales; family Paenibacillaceae; genus Paenibacillus; species Paenibacillus polymyxa. The sequence goes on from NC_017542.1 coordinate 3,138,795, forward strand.
ATCATGTTCTACAATCTGCTGATACTCGACGATCACTGGTGCATTCTCGATGCTGACAATGAGCTCATCATTTTCATCTAAAACATGGAATTCAGAATGGACATTATTTTCATATTCCGTACCGACTTGCTTAATCTCAATGACTTCGCTGCCATTTAGCTCCGTTCCAATTTCAAAAATCCTTGTTGGATTAGAGACAACGGTCAAACGTTGAATAACTTGCACAAAGTTTCCTCCTTCCGTATGTAATTTCAAGCAGACTGGATTCGAACCAGCAGTCAGGCGCGCTCCGTCGTTTTCCGCCTGATATTCTCACCATCGCGTGTACACGTACCATCGTGTCGCTGCTTTGTGTGATGCGTCAGCCGCATCTTCCGACGCCGAACGGGAGTAGGTTATGTTACCGTCCGACGCCGGAAGACAAGGCCGACATGGCCTGTCCGTTGCCAGCTTGTCCTATATCACTGGCGACATATTTCCGAAAAACTCCAACCGTTCTTCTGCTGGCAGAAGATTTAGGCTCAGCAAGGCGTTATTCCATTGAAAGTAGGCTTCGTCCCGCTCCTGTAGTAGCTCCTGAAATTCAGATGAAAAAGCTGAACCGCCCGCATGTAGAAAAGCTTCTATTGCATCCGTGTTGGCCTGCGTTCTTGCCTTTTTATCAAGAAAGTTTTGAATGAGACGTTCCTTTAACTGCTGCGTCACGCACCCTCACCCTTGCTTTCTCTCGCAGAAGGAGATAAAATAAGCAACACAAGAGACTTTAATCGAGTTCTCAAACCAAGCGTTCGGCCCGCCAGCCGAGCGTTTTTCTTTTGTTCCAGCTCTATAATCTCCTTGTTCAAAAACCAATCCCATTTCCCATCCTCAATTTGTGTCTCTGATAAACGTTGGCGCATGGAAACTAACTCATCTATGCGTTGTTGTACTATGCTCATAGCTAAACCTCATTTCATGTATTTTTTTGCCTTCAGGTCAGCTCGGTGTTCTTTCCAAGCACCCAACCAGGAAAACGAATACTCTTTACATAACACTGCCGTGAAATGCGTAAGAGCAGTAATAGCTTCAACCGACTCCATCAGTAGACGTTTCATGTTCTGGCGCTCAGAATCAGTAAGTTGGTCAGCCGTTTTGCTAATTGGAACCTCAGCAGATAGAACAAGAACTTCCCTCATTTCTTCAACCGTCTTGAACAGTACACTTGCCCTATGTAGGTCTACATTATCCAGCCAGGGTGCAAAGGCACCGCCTGTTACTTCCCCGGCTGCTGCAATGTAAAGCTGGCCATCATCATAATGCTCCGCCGCTTGTTGCATAAGCTCTTTCGATGGTTTGCGGGAGCCTTTGATGATTTTTCCAATTAATGAAGCATCCACATGGGTAACTTGTCCGGCTGCGTTACGCGTTTCCCCCCGTCGTTTCAAAACCTCTTGAAGATTGGGACCAAACTGTCCAATTGACATGCTAATTTCCTCTCCTTTGTCCGATTGACACGTTTATTACGGACAGAGGGCTGATGTAGTATTAGGTTGTAAGTTCTTTCCCCCATATCCCCTCAACCCGCTGGAGCCGGTACAGCCCAACGGGTTTCTTCATTTGTTTAAGCAACACTTCCTGTACGCTCCCAATAATCTTTGGCGTTATCCCGAATCCATTCAGTATGTTCGTTAATCCAAACCATCAGTGCATGAAGCGGAACTCTTGGGTGACCAAACTCTCTAATGACCGGAAAGTCTTCTCTATTAAGAAGTTCACTCGCCTTCGTACTACCAATTCCGAGAAATTCCATCAACTGCTTCTTAGTCATCATCGGCGGTAACTGATTTGGTGTATACTGCTTCATTGCCTTTGAAACAGCAGCGTCGATAATTGATTTAAGCTGGTCAGTGTCAAACTCCACTTTTAGCATCAGATGACCTCCTTCTTATCAGGTCTGTTCAAGCGCTTCAGCACCTCAGGTGGAATTTTTTCAAGATAAGCTGCTGCCTTTAATTCGATAGGATCAATATTTAGAACGTTAGCTAGTGCATCATTAAGCTTGTCTGAAGCAGGTGAAGTTTTTCCATTTTGCAGCTTGCTTAGGTAATGCTTCGTGAGTTCGTTGCCAGTGATATCTCCAATGAGAGTGCATATTTTATCCAACTTTAAGCCACTACTTTTAATAGAATTTGCCAACAAATCAGAATATTTCTTCACTTCTATCCCCCCTTGATAATTTGTGATTTTATAAATCAATAATATGTGATTTATGTTATCACATTGATTATAAATGTCAACAACAAATGATATAAAATTATCAATGATGTATGTGTTGATAATTTTTTGTCAACTATGAGATAATCGAAATGAAACACAAAGGAGTTGTTAAGAAAAAATGAAGTATTCTGATCTGTTGAAGGGGTATATTAAAAATTCGAGGCTTACTCTCGAAGAAATATGCAAGCAATTAGAACAAGAAGGGCTTTCGATGAGTCGAGAACACCTCAGCCGGTTGCAAAATGGAAAAACCCCCCCTACTTCAGATGAACTCAATAGAGCACTTGCGAAGATAACGGGAGGGAATGCTGAAGAACTAATTATGGCCTCTTTTATTGAAAAGGCTCCTCCTGAAGTAAAAAAACTACTTGAAGAAGGAAGTAAACAGCGAGAAGCGTCTCAATTAATAAGAAAACTAAATGACTATATAGACTATTACCTTAATTTCGGTACGATCAGTGATGATATCTTAGGTTCTATCCATGAAATTGTAGGCGATATGAAAGAATTTGATATTGACTTCTATATGTTAAAGAAAGACCCTGTCAGCTCATATAAGTCCATTATTGTTAAACTAACAATTTATTTGTTAACACAAGATCAGCAGCCAGAAAAAAACAATAAAGACCCTAAAACCATGGATGAAGTAATGAAGAGTTTCATGGATGATATATACGAAAGGTCGGAGATTTATAGAGCGGCTCACAATGGTATGCTGCTACTGTCTCAAAATGAAACTGATGGAACTATAAAATCTATAGGCAATGATATAGATAAACAGATAAAAGACAAATTGTCTTTCTTTACCGAATTAGAGTCAGACCTCGGACTTGATTTGACTGATCCTAATGTTCAAAAAAAGCTCAAGAGAGCGGCTAAAATCATCTTCTCCGACGAAGATTGATTCTATTTTTGGCAACAGAACAGCCAATTCTTCTTCTTTAAAATTTAGTTTTTTCTTCAATTTCATTAGTTTGATTTCGTTCATAGATGCCACTTCCGTATCTAATTTTTTTGTCCTCTAATTAACTAATCGATTAGATAATGACAACCCTATAAAATAACTCTGCGAGGCATGATCATGTCCATAAAACCTGGTCGTTGCCTGCTGAAACAAAGGTTGCGCGAAATACGAAAAGATCAGCAATGGTTGAGTGACACTACAGGGATTACCAAGTCTCAGATCTCCGAATACGCCAACAATAGGCGGCTGATGTCCCTGATAACTGCCATGAATATTGCTGCAGCAATCGGCTGTCACATTGATGATCTTTATGAGCGAATCGAACTCAGCAGCACTGAGTGACACTATGTCACTCCGACCGGGTAAAAGTTCGCTGTTTAGCGAACTCCCTTGCCGTTCTTCCCCTCAGGTTCATTTAAAACCACTGGTTGTCGAATATTAGGACATTATGTTGTACAAACGTTTGTAGAAATAACTTTAACATGCTGGATGGTCGGAGTCTGTCGAAATGTAGTACCGATAAGGCTGATTTAAGAGGGGTTAAACCATGTTTAAAGGGATTGACAAGCCTATAGTTTTGTTCTTATTCGTACAAAACTCCCATCATCAAAGAATACTTTACTGCCACGATCGTCCGTTTCAGTTCGTTTAATCATATTTTCATTCACAACCGTTGAACGATCATATTGCTTGAAGTCATACTTAGCATATGCTTTCGAAATATCCTTTAACGTTCTCAAACCTATGTATGAGCCCGTTGAGGTATGGTAGGCAGGACAGGACTCCTTGCTCCTAGTTGGCTGCCACAAGTCAATGTAATTTACATCGTACAGGGAAATTTCGACAAAATCCGATTCACTCCCGTCACGATCATGAATTTTTACGCACGTTACTATCACGCTGAATACTCCTGTTGTTTTTTTACTTTATGATAGAACAGCACGTAACAACCTACAAAGTATTACATATTCATTGTCAGTTTTCGATAATAAGATTAACAAGATAAAATGAGCAATTTCCCAGCCGATGGGGTCATAGAAGGATGTAAAGAAAAATGTTTTATACGCTTTTAATTGTAATCAGTTCCGCTTGCTTTGTGCTTTTTCTCTTTTGGGGAATAATATCTTCATTTAGGCGCACTAAAAAGGCTAGATGGAGTTTTCTAATCTCACTTTTGAGTCTATTAATACTTTGTATAGTTGCACCTAGCGACGAGTCTAAACCTGTATCTAAGGGGGACTCAGCTCAAGAACAAGCCGATGTATCTCCTAATGTAAGTGAAGAAGATGTTGAGAGCACACCTTTATTTAGTGATGCCGATAGGAAAAAGGCCCTTCAAGTCGAAAGTGTCCTTTATAAGTATCAAAGTGAAATGGCTCCCTATGAGCAGAATGGCGCTGGGGTGCTTGATAAGAGCAAAAAAATCGATGATGCTGCCCTTTGTAAGGAACTTCAACAAGTCAATGAGAAATATAAAGAGACAATAAAAAAAATTAATTCTATAACAATTCCTGACGAGTTACATAGTGACTTGAAGGATAACTTGGAAAACGTATTAAGAAGTGCAAAAGGATACTATACTTCTCGCTCCTTAGCATATGAATCTTTCTTAAAGTATATTAAAGAGCCGAACGAAACACACATTGATACAATGCGCCAGCAATTGATGGATGCCAGAGATTTTTCTAGAGAGTACAAAATGTATGTGACTATGCTATTTGGAAAAACAGGGATGCCTAATGACATGAAAGACAAAAAATAAAAAAATTTTCAAACGCTAAGATCTTCTGTACAATAACATTAATTAAACATTTCATAAATTAAGCCCTTCCGGGCTTTTCTTTTCACCATTAAAGCGAACATTTGTACCTATATAAGGAGACAGAATGTATGGCATCTTTCACTAAAATTAAAACCAACAACAAACAAAAATAATGAGCAAATTTATTAAGTACTCAGAAAAGAATACCCTAATTCAGTGAAGGTTTATATACAACTAGGTCAACTTTAAAAATTTCTACTTCTCTGTATCAACCCAAATCAATACAGTCAACATTTGAAACAGAACGATTACCACTACAGCTACGAATTCAAGGTAATCAAGACAATTGCAAGAGGTGATTTCATTGGCATATTTCTACAAAGTTGCATCTAACAATAAACAAGGCTATAAATGGGTCTGTGTGGGTGATGCCCCTCCTGATCCTTCCACGGGGAAAAGAAAACAAATTTCCCGACGAGCGGATACAAAAAAGGAAGCAAAAAAGCGTGTTAACAAGGTTATTTTTGATATTACATCCTATGGAGTTGATGTACAGAAAAATAAAAAGCTTACTTTTGCAATGGTAGCAACTGAATGGCTATCTGTTTATTCAAAAAAGAAAGTAAAGCAACGTACAATTGATCAAAGAGTAACTACTATTAATTCAATCTGTAAGTACCTTGGACAGGTAAGGATAGATAAAGTTACACATCAACAGTATCAAAACATGCTTATCGATTACGACAATAAAGGATATTCAATAAGTGCAATTATTACTATGAACAGTGTAGGAAATATGGTTTTTAAGTACGCAATAAAAAATAAATACAGACTTGATAACCCTTGCTTCGGAGTAGTAATCCCTAAAAAAGTTAGAACTGTTGAAGAGATAGAGAACGATGTTATTGCAGAGAAATACTTCGAAAAGAATGAATTGATTGAATTTTTAGAATCAACCAAAAAATATGGACAGTATCAAGATATTGAAATGTTCTATTTGTTGACTTTTTCAGGAATAAGACCTGGAGAACTTTGTGCCCTGAAGTGGACAGACGTTGATTTTGCAACAAATGAAATTCGGATTACAAAAACCATCTATAGTAGGAATGACAATCGGGGGACGTATATTTTAACCCCACCAAAAACAGTGGGTTCCATAAGAACTATTGACATTGATATTAACATCATGAAATTATTAGAGGAACATAGAGAATTTCAAAAAAAGACAGCAAGGACAACAAATTACCAAGATCAGAACTTTGTTTTTTGTAGGGTCGATGGCTCTCCTTTTTTCCCAAAAATCTTACTTGGCCGTATGAAAAAAATTCTTGTAAACACATCTATATCGAAACCTGCTACTCCACATATTTTTCGCCATACTCACATTAGTATGCTAGCAGAAGCGGGTGCTGATCTTAAATCAACAATGGGTAGAGTCGGACATACAAATGCAAAAACAACTCTACAGGTATATACTCACGTTACAAATAAAATGAAAAGAGATACATCAAGTAAAATTAAAATACATTATGCAGACATACTAGGTTCAACAGAATTGCAAGAAAAGTGATTTTTTTTGTGATTTCAATAAATTTCATCCCTTATACCCCTTACGGTATAAGGGATTTTCAATGTATAACCTTTATAATTTTGATAAATCCGCTGCACAATAATATCCACTTTCTCCATAAAGGAAAGGGGACGGTATTCACAGTCATAGATATAGCGGATATCCTCTGTCGTTACGAAATAGCTTCCATCCTCTTCACCTTGCTGTGAATACCTCATTTCGGCTAAGTCATAAGTATCCAGTAAACGTGATAGTGCATCCGCGCCAAACTTCTGCTGATATTGGTAAAAAATAATTTCGAATTGATCCTGTGTGTCAAACAACTCAGGTCTGGAGAATGGCATAACAGTATCGGCGATTTTCTCGTTCAAACCGTAACCGTTTATCAGAAGCTCACTCATCAGATTTTTAACAAAACGTTTATCTCCACTGCTGCCATTGGCACAGTCCTTTAACGCCCTTCGTAGTTCCGCCCTTTGATGGATACGCCGCCTATATTCCTCTTCATGTAATCCGGCATCTGCCATCTGGCTGTGACTTAGTTCATGAAGCGCATTTTTGATATATTCTATCAATGTTTCGAATGTGGCATCTTCGTTCTTTGGTTCTACCCGAAGAGCTGAATGTTGCGAGTAAAGATTCCCTCGATATTTAACAATAATCAGTACGATGCACAACAACACAATGCAGGTAACAATTAACCCGTTGATCATATGAGCGGACAGCATTAAGCGCCCCTCTCCAAAGCCTTGAGCCGAAGATCGGACTCTACCGCCTCCAGAATAGCTTTGCTAATCTGCCGTACGCTCTGCGCCCATCCTACAGACATAAAAAGCTTGCGTTGCTGATCTTTTCCACTTCGCACCTCGCGCTGCACATGGCCAATCACATCCCTGCGGTTCCATGCGTCCATAAATTCGGTGCTATAAGGAACTGTATACAAAGTACCCTTGTAGCCATATCTCCTGCGTATATTCGCTTCATTCGCTTGTGAATGCACATCATATTTTCCAAGGACAATTAATAAGGGTAATGACGAATATGTGGATAACGGAGACACAGATTCAAAATAAGCGTCCAACTCACGCATATTCTGAGTGAGCGAAAGAACAGCCAGTTTGGCTCGTGCACATGCTTCATGCTGTACAGCCCCCCAGCCTCCCCCACTCCCTGCATCAATCAGCGTTAAATCATAATATTGATTCGCTGTATCAATTACCACCCTTACAAGATCAGGGGAAAGTAGCGGCGGTGCAGCTCCAAAGCCGGAGGTTCCCTCAAGTACATCCAGAGTGTGTTCTAACACAGGTATTGTATAGTTACGAATATTTTCTCTAGACAGCGTCCCTCTCAGAACTAAACGTGAAACAGCCTCCCAGCCCCCTTCCTGAATCTGTAGACTCGGATCGTCCATGGCGTACTCCTGTATAGGAAATCCTGATTCAATACCGGTATGCCTACGGCCTAAATGAGTCAATAATAGTCTTCCTCTATATAAATTACCTATGGTAATTGCTATTGCTGCCGCTAAAGAGCTACTCCCACTCGCTCCCTTAATTGGACTCCAAAATAAAATGGTGCTCATGCTCTCCTCCTTTCCGCACGCTTTAGCGCACGATGACTCTCTTTTATCTCCCAACTCATCCATTCCCCAATGCAACGGCACAATTCTCTCTTATATATTCTGGATAGAGGTTTTAGCAGAAGCTGTTTTTTATGCTCATTTTCCAGCTTTAGAGCAAGCTGCCCCTCATCCCATGGCAGTACATACGGCTCTTGCTGCCATAACGCAGGGAAGCGGTTCATGTATTCCCACAAATACGCTTCCTCCACACCACAATCCACTGCTTGTATAAATAGCTTGTGAAATACAAGATTTTTGGGGAAACCAGGTTGGTCAAACAAATGCTCAAGCCAATTCTGTCCGTTGTGCATTAACATGTGGCTATAATCACTGACCCAAACTCGCAGTTCTGCCGTTTTCCAAACCGAAATTGGACAAAAATCAGGCAGCTCTACATCCAAAATAACAATGTCATAAGTCTGTTCTTCATTTTGATCAGCCAGCATATCGATATGCAGATCTTCCCATGCTGTAAATCCAATTGCCACATCGAATCCACAAAACTGCGTAATGGGTAGTGGTTTATCAAGCATTCCTATGCTATACCGATACCGTCCCCGCAGTGTAGCATCCACAAGCAGTACCTGTTGACCGGAAGCTGCCAATACGCTGCTGATGTATAATAAGGTATCGCTTTTGTCACAAAGACCGGCAAATATCCATGTTTTCATACTTCCGTTCCTTTTCTCTCATTTATTTGGCATACGGATCAGAGCTGCCGCCCTGCGTTAGAATCTTCGTTTGTTCTTTGTGATCCTGTTCCTCACTCCCTGTATCATCAATTCCGCTTGCTGCATCTTCAATAGCTGTGCCCGCATGCTGAGCTGCAACCTCCTCACTTAGGACTCTTTCCGCAGGTGTTGAAATCACATTGTTTGATGAACCAATCGCATTTTCTAGAGAATCTCGTAGCTGCTTGGACAGTTTTTGTTCAGCAACACGGACTAAATTCGGATCACTATTCATTAACGCTAACACCTGCGCATTAGGCGGATAGGTCGGGATTGCCTTGGGCTGAAATTGGGGATCTACATATGTCAGAGCATAGATGGATGCTTTATGCAGATAGGCATCTACAATAGCACTCGAAAGCGATAGTATTTCCTGCTCATTCATAGTAACCCATACGATTGGGCCCTCCAGCCGGGAAATCTTCTTTTTGGATAATAGAATGTAATCCTGACCTGTTGGAAATTGAATGCGGATATCTACTTCGTCCCCTGACTTCAGGCTGCTGGGCAGTACCACTACTTTTAACTCACGGTTGCGTAGATCCTTAGGTGTCGGTTCATTAGCAGTAATCATAGCCGATGTAAGCACAGATCCTTTTTTTAGTTCTATCTTGGCTGTGGTGCCGGAAACTTCATTTTTATTTGCCAATAAATTAGACGGGGCTTGAGAACCAGGAACCTTAATTCCCTTCAAATCATTAGATGTAATCTGCTCGCCTGGTGAAATGTCACGAACAACCGCCCAGCCTGTTTTCGCGGTCCGTTGCTCTTGTTCATACAGTTTCCATTTCTGCTCTGCCTCCACCTCTGCCTGTTTCCTGATCTCACTCATTTGATGGGTATTCAGTATAAGGTAGCTCACAAAGATCATGCCTACAATTCCCGCGCCAATACAACCTGCGGATAGTTTTTGTTTGCTGCTTTTTCTTAGCTTGGACACACAGCTTCTCCCCTACCTCTTTTTGATATATACATGTCTATTTATTTAGTGCTGCCGTTTAAGGAATCCGAAACGTTTTTTCCGGGTGTCTGTAATGACTCCACGAAAAAGCTCATCCAATACCTGATCCATTTCATCATCCTGTTCGAAGGGGTCTGAGTGGAGCGGCAGCGCAAATACTTTATCGTGTTCTAGCTCCTTTCGTAACCTGCGGACAGCCTCCGAGGAGGCCAATGGCAAGCAGTAATTCCATTTGTGTTGCGGATGACGCTGAAGAGATCGGGCTAGGCCCGTTATATCCTGAACTCTCCATTCGGCCCCTGAGCCAACAACTAGCGGGTAATCGGCTCTCAAAAATTCTTCCAGTCGTTCATTGTCCTGTCCATTCCCCAAGTCCAGTACGATAAATCTGTAGGAGCCGCCCAGCAAAGAAATGACATCCGCACGAGATGTTTGCCGCCAATAATGGACTCCATCGACTTCAAAACGCCGACTTGAACTCGCTTGTCCAACAGGTATGCCTTCCACGACTTCTTGCAGCCGGGCAAATGCCTTAGCTGTACTATGTAGCTCAACCAAGGCTACAGAGTGGGTCCTTCGAGCCAAGTAGTGGCTCACCGCAATTGCTGTGTGCGTAGCACCGGAGCCGGAAGACACGCCCAGCACAGCCACTACCCTTGTTCCAGCATAATCCATTGAAGCATTACTCATAGATTTTCCTGGTTGAGCAGACTGAAAATCAGCACTGCGCCTCAGTTCTTCAATGACCTCCTCAGCAGACTGAAATCGTTCCTCAGGATGATGCCGCAGCAGCTTTCGAATTATCGGAATCAAATGTCGAGGCAATTCCCCACGAATATACCCTTCAACTCCTGCTGTCCACTCGCTATATTTACCACCTGTACATAGATACAATAGTAACGCCCCCAGACTGTACAGGTCCGAGCGAGCATCCGTCTGTCCTGTTCCATATTGCTCTGGGGCAGCGAAGCCTACTGTGCCCAGCTTTATCGTATCCTGATCCAGCTCGGACTTATAACTCCTCGCTATCCCAAAATCGATCAGCTTAAATTCCATTTCCGGTGTCAGCATAATATTCGCCGGCTTGAGGTCCCGATAAATGACTGGTAATTGACGGGTATGCAAATAATCAAGTACATCCAGTACCTGAAGAGCGAGTGGAATGATTTGCTCCTGTGGTATATAGCCTTGGTATCCCCTCATGTATGCTTCCAGCGTAATTCCTTCGATGTAGTCCATAACCAGATATACTGCACCAGATGGAGGATACTCAAAAAAATCAACAATTCTCGGTAAACGTGGATGGCTTAGCGAAATCAACATTTCGGCTTCCGTCCGTACAATCTTCATTATTTTTGGATCGGCAATCGACTCCTTCACTGCCCAATGCTTGCCCGGCAGCTTTAAATCTTCGGCCATGAACACGCGGCTCATGCCTCCCGAACCTAACGTGCGAATTATTCGGTAACGCTCACCGACAATTGACCCGAACTCTAATTGTGACGGTTGATTCATCATTCTCTTACCTCCCTTCTAAAAGCAGACAACGCAAAAAAGGGAAAGCCACCGCAAAATGAAGTCTTCATGCTGACATGAAAACAATTTTCGCGGGATGCTTTCCCTTGATTTAACACAATTATTTTGTTAAAGGAACAATTTGGATTTATTATATAGCACACCTGCATCTATTGTAAAGAATTATTTTCCATACTTGATCATATACAGGGTAATCTCATCTCGGTTATGGAAAAGCTGCTTAGCTCGCTGAATCTGCATGCCGGACTCCTCAAATGAAGCAATCACATCATGAATGAGCGCCAAGGGCTTTTTATGCATTAGCTTGACTGTTACGATAGCCGTACCACCACTCCGCAAACTATATAGTAAATCAGTAACGAGCCTTGCCATCTGTTTTGGACTCCAGCTCATATCACAAACCAGCAGATCGAACGAATTCTCTTTAAATTTGACTTCACTTGCATTTTTACGCAAAAACGTCAGGTTGGCGTACTTCATCAGTGATGGCTCCATCTTGGCCGGATCAACCGCTGTAACTTTCAGTCCACGCTCCAGCAAAAAGGAAGTCCATCCACCCGGTGCTGCCCCAATATCTAGTCCCTGATGGAAAGCGCTAAAATCAATACCGAACGTAGCTTCTGCTTCCAGTAGCTTGAATTTGGCACGAGAGATCTGTCCGTCTTCCTTCTGAAAACGAACTGCACCTCCACTCCAATCCGATAGGTTGTCCTGAGGATGTGATACGCCTGCGTACCACGTATCCGTATCTGCAAAAACGGACACAATAACATCGGCGCCTTGTACCACCAACTCCATAGGTAGATCACTTAATTGTTCACTCAAAGCCAGCCTGAGTGCACCTGCGCTTTCAGTCCAACTGCTATTAGTTCCTTTGCGTACTTGCAAAGAAACACGTTGATCTATCAGTTCCCTGCGGTTACGGATAAATGCAACCAGACGCTCTTGCACTTGAACCAGATCCGTTCCTTCCTCCTGAAAATGAACAGGAAACAAGTGGCGAAGAAACATTGGTGGCTGGCCTGTAATCGTCCTCACTGTTTCAATTTCTCCCGCGGGTAGTGTTGCTAAAAAAATTTCACCAGGTAGAAGCATTGTACTTTTTACAGACCCAAATAATCTTCTAAGCTCCTCTTGAGCATAGGGTGCAAAACCATGGTTGGCCGTACAAACAAATCTTGATGATGACAAAGCGCATTCACTCTGTTCATCTGTATTCATGTATAGTTCTTCCAAAATAACGTTACCCTCCAGTGCACACCCGAATCCAGGGACGTTCACCATCCCATTCCAGCTCAACTGGAACTTCATAAGTGTGCATAATCAATTCTTTCGTTAAAACTTCTTTTTTCGATCCAGCAGCTGCGACTTTGCCATCCCGAATCAACGCAACATGCGTAAAAAGAGGGACAATCTCCTCAATGTGATGAGTTACATAGACCACTGATAAGTCTCGCTTGCGAAGCCGATCAATCTCGACCAACATCTTTTCCCGTTCAAATAAGTCCAATCCGGCACAAGGCTCATCCATAATCAGCAGACGAGGTTCAGCCATCAGCGAGCGGGCCAGCATTACCTTTTTACGTTCTCCTTGCGATAATGTGCCCAACGGGTGATGAATCAGATCGCCTAAATTCATACCCTCCAGAAGAGATACGGCTTTTTCTTTTGCCTCCGTCGGAATCTCCTGATAAAAACGCAAAAAAGCATACGCACCTGTAGCCACCACTTCCCAAACGGGATCTTTTAGCGCCAGCTTTTCCAGTAATGTCTGGCTAATGTATCCGATCTGCTTGCGAACTTCTCGCACATCACATTGACCATACGTTTGCCCAAGCACTTCAACCGTACCACGACTTGGAAACATATACCCTGTCATCATTTCCAACAATGTTGTTTTGCCGGAACCATTGCGACCCAGAATAGCCCAGTGTTCACCTTCTCGTATTTCTAGGCTTACATCGTCCAGGATACGTTTTTCTTCCCGCTGTAATGTAATGTTCTTTATGGATATCATTCCATCACGCTCCTTATCCTGCTCAGCAAGTGTCCTACAGATTCCATTTTGTAGATGATTTCAGGATTTTTGTTTTCACCATTATATATAAGAAGCGCGGGGACGCTGGAAATCCGACACTCCTGAACCAGTTCAGGAATATAGTTAATGTTGCTCTGCACCACTGCTCCTTCGGGGAGCAAATGCTCTGCTACCTCTAACATTCTACGGGCAGCCGCGCATGTTCCGCACATGGGAGTGTATACAAACAAAGCCAGCTTACATCCTTCCCATATGGCACGGCGCGCCTCTTTTTGTCCGATCTCTTTCATCGCTTAGACTCGTTTAGGATCTCTTGCATACGCACCTCAGGAATTGGCCCGTTATGCACAGTGACTCCCTCCGGCTTACTCGCATAAAGCAGATCATACATGGCTCGCCGCCCCTGCGGACTGGAGGAATGCAAGTAAATTTCACGCGGATATAACTGTTTACTTGCAATAGCAGCAGCTACATCCTTTCCCGTCGGTTGCCCTGGACCCAAATCATAATCTAACGATAGTATCGAAATAGGGTATTCATGAAGTAGAAGCAGACACTCATCCGCATCCCTTGCCAGCTTAAAACCTGGAGGACAAGGTCGATAATCGTCCATAAACAAATACACCAACTTCTCCTCCTTCTTCCCAAAAAAGTAAGCTTACACCATCTCTAAGATCACTATTATCTATTTAAAATAATTCACTCCCAGCTTTGAATCATTTGAATGTCCTCCTGATGTGTCCCATCAGGTCCCGCCTCACTCTCCAATACGACGGGAATACCTCTTACAGCTTCTTGTTCTGTTATCCAGCGCATGCCCTCAGTACCAATGTAACCTTGCCCCACGCGCGCATGTCTGTCTTTTTTAGAGCCGTACGGGTATTTGGAATCATTCAAATGAACTCCGCACAGTGCTGGCCAATAGCCGAGACGGTCCCCTTTTTCAAGCAAAGCCTCGTCCATTCCACCGTTCCACAATCCTGCTGCATACGCATGACAAGTATCCAGGCAAAATCCGATGCTGCCAGGATCTCGACACAACTGGCGAATTTGAACCATTTCCTCCAGCGTGGTTCCCATGGGACCGTGATCCCCAGCCTGATTCTCAATTAATATTTTAGCATTTCCCTGCCAGCCTTCCAGCACATCATTCAGACAGTTAATAATATTACGATAGCCCTCCAGCGGGTCAGACGAATGCATATGCCCAAAATGGACAACTATCCCCTTCGATCCACAGGCTTCAGCAATATCCAGATCATTGCGTAATGAAGCAACCATCAGTTCATAAAGTTCCTGACCGCGTTCGCGACCATGAGCTGGATTCACGGGATATGGCGAATGAGCAATAGATTGAAGTTGGTGCTCTGAGCAGTAGGTTTTACAAGCAGCAGCATCTATGGAACTCCATTCCTTCAGCTTGAGACTACGAGGATTTTTCGGAAAATATTGAAATGAACGTCCTCCCTGCTCTCGTGCACGTATAGCAGCTTTGGAAAAGCCACCACGCGTACTCACGTGAGAGCCGATAAGCAATTTAGGCATCATGCTGCTGCACCGGGCAATAAAATGCTTTTTTTCCCGCCAGCTCGACTCTTACAATTTTCCCACCGCTTGGAGATTCTTCTCCTTCACGGTCATATACTCGACACTGATGATCAAAGCCACCTGTTAGCGTGTCTCCCTCCATTAGAGGCATTTCCATATAACCGCCCTCCGCAGTAGCTTCACGAAGTACGGATTGAGTAGCATGATATAGCTTTTCCACTTTTTCTGGAGACTGTACAATATTTTGTACCTTGGAACCCGGTGTAAATCCGGCGATATAAGCAATTTCGTCCGAATAGCAGTTTCCAATCCCCGAAAAAACCTGCTGATTTACCAGTGTTGTTTTCAAAATTCCCCGTCGTCCTTTTAGACGTGCTGTAAAATTCTCCAACGTCATACGACGGTCTAACGGATCTGGTCCCAGGTCTGACAAAGCTTCATCTGTTTCTTTAGCCGTCAGCAAGTGCAGATAACCTAAGCGCAGTCCGATAAAATAAAGCTTCACTCCGCTAAAATCCAATTCGATCTGAATCGTACGGTCTGGACGTTGCTCCTCCGTTCCCAGATACAACAGTCCTCCCAACATTAGATGAAGCACAAGTCGTTTACCCGTGTTTAAATGAAAAATCAAATGCTTACCCCGACGCTCTAAATATACAACGGTTGCACCCAGCAATTGCTTTTTAAAGGTTTCCACTTCAGTATTAATGGACTTTTCGCGGCTAACCGTCACTCCAGTAATCGGAATGTCCAAAATTTGTTTTGACAATAAGATTCTGTAGTTTTCCATTTCAGGAAGTTCCGGCATATCAACATCTTTCCTTTCGTAGCTACATAGCTTTTAATTCTCGCAAATTTCTAAAACATATATTTTTTTATGACTTCAGCTCTTCTTTCATCCATTCCTGCAGTTCGTCCAAATTTTCAAACATCAGGTCAGGTTTCACTCCAACGGCACGAATATGTTCATCCATATTAGCGCGAGTCGTCACGCCTGACAGAATCAAAGCTGTCTTACAACCTGCTGCTGCACCTGCCGCAATATCTGTAAGCATATTATCGCCCACAACCAGAGCTTCATCCGCTCTAATGTTCAAGCGATTCAGTGCATAATTCATTAGCACGCTTGAAGGCTTGCCGATGACGATCGGTTTGACCTGTGAAGCAGCTTCAATGGCAGCTCCAATTGTACCTGCACCTGGTGTAAGTCCGTCATGCGAAGGCAATTGTAGATCCGGATTTGTCAAAATAAATGTGGCTCCCTCACGAATCCAACGCATGGCAGCTGCCAGCGTTTCATATGTAAATTGACGATCTATCCCCTGTACCACATAATCAGGATGGTTCTGAACAAGCTGCAAGCCAGCCCCCGTGAGTGCCTCGCGTAATCCCGTTTCACCAATACAATATACAAGAGCTCCAGGGCTTTGCTGTGCAACATATTGTGCAGCTGCTAACGCTGAAGTATATACTTCATGACTAGCTGCTTCAATTCCCATACCAATCAAATGCTCAGCCACCGATTCGGGTGTGCGTGAAGCATTGTTTGTGACATATGCATAAGGTATCTGCTCTGAGCGTAATCGGGAAATGAACAGATCCGCACCCTTAATCATTCGATTTCCATGATAAAGTGTTCCATCCAGATCAATTAGTAACGATTTTATCGCAATCCCCTCCCCCACTTCAATTTCATACATCATAACATTGAAAATAATACTTCACCCCGTGAATGGTGTTCTCCTTTTTATTTAACCACCTGAATGACTCAGGTCATTAAATAATCGGTCATTTCCACTCATCTCATCTATCTTAAGTCAAAAATGCTTATGAAGTCCATGAATTGCTGGTAAACCATCCAAAATAGCGTCAACCCTCGCTAAAAGCCGTCGCTTCCCCATAGCATAAGATCATTTCTTCGTCGAATTCCATCGAAGATGCTACGTCTTCAAAGAAAATTTCCTGTATTTCCTGAGCATACTCAAGCAACTAAATCCTTTAAATTCGATATATAGAAACTCAAATATGACATGCCTCCATATGTGGTAGAACAATTTCATTCATCCTCATACTGATACGTCTCACCTCTTGTCGCATCCTGCGCTTTCCCGGAAAATAATTTCTAGTGAAAAAGAAAAGCACCGGAGCAAGCCCCGGCACCTAAGCACATACCTTTCTCTCCAATCGTTTATTGACCGATATCAGGTACCGGTAACAACACATGCTGCTCCGCAAGCAATGAATTGGGGAATAGGCTTCGCGCTTCCTCCAGCAAAGGCTGAAGCTGCTCTTGATCTTTATACCTAGAACTAAAGTGAGTCATAATTAACTGCCCCGCGCCTGCGGCTTTGGCAGCTTCCGCTGCCTGAAGCGCCGTACTATGATGATACTCGTACGCCGTATCCGCCAGATCATGCAGAAATGTGGCTTCATGAACGACGACAGTTGCATCTCGTGCCAGCACTACTGTATTCGGACAGGGTCTCGTGTCACCTAAAATAGTGACGATCCGCCCTTTTTTAGGTGAACCCAATACATCCTGAGGATGCAGAATAACTCCACCCTCTACTTCCACACTTTCTCCACGCTTTAATTTACCGTACACTGGGCCAGGCTTGATCCCGTATCGCTCCAACAGTTCTTGGTTAAGCTTACCAGGCTTATCCATCTCTACAATTCGGTAGCCATAACTGTCGATCCGATGATCCAGCAAAGCGGATTCCACCCGAAATTGACCGTCATCGAACAGAACCCCGCCCGTATGCTCCACAATATGTAGTTGGTAATTGATACGAGATTGGCTGATCCCTAAAGATAGCTCAATATATTGCTGAAGCCCAGGCGGTCCATATACCGTCAGAGGTGCCGTACCTCCCTGATATGCCCTACTCGACAAAAGGCCTGGCAGACCAAAAAGATGATCCCCATGCAAATGAGTGATAAATATTTTTTCAAGTCTGCTCAGCTTGAGCGGCGAACGCAATACTTCCTGTTGAGTGCCTTCACCGCAGTCAAACAACCACATGCTTCTTCGTTCCTCCAGTAAACGAAGAGCAATGGATGTTACATTTCGCTGAATTGTAGGTACCCCTGCATTTGTACCGAGAAAATATAATTCCATGACATTTACCTTCTTCCTGCTGACCAGCAAAAAACCTCCGAAGCTCGGAGGGTATTTGCTATCCCATCTGATAAAGGTGTTAAACCTTTTCGACGTTAAAATACTGCGCCTGAGGGTGGCTGAACACCATGGCTGATACTGAAGCCTCCGGTTCCATCATAAACCCTTCTGTTAGCTCAACGCCAATGTCCTCAGGTTTTAACAATTGGAACAACGGTCCCTGATCCTCCAGATCCGGACATGCCGGATAACCAAAGGATACCCGTATACCTTGATATCTAGCGCCGTGCCGCTGTTTCATCGTCATATCGGCTGGGTCCGGGAAGCCCCAGCTATCCCTGATAATATGGTGAAGCCGTTCTGCTAGCCCTTCTGCCACTTCGAGCGCTACCGCTTGAAGTGCGTGTGAGCGCAGATAATCTCCGTTGTCTTTCCACTGGGTAGATAGCTTCTGAATGCCATGACCAGCGGTAACAACCATAAAACCTACATAGTCCATAACCCCTGATTCCACTGATTTCAAAAAATCAGCCAGACATAGATAAGGCTCTACCTGCTGACGTGGAAACGTAAATGTGTGCAGTACCTTGCTTACATCCGATGGATCATAGATTAGAATTTGGTTTCCTTGGGACTGAGCCGGGAAGAACCGATACATAGCACTCGCCTGAATAATTCCGTCTGTAACAGCTTCAAACATGATGCTGTCCACGGTTTCCTTCAACTGAATCGCTTTCGGGTCCCCCGAAGCTAGCAGTTGCTCTACATTCCCTTTTAAGCCAAGATGATGTCCCATCAGCATCTGCATATTCACATAAGGCAGAATATAGTTCAGTGGGTAGTTACGCAGTACATGGCGATCCGTATCCGGTGGGATATAGACGGGCAAATCCTGAGCAATGTTAGAGCGTACAGCCCGAGTTAGCTTAGGGAGCGGCTTGGCCTCCACGACCGTTGCCGCTTCTGCCTCCTGCTCAGCCTTCATGTCCTCGGCCATTTTTTTACGGGACTCAGGGTCCATAAGCTTATTGGCAATATCCAGGCCATCCATAGCATCTTTCGCGTAGGCTACCAGTCCATCATACTCAGGACGAATACGATTTTTAGTAAACTTACGCGTTAAGGCAGCTCCACCAACCATTATTGGAATATCAATGTTCGCATTTTTCAAATCCTGCGCGGTTAGCACCATTTGTTGTGCCGATTTAACAAGCAGACCGGACAGGCCGATCATGTCAGCCTTTTCTTCACGATAAGCCTCAATAATGCGTTCTGGTGGTACTTTTATACCCAGATTTACAATATGGTAACCATTGTTGGATAGAATAATCTCCACCAGATTTTTACCTATATCATGCACATCACCTTTGACCGTAGCCAACAAAATCTTACCTTTTACCGAGGATTCATTCTTCTCCATGAACGGCTCTAAATAAGCCACGGATGCTTTCATTACTTCAGCGCTTTGCAGAACCTCCGCAACAATCAGCTCGTTGTTGTTAAACAGACGTCCTACTTCTTCCATCCCTTTCATTAGCGGTCCGTTAATAATCTCCAGAGAAGAATATTTGGCGAGAGCTTGCTCCAGATCCGGGATCAGTCCCTCCTTACTTCCCTCCACTACATAGGAAGCCAGCCGTTCTTCGAGCGAAAGGTTTGATATCTTCTCTTTTTTCTCCACTTTCTTGTTACGAAAAGCTGCTACAAATGCAGATAAAGTATCGTCATTTGTATTATAGATCAGATCTTCCGCCAATTTCCGTTCATGCTCAGGGATAGATGCATAGCGTTCAAGCTTCTCTGTATTTACAATTGCATAATCCAGTCCCGCTTTGGTGCATTCATACAAATAGACAGAATTGAGCACTTCACGACCCGCTTCCGGTAAACCAAAGGATACGTTACTGATGCCCAATATGGTATGAACCCCAGGAAGGGCTTCTTTAATGATACGTATGCCCTCAATCGTTTCCTTAGCCGAACCGATATATTGTTCATCCCCTGTTCCTACTGGGAATACGAGCGTATCAAAAATGATATCCTCCGCTGCCAGACCGTAACGGTTCACCAACAGATCATAAGAACGTTTAGCTACCTCAAGCTTATCCTCACGCGCAATTGCCTGTCCACGTTCATCAATCGTTCCGACAACAACAGCAGCGCCGTATTTATGAATAATAGGAGCCATTTTCTCAAATTTTTCTTCACCATCCTCCAAATTAATGGAGTTAATAATTGCCTTACCTTGCGAATATTGAAGTGCTTTATCGATAACTTTAATATCCGTGGTATCAATCACCAATGGTACTTTCACCTTGTTTACAACCAGTTTCAAGAACGCTTCCATATCAATCATTTCATCCCGGTCCGGATCTTGCACACAAATATCAATGACATGTGCTCCGCTTTTTACCTGAGCGCGGGCAATTTCAGACGCCTCTTCATATTTGCCTTCTACGATCAAACGCTTGAATTTCCGGGAACCCAGAACATTTGTTCGTTCACCAACCATATACGGACGATTATCCTGTTCAATATATACTGGTTCAATGCCTGATACGGCAGGAGGATGATGACCTACGAGCTGGCGAGGCTCAAACTGCGCCATACTTTCACTCATTACTCTTATATGCTCTGGTGTAGTACCGCAACAGCCTCCTGCAATATTCAACCAGCCTTTTTCAGCGAAAGCAGCCATTTTACGAGCTAATGAATCCGGCGATTCATGGTATTGACCATTTTCATCGGGCAAGCCCGCATTTGGATAACAACTAATAGCTGCAGAGGACATTTCAGACAAAGAACGAATATGATCACGCATAAACTCTGGACCTGTAGCACAATTCAGTCCAATCGAGATTGGGTTTAAATGTTCGAGTGATATGCAGAAGGATTCGATATTTTGTCCGGCCAACGTTGTTCCCATCGGTTCAATCGTGCCAGAAATCATTAACGGAAGCTCAATCCCTGTCTGCTCAAAAGCCTGACGAATTCCAATGCTGCCTGCCTTAACGTTAAGCGTATCCTGTGAGGTCTCCAACAGAAGAACATCCACCCCGCCTTCAATAAGCGCCAAAGCCTGCTCCTGATAGCTTTCAATCAGCTCTACAAATGTAACACCGCCTGTGACAGACAAGGTTTTCGTGGTTGGACCCATAGCTCCTACAACAAAACGAGGCTTGTCCGCAGTGCTGTATTTATCCACCGCGTTACGTGCCAGTTTGGCCGCCACCAGATTAATTTCACGGGCACGTTCTGGTATATCGTAATCCGCCAAAACGACGGATGTTGCTCCAAATGTATTCGTTTCAATCAGGTCTGCCCCGGCCTCCAAGTATGCTTCATGAATCCCTTGAATGACATCCGGTCTCGTTAAGACCAACATCTCGTTGCAGCCTTCCAACTCTTCTCCACCAAAATCAGCGGGAGAAAGGTCTTCCTGCTGAATCATAGTACCCATAGCCCCATCAAGAAGGAGTATTCTTCGTTGTAACGCATCCTGCAAGCTAACTTTATCCAAAATTTCTTCACCCCCGCAAAACGTTAAATCCTAGTTTAGCAGAAACCGTATCATTTAGATAGATTGAAGTAAAAACATACGTTTTATGCAGGCTATTCTTCTTCATAAACGACTTAGCTGATCTATTTTTGTAGTATGCATCGTTATAGACGAACGTCTTTAAACTGTATCGTTTAGCTATAGTCGTTCCCATATAAATGTTTCAGCCTGTATTGTGCAACTGGATAAGACATGGTATTCTTTATACAACATTAATCCAAGTGGAAAAGAGGGATTTGTATATGGCAGAAATTTTTATACGCAATACGAATGAGCGAATTAGTGGTGAAGAACAAGTACGTGAATTTTTGGAGAGCCACCAAGTATTGTATGAACACTGGGATGCTTCCAAGCTGCCAAGGGAGCTGCAAGAAAACTTTACTCTGACAGATGATCAAAAAGCCGCTGTTCTTAAAACATTTGAACCTGAAATCAAGGATTTAGCCGCACGTCGCGGATATAAAATATGGGACGTTATCACCTTATCTGAAGCAACGCCGAAACTGGACGAGCTGCTGGCCAAGTTCGAGCAAATTCACACCCATACCGAGGATGAGATCCGTGCCATTGTTGCTGGTAAAGGCATTTTCATCATTAAAGGCTCTGAAGAGATCGGCTATTTTAATGTAGAGCTTTCACCAGGTGACGTTATTTCCGTACCTGAAAATACACCGCACTTCTTCACTTTAATGGAAAATCAAAAGATCGTCGCAGTCCGCTTGTTCATCGAAGAAAATGGCTGGATTGCCGAACCGTTCGAAGATCCAACATTCACTACAGCATAATTAAGATCTATGGTGTCAATAAGAAAACTCCCTCCGCTCTGTAGCATATCGAGCGAAGGGAGTTTTCTTGATACTTGTTTTAGAAAACTGTAGATTTCTCACTTTAAAGATTGAATAATTCCATGCAACTCAGACAAATGCTTGATTTGGAACTTCGGCTTGATTTCTGTAGTATTGGTTTTAGCGTTCCGATTCACCCACACCGAATGGACACCAGCTGCCAAAGCCCCTTGAATATCAGTCGTCAGCTTATCTCCTACCATTAAAGCTTGTCCAGGTTCAATTCCTAGAAGTCCCAAAGCATGCTGAAATATAGAAGGGTCAGGCTTGCCCCGACCAAAAGAACCTGAAATGACAACATGATCAAAAAAAGGAGCCAATTGAGGAACTCCATCCAGCTTCTCCTGTTGTAGATCAGGGGAACCATTTGTCAGCAATAACAGCTTGTATTGCCCCTTCAATTGTTCCAGAATCTCAAACGTTTCTTCATATACATGTGGACGTGCACGTCTTTCCGAAGCAAATTGGGCAGCTAGCTTCTCCGCCAACTCCTCATTATCTATCCCCAGTTGCTGAAGCCCTCTGCGCCATGATTCCTTACGATAAGCAGGAGCCAACTGTTCCAATTGGCGGAATTCAGGTTGCTCACCTGCTGTAAAATTCGCCCACAGTCCTTCAAACGGATTAATGCCAATCATTTGAGTAAAACTAAAGGTTTCATAGGACTCATACAAAGCGCGCGCTTCCTTGCGTACGGCTTCTTCCAGCGTTTTCGGATCAGCCCCTGTTTCTCGGGAGCCTGTTTGACACGCTGCATCAAATGCCTCTTCTACACTACGTTCATCCCACAGAAGGGTATCATCAAGATCAAACATTATCGCCTGAATCGTCATATGAATTATCCACTCTCTTTCCACTGTATATGTAAGATTGTCTGTTTGGTCACGAATCAGATCGTTATGTGTGCCCATATTAAGCAAGTGGCCGCACCATGTTATATGAAAAAATAACATCATACGGCCTTACTTACAGAGCTACAGGCTAAATCGGTTATTTCTTATCTACCTGTATCTGATTGGATAGTGCAAACTTTTCAAGCCGCTCTGCGATGGCATCCGTATCGTAGCGTCCCAGTGATTTTGTAAAAATAAAATTACCGCCCTTCCCTTTTCTTTCAACGGTAACGTAACCCTTTTCAATTTTGATGGCTTTCATGTCCCCTGCCGTCATCGGACGTTCTCTTCCACCTTTTAACATATAGAGGGTATCTTTTCCCACTTTTAAATAAGGACGGCGAATGAAGAAGATAACAGCCAGCATCAAGTACAAGCCAAATACCAGCCAGTCCATTCCCCGCATGCCGGTCTTAGTCAAAAAGTAACTCATAAGCATGTACAATACAGCAAGACCAGCCAGCATGATTGGCACAGTAATATTACGGCCACGGAAAATGTCCATTGCTGAACCTGCGCCGTTAATGGTTTGAATGCCTTGTTTCTTGCGCGTTTTATTTAAATGCGCTGTGTTTTTACGTACTTTTCTTTCAAATGATCGGGCCATCTCTCAATTCCCTTCCCAATAAATATTACATTAAAACAACTGCCTTAAAGCTGATCTATATAGATACCAGGAAAGATACCTAAAACAAGGCAAATGATGCAGGCTTTAGCGACATTAATGCTTCAGCCCGTCATTTCCCTTCGACGTATCATCGTCCACAAATTCAATGGTTTCAAGCTGCTGCCGAAAATTACGGCGAATGTTGCCTAAATAAATTTCCCGAAGGTTGGCGCGCTCTGTGGTTTCCTCTTCTGTCAATCCTTCGGCTTTTGCTTTGCGCGCTAATTCATTAATGCGCTGTACCAAGCTGTCTATATCCAAATTGTGTCCCCTCCATAAAAGCAAAGATATAATACACTTTGACATGTAGAAAAGAGCTTGTCAAGGCTCCCGCATTGCGCTCCTTGACAAGCTCTATAGTCTTATAGATCAGAAGTGTGGAAGCTTAAGCACCTGACCTGCCTGCACTCCCCGATCCTCCAAAGCGTTAATACGCATAATCCCTTCAATATATACCCGTGTATCCATTCGTTCCGGTTTATGATTCACGGCAATCTTCCATAACGTATCTCCAGGTTGTACGGTCAGCTTAATCACCTCTTTATTAGAAACTGAAGGTGCTGCGAAAACCGTAAGTACACCTGCCCCTGCAACCCAAACGATAATTACTAGAATAAGAAGCTTGAGTAAAAGAGTATTGGTAATAACCTGTAACAAACGCACCTTACCCTCTTTTCGGGTCTCCTGTAAATTCTCTAAGTTCATCGGGAAAATACTTTGATAAGTGCTATATTTCATAATTGGCCGCGTCCTCCAAACGTTTGTTCTTATGTTTTTCACAATATAACACGAACATTTGTTTTGTTCAATAGAAAAGAGAACAAAAGTTCGTAAATATTTTTAGGGATTATTTAGAACTTATGTTTGTACGAACGGAGGTTCTATGCTATAATTTTCCCAAACGTTACTAAATGGGGTTGATACGGTATGTCTAAGATTTCGAGCCGCCAGCAGGCCATTCTTGAATTTATCCGCAATGAAGTGCGTCTAAAGGGATACCCCCCTTCTGTGCGCGAAATAGGCGAGGCAGTCGGATTGGCCTCCAGTTCTACGGTTCACGGTCATTTGGATCGTTTGGAGAAAAAAGGACTCATTCGCCGCGATCCTACGAAACCACGGGCTATTGAATTACTTGGTCAAGACGAATCGGATAACAGCAACTTGATTAATTACTCCATTAGTCGTGTTCCCGTCGTCGGCAAAGTAACCGCTGGTCTTCCTATTACGGCGACAGAAAATATTGAAGATTACTTTCCTCTTCCCCAACACTTTGTTGGTGAGGATAAAATATTCATGTTATCTGTTGTAGGCGAAAGCATGATTGAAGCTGGTATTGCTAACGGAGACTATGTAATCGTACGTCAGCAGCAGACGGCTGATAACGGAGACATTGTAGTAGCTATGACAGATGAAGACGAGGCAACAGTTAAAACCTTTTACAAAGAAAAAGATCATATCCGGCTTCAACCTGAAAATCCAGCCTTTGAACCGCTTCGCCTGACACACGTCAGCATATTGGGCAAGGTTGTTGGACTCTTCCGGGACTTCCACTGATTTATCGTGCTTTCTTCCCCGTTATACTACCACGAATATAAAACCGGCCGCCTAGGCGAGCCGGTTTTATATTGTTATTATGTTTACTATGTGTGTCTCACAACTATTCTTTCCTTTTCAGCAACCTATATTGTCTCTACTATTATATCCCCCCCATTATCCGAAATAGTCCCGTCTGATCTTGAACTGTTTACTTTTATTAGCTAAACAAATGGAAATTTGACTCATGTGAACCTACTGTAGCCTTCCCCTATAACGTAAAGTTGGGAAGGCGAACGCAGGCTAGCATGAGTTTTTTTTAAAAACATTTAGGAACATAGGTACTAGCTTCTTTTTGTCTTTAGTAGATTTATGCTGATACATTACTAGCACAATTGACATATGTATATAGCAGACCTAAAGTAAAGGAGTTATGCAGATGATCAGAAATAGAGTTAAAACGTATAAGCATCGCATCGGGAAAAACAGATATCTGGTCGTTAAAGTCTTTCAAGCCGCAGCTGCTAAAACAGGAAGCGGAAATGCACTCGCAACTAACGCATTAAATATCAAAATTACCAAGCGTAAGCATAAACATCATTAAGATTTAACCGTACCTTCATTTCTTTGAAGGGAGGTGATATTATGAGCAGAAGACACAGCAACCGTGAATTGAGAAGAAGAAGATTAAACATCCGTTCCAACCAAAGAGCCACTGCGCGTGCAAGAGGTAACGCACTGGCTGTCAATCTGTTTAGCGTGAATGATGGACAACGCAGACGTTAATATTTATTTACAAGCAAAAAGCAGGAAGAATTCTTCCTGCTTTTTTTGTGTTAAATGATCCCCAAACTACCAATCCCGCCAGTTATAGCTTCTTCAAACTTGTATCAGCTTTGGTCCTGCTTGCCCGCATTTCTTTATAAATTTTATAAACAAGGCTCGAACAGCTGGACCCATAACCAATAATTGTAATGGATAGGCCACAACAAAGTTCTTTATAAAAATTTCTAAATATGCTTCAAATAATGAATGATCGCTAATAGCATGGCTAAGAATTGAAGTTAATAAACCGTAGAAAGACATAGAACAGGCCATTCCGAACTTCCGAACACCATTATACCATTTCCGAAGTTGATTTATATTTGCTTGGTGATACCGGCTATGATCAGATATGTGCCAGATTCCAATAAATTAATCACAAAGTTATAATCCGCTAAGAGATCCTTAAGTGAATATCCCTACTTTGCGGAATATTATTATGTTTATCAACCATAGGACCATAGTTTACTCAAGATATTCAGGAATATCTTCTCTCCTTTAATTCTGTAAACCCATTTCAAGTCTACATATGACAAATGCCTAATCAACTGGGAAGTGCTGTTATACTTATGATCTGGCCCTTTATAATCTAACTCGCTTTGCTTCATATCTTGAACGATGGATTTTAATCGGTTGTAATTCCCCTCCACCATTTAATAAAAGATGCCCACCTGCGGTGTCATAGATTCAGACCCTCTTAGATCAAAAATCATTAAAAAACCTCATTTCATGGGAAGATATAATTTGTCATAACTTTGTGCCATCAAAATATTTATATGTATGCTTTAAAACTGAACACTCAGTGACTCATTCGGGGCATGTGTAACAATTCCTTTAACTAAAAAGCTCTACCAACCATAAGGTTAGTAGAGCTTTTGCATTTAAGAACCTCCAACCTGTACAAGGATCTGAATATGTTGCGTCAGGACGGGAAAAAACAAAAAGCTACTTGCAACGATTAACAGTGTCATTTTTTTCAACATTGTCTAACCACACCTTTTCTGATAGTTTAAAATACTCTTCTCTGGCCTCTGGAGACGCGTATGCTTGGAAATGTGCAAAGAGACCCGTACAGTTTATAAAGTATGTTTCATTGTTTAGTATATGTGCTTTTACCATAGCACATAATAATTGTTTAAAACCATCATTGTACTTCCCCCTGTTTAAATAATAGTAGGCCACTTCGTAACAAAACCATGCAATATAGTCAGGTACCACTTGTTGGGTGTACATATCAGTAGATAGCGGAAGTTGGGTAAAGGCATCAATGTCTATCTTAAATCGTGATAGTACATCATCTACATTCAAATTATATCGGTTAGCCGCTATCATAACGTTCAACAACTTTGAGAGTTTTTCATCCTCCACAGTATGTGCTGTTTCAGCTATGTATTCAACATAATCTGCAAGCACACTTGTATCTCCAGATAGGAGTTTATTAACGTAAATATTACATCGTGCCCAGTCTTGATACATTTCTACCCAATATAGGGTATCATCATCAGTCTCTCTAACCCACTCCAAGTCTGCATAGGCATATGTATATTGTAGAGCTTGTTGATAATCGCCTTGGGCATCACAGACACTTGCACACAACAGGTCAGCATAGGTAATATATACAAACATGGGGCGACTTAAACTATTTTTAGACTCATCATCCTTTAGTTTCTTCTGTTGATGTTTCAAAGTGTATTGGATTTCCGCTTTTGCTCTCAATTTTCTCGCTATTTCATCAACCTTATCCCATTTACGCAAAGATCTGTACACATTAGCTAAGTCCTTCAATGCATCAAGTTGTTCTATTTCATCTAGGCGCTCGACATAAGGCTCGAAAAGTATGGCTGCCCTAAGATTGCGGCTTTGATCGTCATCAATCTGAATCGTGAAAATACGATATTGACAGATGGCCAAGCGTTCAGAATGTTGATATTTTTCCACTTCTGCTACACTTTCATAGAGCAATAGTGCAGCATCATATCGTCCCTGCGCTAACAATTCTTCTGCAATGTCAAATAGCTTGGGTGAGTAGAGTAGATTGTCCATGATAGCTCCCACCACTCGACGGATCGCATCCAACTTGTCCAACTCTGCACAGCGATACAAAAATGGCTCGATTCGCCTCATATTAGGGGGAATGTCGATAATATAGTTTTCTACATATAAGTCGTAAAAATAGCCTTCTGGTAAACCCATAGCCTCAGTGATTCTATCAATTTGGTTAACAGACATAGAACTATTTCCTGTTACAATGCCACTTACTATCCCCCTATTAATGCCTGCGATATGCCCGAATTGCGTTAGGTTCAGACCCTCTTGTTTTAGGTATCTATCTAATTCCGCCCGAATCGTAGGTGTATGCTTCATGTCATATCCACCCTTCACATAAAAATTCCAAAATTTTTATATTATTGTTATCTATTTTTCTCTAAAATTGACCATATGTCAATATATTATGCGAATAATGTGAGATTTCATTTTTAACATAAAATGAAATAAAAAAACTTCGGTAAGCATGGTTTATGCTGATCACTGACAGTAGAACCCAATAAGCGCAACAACCTATTATGGCAGGGTTTCCTAAATAGGCTGTAAAAACTTAGTTAACCAAAAGGAAGAGAATACTATGGTTACTGCCAAATAACCTATGCGCCATTGGGTTCAACTTTTACCATCTTAAAAAAAGTGAAGTGTGTTACATTATAATTTTTCACAAAATTAAATCCAAAATGCTTTAGTAATTATAACCAAGAGGATAAAAAGCACCAAAATTGCCTCTGTAGAAGTCCACACACCGTAGCCACTTCACATGCACCCATGGTTTTAACATCCTTTAATTGTTGTACTTCTAATATATGTATAGATACGTTTTGTGACAGGGCATACAGATTAAACAAAACAAAGACTCAACCAGCTAAACCGGCAGAGCCTAATCACCTTTTTGTAAAAACATTACAAGCTTGTGCCATTAGAGTATCATCGGTCCAACAGGATCACTTGCTTATCTCTCTGTCAATAAGGAATATGGGATATACACCTTGAAAACGCTATATTTAACATTTCCTGGTTATAAACTAAATACTTACTGTTTTGGTCTAGCACCCAGTTGGCAAAACCTAAAGCTCTGGTGTAGCTACCATAATCGTAGGGATTAATTTTAAACTCAAGAATATCCAGCATAATCTGGTTCTCTTCATCTGATAATTCCAAGCCCAACTTACTAAACTGTCTTTGACGAATTCTCCGAGCAGTAGCATCTTGTATAGCTTTGTGCTGATTGGACACTTGTCCATTATGTTGACGATAATACAATACGTTTATGGGGAGGTTTGCCATTTGTACCTGGAAAGCTAGTCGGTTCCACAGCTCGTAGTCTTCGGCATGGGGATAATTACTATCATATTGAATGCCAAGCCGACGGATCATGCTATTGCGCATGATTACAGCCGGATGGCAGATACAACAGTGAAATAGCAACCATGTTTTAATTTCGTCATGACTGGCCGGATTTACCTTTATTGATCCTCCACTAGATGAAGTAAAAGCAGCACCGCATACATCAACCAATGGATTTTGATCCATAAATGCGATTTGTACAGCTAGTCGATCTGGTGTAGAAATATCATCGCTATCCATACGAACGATATATTCACCATTGGCCTTTTTTAATCCTTCGTTTAAAGAAGCGATTAACCCTCGATTGGTACTATGGAAGATTTTTATCACTCTAGGGTCTGATATTTGTGAAATAAGAAAGGTAGATCCATCTGTCGAACCATCATCAATAACAATTAATTCAAAATCTGAATAAGTTTGAGTTAAAATACTGTGTATTGCTTCCAAGACAAAAGCCGCATTATTGTAAACTGGCAGTATGACCGAAGCTCGTGGCACAATATTCCCTCCATTTCATATTTTAAAAATAGAATCAGTAATAAAATCACAAAGCAGCTCCCCTATTTTTGATAGCTGTTCCTTCTATATTCTTATGTTCTAAGATATGTTCTGAAATATATTTTGAAGCGGCTTCTCGGTAATATAATATGCCCTTTTGAAAATTTAGAAGCTTTCCACTCCTAGAAAGCCAATCCTCTTATCAAAAGACACCTCCTTATAATTAATTAACAGAAAAAGATTCGCTAGTGCCATCAAAGATTGATTGGTTTGAATATTCATGCTTCAAAGTCGAGTTATTTACTTCTTAGATGATATTGACAAAATAAGTAATAAATTTGTACAATTAGGAAAAATATATTACTTAGATCCCATTCTTCATCGGTAATAAACCTATTATAATATCAGTAATATTTTCTTAAAGATGGGTATAACAACTCTCTTTTGCCTCTCCTTTTTGCAAATGTGCCTGTATTTAATTTAACTTAACCAATATTTGTCAGATATCACAGCTGCATATACTACTGTATATTTATATCTAAATGGAAAACGGACTGTGAGATTCAGCCGAAGATCATATCTGCATCTTAAAAAGGGGGATTGAATGATGGAACGAAATATAACATCCGTAGAACACTACACTCCAATTTTGATTGTCGGTACGGGTATCTCGGGGCTTGCTGTCGCTTATTATTTATCGAAAAACAATATCAAGTATACCATTACAACAAAAAAGAATGCGCCCAAACAAAGCAACTCCTTTCTTGCAGCCGCAAATACACGTGTTCCATCGGAGAATGATATTAACAATATTATTAATCTTACGATTAATAAATGTGGAGCAGATCGATCGGTTATTGAAACGCTATATAGAAACTCCAACATAGTTATAAGTTTTTTCGAGGAATTAGGAATCTCTTATGAGAAAACATCCTTTGGTATCATGCCTGAATGTTTGATTAAATCACAGGGAGGAAAAAAATTAGTTAATTGTCTGTTACAACATATTGAACAACCGCTGTGTAATAAAATTTTGATTGATTTG
Source organism: Paenibacillus polymyxa M1 (assembly GCF_000237325.1). Lineage (NCBI taxonomy): Bacteria > Bacillati > Bacillota > Bacilli > Caryophanales > Paenibacillaceae > Paenibacillus > Paenibacillus polymyxa. The sequence continues at coordinate 3,170,161 of NC_017542.1, forward strand.
GAAAAGTCTGATGATGGAATTATCGCATTATTTTATGACATTCAATTAGATCAATTTATCAGGATATATACTAATTATTTGGTATTAGCTACAGGAGGATATGCGGGACAATTTAATTACAATGATAATTCACCGGGTTCGACTGGAGAAACGCTTATCCTAGCTAAAAAAATAGGCGCAAGATTAAAGGGAATGTCTACTGTAATGTCTCATCCTTGGTCAATATACAATGGAAGACAAATTTTATTGGGCGGAGTTGTATCTTTAAGCCAAGGGAAAATAGTAGATGAGAAAGGAATTCAACTATTAAAAGATGAGTATATTAGTGATGCTATTGCTCGAGATGATTACCACGAAATGATTGACGAGATTTTACATTTTGAACTAGATTGCATCAAGCAAAAAAAGGATATGTACTTGGATATGAGCCATGCTGATGAAACTATATTGAATGAAAGATTTAAAAAATATGGGTTTAGCACTAAGGTGGTTAAAAATAAAAGAATCAAAATCACACCAACAATGCACTATTCTTCAGGAGGAATCGAAATCAATGCTAATGCTGAAGTTATAAACTTGAATCGTGTTTTTGCTTCTGGAGAAGCTCAATTTAATGGTGATCTAGGTATGGGAAGAATCCCTGGACAAGCATTTGCAGCGGGTATCGTTTTCGGTAAATTAATTGCTGACAAAATAGCTAATGAAGGTGTCTTCAATACTCAATACCCGATTACATTTAAAGATCCACTTGAACCTATGCAACTGTACTCAAAAGAAAATAATGACTTTCCAATTGAAGAGTTTCAGAAAAAGTTGTCAACTCTAATGGTGGATCTGATCGCTCCTGATTCATCTGTGGTTTCTCTATCACTCCATAAAAGAGAAATACAAGAAAGTCAAAACATAATATTGAGTAGCGCAAGAGGATCAGGAAAACGATATGAGGATATTTTAACATTATTTTTTGGATATTTTGTTGCGTTAGAAATTATAGAAGATCTTGAAAAAAAAGCATTCGGTATAGGCTAATAAACCCTTCAATGAGAACGTTCCCCTTTCCGACGAAACCCAATAAGCGCAAAACTATTATGGCAGAAATTCAGCAAGCACCCACCAAAAGAACAGCGAATGCTGTGACTATTGCCAAATAGCTTATGCGCTTACTGGAATCAACCTTTTACAATCCATGAATGAAGTGATATTATCCAACAGTTCTTTTCACAAATTAAACCCAAAGTGATTTAGTGATGATAACTAAGAGAATAAAGAGCACTAAAATCGCCGCTGTAGAAGTCCATACACCGCCGCCACCATTACCTTCATATGCACCCATGCCTTTTAACCTCCTTTATCTGTCGTCACTTTAATATATGTAAGAATACATTCTTTGATAGGGCATGCTGGTAATTAAAAAACACCACAGAAACATTTTCCCCTTTATTTTGAATATATCCACTCTTATTCCCGTTTTCATTAACATTGGATACCACCTTTCCGTTAGAGCAGGCACCATTGATCAAAATACCATTGACGCATGAAAGTGGATCATAGCGCTTCTGAGTTATTAAAGCTAATCAAGAAAATGCTCAAATAAAACAAGCTCTACTAACCTTAATCGGTCGGCAGAGCTTGTTATCTAATCTGATTTCGGGCAGATTACCAAAGAAATAAGGGTATTGAACTTGTTGATGGGGCACTATACAATTTTCTTCACAAAATTAAACCCAACACGATTTAAGGATGATAACCAAAAGGATATAAAGCACCAAAATTGCCGCTGTAGAAGTCCACACACCTGCACATCCACTCATAGCTTTAGCCCTCCTTTAATTGTTTTCACCATAATATATGTATAACTACGACTCCGTGACCGGGCATTCAGTTAAATGGAAAATACACCCAACCAGGCGAATCCAGTGAAAATGCAGTTGTAGACTAAGCATCGGCGTTAAAGTAACTGGCAGGTTAGTGGTGGAGTTGTAAATTGACTCACGTTACATCGCGTGTAAGTATGATTTTAGCCAATAACTGAATAAAAACGTTTTCTAGGGTTCCGCAATCGCAAGATTGGTCTGGTCCAAGAGAAAACGCACAGCCAAGTGGCTGTGACACGGAGGGATAAAAGCCTGGGAGATAACCGCATTGTGCGGTTTATTTCCGGGCTTTTATCTTTTTCTTTTTTGCCCAATTTTTAATAAGAAGTTTAAGGAGGAGCGTGTTATGAACAAAACGTGGTTTTCAGTCATTGTGGCGGCTATATTCGAGGTTGCTTGGGTCAGTGGGTTAAAGCATGCGGATAGTTTTTTGGAATGGAGTGGTACAGTAATCGCAATGTACATCAGCTTTTATTTGATGATCAAGGCGTCTCGTTCATTAGCGGTTGGAACTGTATACGCTGTATTTGTCGGGCTAGGGACAGCTGGAACTGTAGTAGTTGAAATTCTATTGTTTGGCGCAGACATAAGTGTTTCGAAAGTAGCTTTAATCAGGCTGCTACTTATTGGAGTGATTGGACTAAAAATACTTAGTAAGAAGAAAGAGGAGGTAAGTGGACTATGAATTGGGTGTATTTGATCTCAGCGGGCATTTTTGAAATAATCGGGGTTCTGCTTATAAACAGGTTCAATCAAACCCGCAGTTGGAAATCGCTGACTCTTTTGATTACTGGTTTTGGCCTAAGTTTTATATTTTTATCGTTGGCAATGCAAACACTCCCGATGGGAACAGCTTACGCTGTATGGACTGGAATTGGCGCTTCTGGAGGCGCTATCCTCGGCATGATCTTTTATAGTGAGCCCCGCGGTTTAATGCGCATTTTGTGTATAGGGTTGGTCCTTAGCTCTGCTGTGGGGCTGAAACTAGCTAGGGCCTGTACGCAAACTGTACAACTCGTAGAAATCTAGTAAAATAAGGCACATGAGACGAAGATACGAGTTAACGGATGAAGAATGGAATATAGTTGACCCCCTGTTGCCCCCAGCCCGAAAAAAACAGGGAGGACGTCCGCCCAAGGATCGGCGCCAGATGCTCAATGCCGTGCTTTGGGTTGCTCGAACGGGCGCGCCATGGCGGGATTTACCGAGTTACTATGGCCCTTGGTCTTCAGCCTACAGCTTTTTCTGGCGGCTACAAAAAGCGAATATTTGGGGTGAAATACTGAAGCATGTCGCCATCGAGCCGGATTGGGAGCAGGTCATGGTCGATGCCACCATCGTCCGCGTCCATCAACATGGAGCGGGCGCAAAAGGGGGCAGGACCGGCAAGCAATCGGACGTTCGCGCGGAGGATTAACTACCAAAATTCATGCGATGGTGGATGCGCTCGGCTATCCGCTGCGTTTCGAATTGACGCCAGGACAAGACCACGATTCTGTCACCGGCTATCGCCTTCTTCATGAACTGGACTTCTGCCCGGGCGAAGTGTTGGCTGATCGCGCCTACGATACCAATGCCATTCTGGAGCTTTTGCAAAGCCGAGCGATCACTCCGGTTATCCCAAGCAAACGCAATCGGCGGGTAAAGCGCCCGTTAGATTCTGAAACGTATAAAGAGCGACACTTAATTGAATGCTTTTTCAACAAAGTAAAAAACTATCGACGCTTGGCCACTCGCTATGAAAAAACAGCGAACATGTTCATGGCTTTTTTGACGCTGCTTTCAATTCGTTTATGGCTCAAATAGGTTTGCGTACAGGCCCTAGTTAAAAATATATTAGTCCAGCCCTAAAGTTCGTTTCCTGAGCAAGCTAACGATGAATGTTGATTTTAATAAAGCTACGGCAGTCTAGGATTATATTTCCTCTTCCAAGGCTGCCGTTGAAATAAAATTCTACGAGAGTTTAGAACTGAAATTGCAGAAACCAACCTCAGTGTCATCTTCAAAACGCAATTGATCAAAATTATGAAGTCGACAAAATATATTAGGTAAATCTCTAATATTAAGAGTCAACATTTTGGCTTGTATAACTTTTGATAAAGTTCTTCTTGTGTGCATATAGGACTTGTGAACAAGCTAGAACCCCCTTGCTACCATATTTGCTTATGGTATCCTCTACTTTTCCATTAATTTATTGAATATCTCTCTATCTTTGGAAGTAAAGTCGGAAATCCGTTTCTTTTGCTCGTACGTGTTGGTACTTGAATCCAATTTAATGAAGCCATTTTCACCAACCACGTATACGATATTTTCTTCTATTTTATATGACAGAACGTTATCAATCACTGTATTTGGGGCTTCAATTTGATGAGTGTATAGTATTGGAGGCTCACCCGCTCCTCCCCCCCTGTAAATCTGAAAAGTCCCATCTCCAAAAAACTCTAGCGTATCTTTTCCATAAGGGTACTTCCTCATCGTGTTGTCTCCAGGATTTGCCAAAAAAATTATAATAGTAGTTATAACTAGTAGAGAGATCAAGATGTAGATGTGTCTGCGTTTCATCTGCACTTCACACCTCACTTCCAAGCTTTTTTTGTATCAGTTACTGTAACATAAGATGTATACTCATTGAGTGTTCCCCATGATTCCATTAAATTTGTTAGATTGGCCGCAGCCCAACCGAGTTTGTTGTCCCCAGTAAACATTTGTTTAAAATTATATTCAAAATTATATTTATCATAATATATTGTAGTAATTTCCCATTGTCCTTTTACATATGTTCCATCTATTTTGTATTTCATTTTGTGAAAAGCGTTATATAAATCTTTGTCACTTTCAATTGCAATAGACCCATAACTTGAAAAAATTTTAACTTTTTTGTCGTTTGCTTTTTGTACTTCTTTTTCAATTACATACATATTATGTTCTTTAGATTTTTTAATTTGTTGCGCCTCATATGACCACTCGTTAAAGTGTAAATTCCCTGGTTTGTAATCAAGGGAATGTTGAAGTAAATTGGCTGTGATGTCCCCGTACTTCTTTCGAGCTATAGGAACAGCTACTAATGCAAATGCTTTACGATCAGGATAATGTATTACAGTATCTGTTGAATTCTTTACCTTCTCTACGCCTCGCACCCAAGTCTTTTCTAGTTCTACCATCGGATTTTCAAACGGAAAAGTATTATTTCCTGCATACACTAACATATTCTTACTGTATGCACCTTCCAATACTTTTTTCGAGGCATCACGCTCATCCTGTTCTCTTGTTTCCTTAGGTTCTACCTGAGGACTGTACTGAATTTTTCCCAATTGATCTTCTTTTTGTTTTAAAACAAGTTCAAACTCAAGGATCTCTTTGCTAGTATCAATCTGTTCTTGATACTTATCTACATAAGCGTGTGTAAACGTAATATCTCGGATTGTATTTTCATTTCTAACGATTTGGATATTACATTTGCGATAGTAATCCTTAGTATCAGGTTTATATTCTGTGGTTGCCCATGTATACAGCATGTTGGAATTATCCGCATTGTCTATAACTGAAGGAAGCGAATGAAGCGGAATTTTGCTTTGAATATGTAGCGAATGAGCCAAGTTCGGAGACTTAGCTGAAAGTTTTATGGAACTATTATTATTATAAGTAAAGCCAATGATCTCACCTTTTACAAACTCGATTGGTTCACCACCGGATTTGCGTTCTATTCTTAATGAAATGCTCATTGAAATAATCTCCTCTGTTAATTCAATCTAGTTTTATAGGAAAAAATTGCGAAAAAGATAATTTCCAAATATTAATATATACAAAAAATATTAAATAGTAAACATATTTTCAACGTGCTAAAGGACGTAAAAAAAGCCCCGGTTACCTATGGCCTTTTATGTACTGCAGAATAATATCCTCCAACTTAACCCAGCTAAAATCATCTTCACCGTGTGGCAGCCGTACGTGAATTGTAGGAATTTATTAGCGCTTGCTTGATTAGCTGCACTTTCTGATCATCCAATTCTGGCTTGCCGCGCCGTTAACTGTAGTTCATGAGTTTTAGATACGCTTCCTTATGTTCCGGTATGATGCGGCTGCTTTCCCCTAATCCATTACCTTCGAGTCTTATTGACATGACATGTATGCAGCCTCCTGATGTGTTATGGACAAATTATATTCTGAGTACAGAAAAATAAACTTCAGATCATTGGAGGTTTAATACCGTATAATGGCTATTTCCAAACGAGAAATGTAATGATCTTTTGGCACCATCCCAGCCCTCTATGATTACAATATAGAGCGTATCCGTCTTCGCTCAGCAGAATAATGTAGAGTATTGGTGGTAGCGTTCGATATCAGGTAACAAAGCATTCAACTTCTTTGTTACCCGGCGTTTCTGTATACTGTACAGATCAAAACAATGAACGACGAAAGCGGACACAACTATTATGCAACAATTACGGAATAGACGTTGCCAAAGTTACACTAAACTTTTGCAGAAGTTTACGATGGCGCACGTGAAGCCATGGAAAGATTATGGGGGCGATATTCCTGAGCCAGTAGGATAAATCAAGAACAGCAGTAATTTTAACGTGTGTATTCCTAAAAGCCTACGTCGTCCATTGCCAAAAGGGGCTACCGAAAATTCTCTCTTGAACTAGCATTGCCTTTACAAATTGAGCAAATGAGGGATTTACAATAAAGTTCGTCCCCCCTATTACCCCAGTCTAAACAGACGCATCGCAGTTCGTGCCAACCTCAAACGGCAAGTCATTCACCGCATTGGTGCCAAGATGCCAAAGGCTAAGAATAGCTGCCAGTTCCCAAAAAACAGTTATCAATAAAGCGTACAATCACAGCACGTTGATACATTTAAACTAATCAGGAAATTATCCAAGTAGGAGGAAATAACCATGGCATTTGAAGGTTATGGAGAAGACAAGCGAGAACATTGGTTTGACTGGCCCTTCCCCTTGTCGGTATCAATACTGTATGTGGATGCGGATGTGGATGAAGCAGAAACGAAATGGTATCTCATTGACGAACAAGAAAAATACTTGATCCGAATTAGGGATGAAAAGCAAATTGAACTGCTTCATCACTGCATGTATGGAGTCTTGTTAAATGACGAGAAGATCAACTGGATTATTGATAAAAATGGCGGTAGATTTACCTATCACGATAGTGTGCAAGATTTTATCAATTTCCAGAAAGAATACCTTGATACACTATAAGAGGCGTGAACAGTTAAAAGCTCTACCGACCAATTAAGGTTAGCAGAGCTTTTAAATTTATTTAGAATATTCACTTACTTCAAATGTTAGGATACGATCATACAGCATGTAGTCCTTACGGCTACTGAACGGGCCTTTATTGTTATCGTGCTTATTAATGGCATATGAAGCCGATCCAGAACCAGCCTGCTTACCTTCATACCAAGCGATAAAGTCATTTACCTCTTTCATGCTCAGATCGAATTCTTTCTCTAGACCAGTTGTCATGGTGACTACCAGAATTGCGCGGTTTCCTGTTGGTTGCTCAGGATCAGTTTGACCGCCTCCACCTTGGGGAGCTGCTGAAGCTTCATTGGAGTATTCTGAATCCACACTATTTACTTTAGCACTCACAACAAAGTAGTATTTTGTTCCGTTGGTCAGATCTGGAATGATGAAGTTTCCATAGGCATCTTTTGTTGCTGTTGCGGTTTCAGTATATTTGCCGGATTCTGTTCCGTATTTTACTGTATAGCTTTCTGCATTCTCGATTTGATCCCATTTTAAAGTAACTTTACTGTCGCCTGCAGAAGCATCTAAATTGAATGGAGCATTGATAGGTAATAATTCTCCGTCTTCTGCTATATCTATAGCATCAACTTCAAATTCCTTACCTGCTTGATTATTCGTCAATTTAACAATATGCTTACCTTTGTCTAAATTTAGTTTTTCAAACAAAATAACTCGATGTTTTACTGGTGAGCCATACGCTGAATAATTCATTATTTTCACACCGTCAATGTTCACTTCAATGTTATTAGATTGTAAAGTCCAGACTGGAGCTAGAACTCTAAGCTTTTCGCCAGTGAAAGCAAATGAAATTGTCGCGCCTTTGTCTTTACTATAATAATATCCCCCTTTATATGCTTGGTCTGGCTCATCGGATGGTACGAAAGCAAACACTCCATTTTCTCTCAAGATTGTCTTATAAGTATCATCAAATCTCTTCCAACCTACTTCTGGTTCTGTAAGCCTGTCCCCAACAGACGCAGCATAAATATTTGAATTTAATAGACTGACCGTTACAAGTAAAAAAGCCCCGAATAATACTCCTATTTTTTGATAAATCGTATTTTCACTATTATTTCCCCCTAGTAATTTAATGAACAGATACTAAGGTAATATATTCCTCAAAACATGTCTAAACATAAACTTGCTGATTTATAAATATAATCTAAATATTTGCATATTTATTTTTTATTGGGTATGAAACAGGTCTTACACCAGTTCCCCAGCTGAATCCTTTACCTCTACTCTAAATTCAAATTAGTCAAAAAAAAAAGCGCTGCCGACCAATTAAGGTTAGCAGAGCTTTCTATTATATATCGCAAATAAGACTGCCATTTATCAATTCTCATAACAACTAAATTTTATGGTACTTAGTAACTATGTACACAGATATACAGATTATATATAATTATTTTTGTAGTTAAATTATAGAAAGAAGGGATTTAATTTGAAAAGATTAATGAGTTTTGGTATCGCCGCATCATTGCTTCTGTCACTAAGCCCTGCTGCTTTTGCGCAGGATTCAATTTCAGCAAATCAAACTGATAATAGTTTCATTAAAGTGGTTGAAAATACTGAGAATCAGGACGGGCATGTTATTACTCCTTTTGATGTTCAATTGATTAATCCGATACATCACACTGGAAAAGGAGCATTTGAGAAAACCTTCACCATGATCCCTGAGAATGGGGAAGACGCCAATGTGTTCGTTAAAAATAATGGAAGTTCAACAGTTTATGTAGAGATTAAGAAATTAGGTTCTAGCACCTCTATAGACACTTCAGTTTCACCTGGTAGTCAAAAGACCTTGCAAATTTATTCTCAAAGTAAAAATTCATATAGTGTATACATTTACACCCAGGACGGTTCCCAAATGGACCTCAATATAAGCGCAAGACAATTCTAATTAATGTACAGAAATTACTAAGTGGCTTCATATACATCCGACTCACATAAAAAAGAAAAGGACTCTATCGGCTAAATTGAACTGTGACCCGTAAGATGGACACTTTGAAAAAAGTGACCCACTTACGGGTCATTTGTGTTTTAATCAAACAATAAAGAGGATTGTGAGGTAAGATTCATGAGCAATAAGAGAGGTGCTTTCAAAATCTTCAGCAAACAAGAGATTAAACAGCTCGAGGACAATCCAAATGTGCAAAAAGTGACGGACAAAACCATCACTTACACCCCAGAGTTTAAGGTGGAAGCGGTAAAAGCTTATGAAGCTGGACAGACGCCGATGGATATTTTTCTTAGGGCGGGTTTTGACATCGACATCATTGGACACGAAAAGCCAAAGAAAAGCTTATATCGTTGGCGAAATATCTATGCTGCCCATGGAGAGGCCTCTCTTTTAGAGGAGCAACGAGGGAAAGGAAGTGTGGGCAGACCGCAGACAAACAACTTGTCCACAGAAAAAAACTGAAGCGTGCCGATGCGCGCATCAAGTTGCTTGAAGCGGAGAATGACTTCCTAAAAAGCTCGAAGCGCTCGAAAAGCAGAAGATGCAGAGGAAACGTTGACACCCTCCGAGCGCTATCAGATAATCAACCTTACGATCCGACAATATAGCCTAAAGCGCATGACACGCTACCTGTGCAAACTGTCTCACATCAGTGCAAGCGGCTATTATCGCTGGCTTCATGCCAAGGAAAGACGCCAGTTGCAAGCTCGCGCAGATGAACATGACTTAGCGCTCATCAAGATGCATTTTGATGCCCTACATGGCAAAGCAGGAGCATTGGTAATTAAAATGAGGCTTGAACGGGAAAATGGTGTTATTATGAACCACTAAAAGATCCGACGGATCATGCGAACGTACAAACTTGTCGCCACGATTCGGCAAGCTAATCCATACCGTAAAATGGCCAAGGCGACTCAGGAACACCAGACATGCCCCAACCTGCTAAAACGTCAGTTTGACCAAGGGGAACCAGAAAAAGTATTGCTCACAGATATCACCTATTTGCACTATGGTCACGGGCAGTGTGCCTACTTGTCTTGTGTGAAGGATGGGGCAACCAAGCAGATACTTGCTCACTATCTGTCATCTTCTCTGGAGCTCGTCTTGGTGAAGCGGACGCTGCAGTTGTTAATTGAACGGTTCGATGGGAATGTTCGTCCTGAGGCCATCTTGCACTCTGACCAAGGCATGCACTATACCCACCCCAAAATTCGCCTTCTGGTCCGTAAAGCAGGCTTCAGGCAGTCTATGTATCGGAAGGGAAATTGTTGGGACAATGCCTCTATGGAAACATTCTTCGGTCATATGAAGGTTATCTGGAATACAAATCGTGCGCAACCATTCAAGAATTACGGGCATGCATCGATAACTACATTGCTTACTACAACTCAGGCCGCTACCAATGGGCGTTAAAAAAGATGACTCCTGACGAATTCAGAAGCCATCTATTGGCTGCCTAAGCGGGCTTTATTCAAAGTGTCCTCAATTGGGGTCACAGTGGTTACATACCAGCAGAGTCCTTTTTCACATCTACTCTAAATTCAAATTGATCAACGAAAAAAGCTCTCCCACCAATTAAGGGGATTAATTCACTTACTTGAACAGTTAACCTTTCTCATCAAATGGCCAGAAGGACAAGTTGTGTTCCTAGGGAATTTAGAGGTTTCCAGGCTGTGAATCAGCCACTCCCCATGTTTCTCCGTCAACTTTATAATCGCTGCCTCTCCACTGAAGTATGTAGTCTCCAGAACGCAAACCGTCGCTAAAACCTTGGTCAGTAGATTTCCAAGTCACTGTATCATGAGGAGCGATTACTAATGCTTCAATATATAGTTTGTTCGAACCGCTGTGAGTTAAACTTACTCTTACTGGATGATCAGAGTGATTCTTCATACAAAGTTTAACATGACCCCATCCTTTAGGAACACTAAAGGCTTCTTTTACAGTTGCGCTTCCGCCCGATCTTTGAGAAATTATGTTGTTTCCACTAGTTTTACTGGGTGAAGCTGAAGCTGCACCTATCGTAGTTGCTATAGATAAAGATAAAATCAAGAACAGAAATATTCTTTTCTTCATCATTTTCCCCTCCTATTTTTTGATATAGTCTACCTTTAAGGGACACCGTCTACAATCTGGTAGGTTCTTTCACTTCTACTCTAAATTTAAACTACTTACGAGAGAAGTAAGATCCGTTAATCTTGATCCCTCTGGTGTAATCTTCTCCATTACGCCACCGTAATCCACAATATCTATCAAATCCCCACTCAACGGCTGTACTACATATACTCTTACTGTCTTAATGCAGCTTGTAAATAGTTCTATATCCGACTTTAACATTTTATATGTATGGTTCATGCTGATCACCTCAGATAGTTATTCTGCCGTATGTGTGGTAATTCCTGCACTAAAGAAAGCCCTACCAACCATAAGGTTGGCAGAGCTTTAACTTTTAAAATCCTCCAATGGTAACGTTAGGCTGAATACTATGGTGGTGGTTAAAGGCTTGATCCGGCAGAGTAACAATCAACAAAAAGCTAGCCGCAATGATTAGAAGCACCATTTTTTTGAACATTGTTTTCCCACACCCTTTCAATAAGATTGAAATACTCAGCTTTAGTTTCAGGAACCGCATGGGCTTGAAAACGAACAAATAACCCCATACAGTTTATAAAGTAAGTTTCATTATTTATTATATGTGACTTTACCATTGCATTCATCAAATATTTAAAGCCATCAATGTACTTCCCTCGATGTAAATAATAAAAACCTAACTCGTAACCAAACCACGCGATATAATCCGGTATCACTTGTCGGGTATACATATCATCTGATGATGGTTGTTGCGAAAAAGTCCCAATAAGAGTTTCAAATCGTTTAAGTATATCGTCTACATCTATGCTATATTGGTTTGCGGCAATTAAAACATTAAGCAGTTTGGTATTATCCCCTTCTAGTAGACAAGAGAGAAAAGACATCTGTTAAGATGGACTTAATCTTGTTGAACGGAGGGGATTTTTCATGGCTAAAAAGGGACAATCATTCCGGCAATACTCCTTAGATGTAAAGATGGAGGCAATCCGGTTGGTGAACGAAGAACATATGAGTATTCGTGAAGTGACGAAACACTTAGACATTCGTAATAAATCCCAAGTACAAAGCTGGGTGACGAAATATCGAGCGGGGGAGAACCTCCAGCCAACGACCACAAGACAGGGACGACCCAAAACGAAATTTTCCAGTATGGAAGAAGAGATGGCGTATCTACGGGCGGAGATTGAATATTTAAAAAAGCAGTATCCAAATCTACACAAGGAGTGACGAGGAAAGAAGCGAGGTTTGAAATTATTGAGGGAATGCGAACACGATATTCGTTGAAATGGTTACTTGAATTAGCCCATGTTTCTCGGGCAGGATATTATAAATGGAGAAAGACTCAGCAAACAACCCAGCAGCGTAAGCAAGAAGAAGAGCTTCTGGAATCGCATATGTTGTCGATCCACCGGATCCATCCCTATTTTGGTTATCTGCGGATGACCGTTGCTTTACGTAGAGAAGGTATCTTGGTCAATCACAAAAAGGTGTACCGCCTAATGAAGAAATTAGGGATCCGTTCCGTCATTCGAAAGAAGCGGCGCTTTTTTGGCAAACAGGCATCTGTGGTAAATGCCAACCGATTAGATCGACAATTTCAGGCAGATTCTCCTTTATCCAAGCTGGTTACCGATATTACATACATACGAGCTGGAGAGCGGTTTGTATATCTCTCTGTCATTCAAGATCTGTTTAACAATGAAATCGTGGCTTGGCGTCTTTCGGAACGAAATGACCTTGCTCTAATTAGCGAGACGCTAGACGTTCTAAGTAAGAACGTGAACATGGAGGGTGTCATTCTCCATTCAGACCAGGGTTTTCAGTATACCTCCAAGCCGTTTAACCGCAAGCTTAAGCGGCTTGGCATGCTTGGGAGCCATTCAAGGCGTGGAAATTGCCTAGACAATGCCTGTATAGAATCCTTCTTCTCCCATCTTAAAACAGAGAAGATTTATTTAACGAAACCCGGAACCCTAGCGGAGGTAGAACAACACGTACGGGAGTACATTTCTTTTTATAATGAAAATAGATTTCAGAAAAAATTAAACAACCGTTCCCCGATTGAATACCGAGAAACGGTTGCTGCTTAAAGATGTCTTTTTAGTTCTGTCTACTTGACAGGGGTATGACCAGTTTTGATATCTTTTCATTTTCGTTAGTGTCTGATGTCGCTACAATATATTCAACATAATCATGCAGCACATTTATATCTCCAGATAAAAGCTTATATACGTAAGTATTACCTTCTGCCCACTGACTGAACAAGTTCATCCAGTACTTTGTATCCTCGTCGTCCTCTTTAACCCAGTCTAAAACCGCATAGGTGTATGTATATTGTAAAACTTGCTGATAATCGCCCCGGGCTTCACAAACACTGGCACACAACAGGTCAGCATAAGCAATGTATCCAAATAACGGTCCTCTTGTTTTCTTTTCTGGCGTTCCAACTTTGTGTTTCTCGTTATGGACAAACGAATATTGGATTTCAGCTTTAGCTCTCATTTGCCTTGCCATTTCGTCTACCTTGTCCCATTTACGCAAAGACCTGTGCACGTTAGCTAAATCCTTCAATGCATCAAGCTGATCTATTTCATCTAGGCGTTCGACAAAAGCCTCAAAAACGGCTGCTACCCTAACATTTCGGCTTTGATCGTCTCCGATTTGAATGGTGAATATACGGTATTGGCAGACTGCCAAACGTTCAGAATGTTGATATCTCTCCGCTTCAGCCACACCTGCATAGAGCAGCAGTGCAGCCTCATGTCGTCCCTGCGCCAACAATCTTTCTGCAATTTCAAATAGCTTGGGTGAATACAGCAGATTATCCATGATGGCTCCCACCACTCGACGGATTGCATCCAACTTGTCCAACTCCGCACAGCGAAACAAAAACGGCTCGATTCGTCTTATATTGGGAGGATGGTCGATGATGAAGTTTTCTATAAACAGATCGTAAAACTCTCCCTCTGGCAAACACATAGCCTCAGTGATTCGGTCAAGCTGGTTAACAGACATTGACTTATTTCCTGTCACAATAGCACTTATTATTCCCCTATTCATGCCTGCAAGTTGTCCGAATTGCGCTAAGCTCAAACCCTTTTGTTCTAGATATGAAATATGCATTTTCGAATATTAAATTTTTCCATTTTGTTAATATAAAAGTACATTTTATTCCTTTTTATTCGCTATGATTGGTAATCAGTACAAATTATACCATTCGGGAGGACGGTTTTGATGAAGTTTAAAAACACGGCAATCATTCTTACAGGTCTATTGGCTCTTACGGCAGTAGCTACACTGGCTGCTTCCGCCACACCATTTATGGGGGTTGAATTACCAAAGGGGCATGGAGGTATAGTTATCCAGTCAACTGGTCAAGAAGTACATGAGGTTCTTGGCGGGACAAGTCCGACGATGGAGTTTACTGTCAAAAAAGGTTATGGACATGTAAAGATTAAAGTGAAGAATACAGGAAGCAACACAATTTCGTGGAGCTTGCAGGGTAACGGGAGAGAATACCTTAATAAAACTGTTGGCAAAGGTGATGCATTAACGTGGACTAGTCTTAATTCATACCCTAACGGGATGCCATCAGGGGAATACGTAATTCAATTCCGAGCTGGCGGTAACAAAGTTGAAGGCGAAGCTTGGGGTACTACTGGCCAGTACCCATCATACATTAACTAACCAACCTCAAGCAGGGGAGTATCTTGGAGTTATATCCGAGACACTTTATGAATACAATGTTGCCATACTTAGTGTCTAGCAAAAGCCCAGCTACACGATTATCCTTTGGACTTAATTTCCCTCAACTGAATGCCTCCCTCTAATACAAAAAAATACCCCACCAGCACAGCTAGCAGGGTCAGTGCACGTTTTTTGGAGTTGTACTGAGTGAAGTGAAAAAAGTGTGTGTGGTCCAACAGCCTTTTCTTCACAAAATTAAATCCAAAGTGATTTAGTGATGATAACCAACAAGATAAAGAGCACTAATATTGCTCCTATAGAAGTCCACATACCACCAACTGGAGCTGGAGTTGTGTTGTCACATCCACTCATAGCTTTAACCTCCTTTACTTGTTGTACACCTTAATATATGTGTCAATTCGTATAGTGACAGGGTATGCAGGTAAACAAAACAAAGGCTCACACCAGATAAACCGGCAGAGCCTAAAAACTTTTATAAAAGGGTTAATGTTAAGATAACTACCAACAAAATAAAAAGTGCCAGGATAACAGTTATCGACATCCAAACTGTCCTGTCAGTATTCCCGCCACCTCTTTCAGCTCCACTCACACATAACGCCTCCCTTGTTTACTCCACAGGTTATGTGAGACATTGTTTAGGGAATGGACTTCTAGGTAAACAAAAAAAACCCACCAGCGTATGCCAGCAGGGTATCACCGATGCTTTCGGATTGCACAACGGTGCTTTTGTATGTGCTGTTACGATTATAGTACGGTTGGACTATTTTGTAATTAATTATTCCAACTATCTCCCAAAAGGTCGAATGATGTAGAATTATCAAGTGCGAATTACCTATGACATTTCTACTATGTGGAGGAGATGATCAATGGATATATCTGAAAGAGAATATCTTGCCGAGAGACTTGATGATCAGATTAATTGGTATGATAAAAAGAGTATAGAGTGTCAAAAATACTACAAACGGTGGAAAAGAGCGGAGATAGTTGCCGCTGCTCTGATTCCTGTTTTAACAAGCTTTTCCTCCGGATTAAGATGGATCGCCATTGTTATCGGCGCTCTAGGAGCATGTATAGCATTATTCGAAAGCATACTTAGTCTACACAAATACCATGAAAATTGGATTGAATACAGGGGAATTTGCGAAACTCTGAGGCAAGAAAAGTATATGTATCTTACGAGAACAGGAATTTACAAGATCGCAGACGGGGCATTTAATTTGCTAGTAGAGCGTGTGGAAAGTGTTATTTCAAAAGAAAATGTCAATTGGGCTAATTTGCATGCAAATGAACAAAAAAAAGAGAGCCATCAGCAGCAAGCGCCTGCTCTGAATTTATTCATACAATCTCACCTCTGCATTATATTATCATATGGAAAAGGAGCTTCATTTATATGGCATTATACAATATTTTCATCAGCCACGCTTGGAAATATACTGAACATTATGAGGATTATCAAGACCTAATTTTAAAAAAGATAGTAAACTTAAAGGGTTCTACATATTAGATATGACTAATATGTAGAACCCTTTCTTCTTTTACTAAAGCACCCGTTAGTACAATAAGTTCAATAAAAAAGACCATCAAAAATGATGGCCCTACTTCACAAACTATTACACAGTCATTAAAAAAATAAAGGACATTAAAGCTAATAAAATCCTTCAACTTTAATTTTATTGTTCCATAACATTTCTAACAAACAATTGCTTGTTTTTATGAGCAATTGTACTTACTATCGCAAGTAATAGCCCCGAAATAACGAATACAATTCTAATTCCTAACAAATCTGCTAATACTCCCATAACAAGAGAGCCAACGCCAAAAATCCCAGTTCCGATAGCACCTAACGAGGTATAAACAGTTGATAACTGTTCTTTTGACACACTAGTTTGTATAACCGTTTGTTGAGGAATTTTTTTAATTTGTCCAAAAAGCCCTACACAGAGCGATAAAAGTAAGGAAATCATTGGAATGCTGTTTATGCTAAATAATATTGTGAATAAGAAACTTGCAAATGAACCGACAAAAATAAAGGTTCCTATTTTCTTTTCAACAAAAGAAGAAAATTTAATACAATAAGCACTTCCTAAAATCAGACCTAAAAAGTTAGCTCCATTGATAAATCCCCACCATTTTTCATCAACGTTCAAAGCCTCGTTGACAAACACATATAAAATAGCAGCTATCCAAACCGTTGCAGCAATTGTTTCCAAAAATTCTATCCAAGCAATCCTTCTTAATACTGGAGTGTTAGATAAAGTTTTCCAACCTTCTTTAATTTTTTCTAGTTTCCCTTTTTGCTCGGTTGTTTTATGGTTTACACTTTCTAAAAGGCAAAGTAATATGCTTGCAATTACAAATAAACATCCAACTAACCAAATAAGTTGTTGAGAACTCATAATAATTAGCAATGAACTTCCTACGAACCACATACCTGCTTGTATGGTCTGCGTAATTGTTTCTGCAATTCCATTAGCTTGAATTAGACATTCAGGTTTAACATAGTATGGAGTTAATGTCTGTCTTATTGGATTTGCACATCCGTCAAAAAAAGCAATCAATCCTATTATTAAAAAGATAAAATAATAATTAGCTGCTGTTAAACCAATTAACATAAACCCTAGAATAAAGAGTAAAATCGTCTTTACAATTTGTGACCCAGCAAGTAACCATTTAAGATTTAATTTCTCAACCAAAAGAGGAGTCAGCAGACTGGATATAAACATAGAAGAAGCAATCGTAAATGGAACAAACGATGCTGCAATTGCAGAACCTGTTAATACAAAAATTGTACTTATAACACCGACTATATATAATACATCGCCTATATTAGCGAGTGATTGACCCAAAAGTAATAAAGAAAAATTTTTATTCAATTTCATTATATATCCCCTATTATTTCATTCGAATTTGGCTTAATAGGGGTATATTAGATTGGACTATTCATTAAAATTTGACTCCTATCATATATGGGACAAATCTGGGGATATAGATTTATCACAAATTTTGTATCATCGATTAATATTTAAATGAATTATAGCATATTTTTTCACTCCCATAGTAATTATATTCATACACCATTTTTTCCTTACGATTCTTTTATTTATATTCAGTAAATTCTCCATAAAATATAAAAATCCTACTTCCGCTAAACTGCCCCGTTAGTTGAATAAGAAGTTATGAGGGAGAATAAAACGGAAGTCCTTATTGTTATATAAGGTTGCTTTTGAAACATCAGCTTCACTTGCTACACTGTTAAAGTTTATTTTCTCATTGGCTCTTATGAGCCTTTTAATGGCTTCATCTACCTTTTGAGAAGTAGTAGCCTTGCGATTAGTATGAATGGCTTTCAAGTGGGCAGAACGGTTATATTCAGCATTGCCTTCGTGGTTGTTTTAATATGAAGCTCATATTTTTGCTTATCTAACTCCGAAAAACCAACAGCTAAGTCTTACATGGGGTTTGATTGTCACCACAAGTGAGGCACGGGGGAGCTTCCATATGGGGGCAATTACCGTTCAAACGAGTGTGGCACCTTCCATAGGGGTTATCCATCGCATTTAGTTTATGGTCTTGCCATAAAGCATCCAAAATATCTGTTGGTATATCTTCTCCTTCCTTAATTTCTTGAATTTCACCATTTAAATCGAAACTGAATACTCCTTACTTCACAGCGGATTCAAAGGCTTCTCTTTTGGTTTCATCTAATAGTTTAGCGTATCGCATTGTCATTTCTGGAGAAGCATGAGCTAAAAGCTCTTGAACAGTTAGAATATCTGCACCACTATTTATCATTTTCACTCCATAAGTATGTCGAAACTGATGCATCGCGAAATGAAAAAGATTGCCGTTTTCGTCAGTGATATTCACTTTTTTTGCTAATATATTTAATGCGCTATTAACCCAATTTTGCCCATATGGTTGTCCTTTTCGTTTTCCACGATATCGCACAAAAATATAATCCTTTGGATTATTATCTTGATTACTATATTTTTTTGATTTATCGATTAGAACGGCAAGGATTCCTGCTAACTCTTCATCAATTGGAATACGATGTTCTTTCACATAGGTTTTTCTTATATCTGTTACTATAGAGTATTGCCCGTTTAGTTGAACTAAGCAGTCAAAGGTTAGTTCTAATGCATCGGATATTCTAAGCCCTGTTTTAAATGCCGCCCAAACTATCGGAACAATATCTTTATGTAATTCATCTAGGTGAGAAAAAAGCTGCTCTAAGACAAAATCCGGAATGTAATAGATTTGGTCAACGGATTTCTCTCTCGGTTTAGGCTTATCTTCAGGAAAAATCAACAATCTTACATGTTTTTCAGAAGCTATTTCATACTCATATCGTTGAATATCTTCAAGAAATTTTTGTATAGTGCCTAATGCTATTGATATATATGCTTCAGGATGTGCATTCTTTTGTTTCAGTTGAATTTGAATATTCATGTAGAAATTCGATGTATTTTTCTATGTGCTTTCGCTTTAAAGCTTTTAAATCTTTCCATTTTGGTTCTAGTGTAAATACAAATGTAAAAAAAGATGGTAAAAACGTTATATAATTTAATGCCGTACCCCATGCGAATTTATTTTTACTAAGTAATCGTTGCTTAAAATACTTTTTGACTTGCTCACGAATGGTAGTAGGTATCTTTGAGAAATCAATATAATATTGGCATTAGTTTAGTCTATTTAATAATAAAGTAGTTCAGTGGATCAACGAGGCCCAAGCTGATGGGCAATTGACTTGGAAAAACTATTCTGTTCTCGAACATGACCCAGCAATCGACCCTAATACTACAGTCGGGAAGAAAAAACTTCAAGAAATATTAGACAATCAGATTAAACCAGCATCAAAGATCATCATCCTTGCTGGTATGTACGCCGCCCATAGTGACTGGATTATTCACGAAACTAACACCTCTGTTTTACAAAAAAAGTACATCGTTGGCGTGAAACCTAAATGTCCTAGCTACGGCTGTAAGCTCCGCTTTGCTTAATCCGGACTTGTTGGACTCATAATCCATAACCGGCGGCAGATCGAAAGCCGCGATGCCTCCGACTGAATTAATGGCGCTCACAAAGTTTGCAGCTTCCTTTCGGGCATCCTCTGGCGTTTTCGCAGAATCGTCTAAACAGTGATAGGCCCCGATCAGGACTCCGACAGCTCGTGCAGCCTGTGATTACCGATGAATGTTTTGTCGCGGTATGACTTACCCTGACTGGCCTTAAGAAAGGCAAAGGAAATGCCGCTTGCCTTGACCGCCTTCCAAACAATCTTTCCTTGATAACGGGATACGTCTATTCCTTAGGCATTACCTTTTTTCCTTGCTTGCATCTTCCCTGTCCCCTTCCTGACTTCCGCTTTTACTTTTTAGAACCTCAACCGCTTGTCGGATCACTGGTGGTATTGGCGCTCCAAGCCTGCCCCCGTTTTCCAGAATCGAAAGCAGCTCATTTGCCATATAAAAATAGGCGACCACATCCCGGAATAGGTGCGAATCGCCTAAGACTCCATCAATCAGATGGGATACTGATACCATTGCAAAAATAAATACCTTTCGAGCGATACCGATAAGACCAATCTTGCTTTTTAAACCGGGCCCGGTTCCCTTCTTACCTTCTACGCCAGCGGTAAATAATCCAGTCACATAATCAATAATGACCAGAGCAAGTAACACCCCCAATACTCCCGACCACCCACCGTAAAAATACGTCACAGCGCTGCTTCCTAAAGCAGTACTGAACTTAAAAACCTCCCACTTATCCACCTTGCTTCCCCCGTCTCTCCGTTCAGGAAACTTTTCCTGAGCTATCATCGTCTACTTTCTGTTCCTTTTCTTCCTGGGCCTGTATCTCTGCTAATGCATTTCCTACTGCTATATCCAACCCCTCAAGTATTTCTTTACGTTTATGTGGCTGTGAAGCAATTACAGCAGAAATGATCTCAGTTAAATCCTCAACAGGTCTGGTTAGATCCAGTTGTATGTCCAATGTGGATTTTATCTTTGCCATGGGTTTCGTCACCCCCTCAAGACGCAAAATAAGCCCCTGATTTATCAGAGGCTTTCATACCTATATCTTAAATTGGTTTTATTACTATAACGGTGCGGATTTTAAACAGAAATATTGCTCAGCAAAAATAAGGTTGTAGAGTGACTATACATCTTTAAGCTAACAGGAAGTAAAGTTCCAATTATGGTAATATGGAGGATGACCAAATCTTCTGTTTGAGTTAGGAGCGAGTTACCTATGGATCTACTCATAATTATTTTAGTGATCGGTTTTATAACCATAGTAAGTTATCTCAGGGCAATTCATATTTCTCTTCAACGAATTATAGAATATAAAGGTAAAGAAAATGACTAGCTATTTTCAAATATACCCAGTTTCAATATTTTGTAATATATTGGCGTATAGCTACATTATAACTATTCGACTGTCTTAACTTAGGAGGTTCTAAAGAATGCCTTATCCAATGGTCCATTTTGCTATAGCTTTAGAACTTTGCTCGCGTACTCCATCTTCTAGTTTCTTAATTGGGAGTATTGCTCCAGATGCTGTCCATGTAAGGGGAGATGTGACAAGAAGCGAAAAGGGTATTACACATTTTGTTTGTGAAGATAGATTCCCTAGTAGTGAGGTACTTAAGGAAAGATGCCAGTATTATTTAAACCTTAATGTTGAGACTAACTGGACAGATTACATACTAGGGTATTTTGCCCATATCTATGCGGACATAAGATGGACGGAAACAGTCTATTCGAATTTTGAACGTGAGTATCAAGGAGAAAAAGATGAAATAAGAAAAATCTATAATATGGAAGCAAACCAAGTAGAATTTAATTTAATCAAAAGAGAAGAATGGGCAGAAGATGTTCTCAACAAGCTCTATGTAGGAAATGCCTATAGTATTGAACCATTGTTAACACAAATTGAAGTAAATCAGTACCGAGATATAAAACTACAATGGCTACGTAATAAGAACAATGAACCCCAGATAACCCCAATTTATTTAAAGGTAGATGTGGTTAAGAGTTTTGTTACAAAGACATCGCATGAACTTAACGACTTATATAAAGAATGGGGAATCGAGTCTCTATAAGTAAGACTTGTTTAAGCTATCGTGACACAGCAGTTTAATATCACACATCGTTGAGCAGGCACATAAGTCTGCTCTTTGGGTATTAGACACTAATTTGATTATTTTTAAAATGGAGTTGTTTATCATTTTAAAGCATTATAAGATGGTTTCAGACATCGATGTACTTTAAAAAGAAAGAGAAGAAAATATGAAGGCTGAAATTGAAAAAATACCGTCTTGTAGAATTGCATACATGAGACAGATTGGTCCGTATGGAATTGCAAATTCACAACTAATGGAGAAATTTAAATACTGGGTTGAATCGAATAAATTATTTAATAATAAGTCTATTATCCTCGGCATTGTCCAAGATAATCCTGCATTTGTGAAGCCGGAAAATTGTCGCTACGATGCATGTTTGGTTATTCCTGATGGTTACTGTGTTAATACTGATGAAGTAAGTCTAAGCAATATTAGTGGAGGAAGATACGCTGTTTTTAAGATAAATCATACAGCAGAAGCTGTTCAAAAGGCTTGGGGCGAAATATTTCTAGAGTTGAAAAACCAAAAGTTCAGATTAGATGAAACCAAACCTATCTTGGAGCGCTATACAATTGAACTTATTAATAATCATCGTTGCGAAATTTGCGTTCCGATTCAATAAACGTGTTAAGATACCTATTATTAAAGGTAGTCTAATACTAATCCCTCTCATAAAAGTAAAAGCCCTCTGTTTAAGAGGGCTTTTTGTCACGGTGACGGTTTTTTCAATGCGCTCAATAAGTTTTTGATCGTCGCCTGCCGCACCTATTCTTCTATCGATGTCAGTCAATGACTTTTCAGATTTTGTAATATCATTATTAAGTATTTCGATCAATTCCTCCACAGTCCCAGAGTGCTTTACAATTAGTTCCTTGGACCAATTGGTATGTGGGTTATTCTTCAAAGCCATTGCTTGTGACTGCTCTTCAACAACCACATATGAAGAAGGGGTTCCTGTTGTAATTTCAATAGTTTTCCCCTTCACCGCTAGGTTCGTCCCCAAAGATTCTGAAATCGGGCGCAAAGGTACATACGCTGTACCATCGACGGCAATAGCGTTTTCAAACAATGTTGTTCCATTTACGCTCACATTTTATTCCCCTAAAACCATCTTTCCAACTAGTGGAAATTTCTTGGTGATGGATCAAATGTAGCGTTCACAATTACATCATCGTACATATCACCTCTTAGTGAAGCAACATCGTTTCTCAACTCTCTGATTGTTTCCCCGAGATTTTCAATAAAATCTTCAACTCCGAGCTTAAGCCCACTTACAGTAGCTTTAGTAAAATTAACCTCATTTTGAAAATAAACCATATTATCCGTAGATTTTAATATATCCCCCACCCATATTATCTACATGAAATGAATTCAAGTCCCCAAAAATACGCCTACCCTCTTTTGCTGTACAGAATAAGGCACCTGTAATAATACCGCCCTCTATCTCATTACCAATTAACTTACTGGCTCTAATAATCATCTTGGGCCCGTATCGCTGCTAATGCATTTCCTATCCTATATCCAAACCTTAAGTATTTCTTTCCGGCGTGCTGGTTGCGAAGCAATGATAGCAGAAGATAGTTGAAAAACAGTAATCAATCTAAGGAGCATGTCGACCTACGCGAGGCTTCATCCTAAATGAAACTAACGCAGGTTGTAGTTAAATTACTATTGTGATAAACTGGATGTAATTTGATGATGGGAGTTGAACGGATACATGTAGAACTTTCTTGCTTCGAGATCACGAAAAGAACGGACTCAGCGATTGGCTAGGGTCGTTTTATTTCGTCTCTGCAAGAAAGGTCTGCGTTTCGTTTGCGCTCCCTCTCCGGACAGTCATATGGCCCCCTTGTAATGGGGTCTTATTTCCTCGTATGGATTAGAGCCGCAAGAAAGCACCTTTCTTGCGGCTCTTTTTTATTTCCAAACGAAAGGATGATTGCCATGCCCGCCATTCAGGTAACCAATCTTACTTTTGCCTATCCAGGCAGCTATGACCCTATATTCGAAAATGTTCATTTTCAAATTGATACAGACTGGAAGTTGGGCTTTACAGGACGAAACGGTCGGGGTAAAACGACGTTCTTAAACCTGCTGCAGGGGAAGTACGAATACAGCGGTACGATCTCCACACCAGTCGCCTTTGATTATTTTCCGTTTCCCGTCGAACATCCGGAGTATTTGACTTTAGATGTCGTCGAAGAGATCGTGCCAAGCTATGAGAACTGGAAGCTGATGCGTGAACTGAACCTGCTTAAGGTTTCAGAAGACGTGTTGTACCGACCATTCGAATCGCTGTCCCAAGGAGAACAGACGAAGGTATTGCTGGCTGTGCTATTCATCCAAGACAATCGATTTCTGCTCATCGACGAGCCGACCAATCATCTCGATTTGCACGCACGCAAGCTTGTCGCCGATTATCTGAATACGAAGCGTGGTTTTATTCTTGTTTCACACGACCGTGCTTTTCTCGACCGCTGCGTGGATCATATTCTGTCGATCAACAAAACGAATATTGAAATCCAAAAAGGCAACTTCTCCAGCTGGTGGACGAACAAAACTCGCCAGGATACATTCGAAATGGCACAAAACGAAAAGCTGTACAAAGACATACAGCGTTTATCAGCTTCCGCTAAACGTACTAGTAGCTGGTCTTTCGAGACCGAAAAATCGAAAAACGGCACACGAAATTCCGGTTCCAAACTTGACAAGGGGTACGTCGGACATAAGGCAGCCAAAATGATGAAACGCTCAAAATCCATCGAACAGCGGCAACACACTGCTTTAGAGGAAAAATCGAAACTGCTCCGAAATATCGAACAGTCAGAAAGCCTTGCGATCTCTCAGCTCGTGTATCCCAAATCGGAATTGGCGATACTGGATCATGTTACGATTTACTACGGGGAAAGAGCAGTATGCAAGAACGTTAGTCTGATGATTGAACCAGGAGATCGGATTGCAATTTCAGGTCCAAATGGTTCAGGTAAGTCTAGCTTGCTTCACCTGCTCAACGCTGAGGAGCTATACTATACAGGTACGTTTCAACGGGATCCGCAGCTTCGCGTTTCCTATGTATCCCAGAATACTTCTGATTTGCGAGGTACGCTTTCCGATTATGCAGCAGAGCACAGAATTGACGAAAGCTTATTTAAAGCCGTGTTGCGTAAGCTAGATTTCGCCCGCATCCAGTTTGAGAAGGATATATCGGCGTTTAGCGGCGGGCAGAAGAAGAAAGTTCTGATCGCGAGAAGCCTATGTGAGGAGGCTCATCTGCATATTTGGGACGAACCGCTCAACTTTGTTGACGTGATTTCCCGGATGCAAATTGAGGAGCTGCTGCTTGAATACACGCCCACCATTGTATTCGTAGAGCATGATCGGGAATTTCATGACCGGGTCGCCACGAAAACGATTGAACTCGGTGGGGATTAGAATTTTACAAATTGAATTGGATTAAGACATGATTTCAACGATAGAAAGCTTTGTTCAACAACTTTTATGAAAAGGAAAAAGATTGAACTAAAGGCACACGATAGTTCAATCGAACATCGGCAGTCTAGGATTTTATTTTTTCGTCCATGGCTGCCGATGGTTTTATTGAAGACAGTTTAATAGTTATCTCACTAAGACTAAGAAGCTTATATTATTTTACAGTGGGTTTTGCTTCTTCTACTCTACTCTCACTGTCCATTATGGGAAATTCCGCTTCAAATGCTATTGCAAAACGGACAACAGGATCAATAAAATTTGATCAAGGAAGTATAAGCCAACTTGTTTTAGCTGTTTGTGACTTTTACCAGCAACCAAGATTACAATGTCGCCAAAGTAATATAAGTTTGGTAATCCCCCAATTGAAAGAAAAAATATTGAGTGAGTTGAATTTGTATTTGCTTAAGAGTGTAGAAAACTTATATACAGATATGGAGAAAGATTTATTCGTATCTATTTATGCGAACGTAATCTATGAGGCTGGTTATTTATGGGCTTCCGGAAAAGTAAAATTAAACAAAGAAGAAATAGCTAAGAAAATTTCGTTATTCGTATTAGGTGGGCAGAACTCTCTTTAATGCTGCTTTTGCTCACTTTCTTAATATTGCTCATCCTCCTCCCAACAGATAAGAAACAATAAAAAAACACAAGCAATTACGCTTGTGTTTTGATGCAGCCTATATCAGATCACTCTCAAAGAGACAAGACCCTGAAACTGTACCACGTAAGGCTTCAAGCTCATCCAGAGCTTTCTTTAAATCACCGTCCATCGCTCATATCCTATTTTCATTAAGCACATTCCCCTCTGTACAATTCATGATTACTTTAGAATAATCCGCAAAAACGTTGCGCTTGCCATGCAGGTCCAGTCGCGAAACAGCCCCGGCAATTTCCGTAACTCACCGTGTGGAAAACGACACCCCCATTGAAAAGGATGCCTCAACACTATGAATAAAGTAACAAATTTCAGGATAAAAAATCATAGTTCCTAATGTCAGAAGAAGCCAAAGTATTAGACTGACCTTAGAAATTGAAACAGCGACAACTAAGACGAGGAAATAGGGTCCTTGATTGTCGCTATTGCATTGAACTAACGTATCCCGTTAGTTCAATGGATTAATATACAACTAAAATCCAAACTCTGTTACTCTTTCAAGCCACTCACGCATAAGTGACTCAAATAATAGAGTCTGTTCAATCTGAAGATTATGGCCTGCTCGATCTAGAACGGCAAAGGTTGCTCTAGGATAATTGTCTAAAATTCTAAAAGCATCTATGTAACCAACAACTGCATCTTGTCGCCCAAGAGTAAATACTGTTGGTTTATCGAAAACTAATTCATCTATATTGGTGGAAAATCCATAGTTTCTTTGAATCTTGCTAAGAAAATCGTAGTCAGCGATCTTACAACCTGCCATGATCTCTTCTGAATACCTTTTCCAATTATATTCATTGAGAACGACTTGATTTGCGCTAAAATCACTTACTTGCTCTTCACTTAAGGTGTCCATAAACTCGCGATCACTATGAACAACAAAATGCTCGGGAAGTATTCTTCTTTTGTGTTCAGGAATAATTAATGGGCAAATCAGTGCAGCCCCACCAATACGATCTTTATGTCTATTAATTATTCCTCTTGTAATATATCCACCGTATGATTCACCTGCTATGAGATAATCTTGGTTTGGGACAAGAGTTTCAATAAAATTTATAACTGCTTCTAGCATATCATCTGAATTACATATTTGATCGTAATCCTTTGTTTGTCCCATTCCAGGCAGGTCAAGATAGATACGACGCCAATTGGAATTATCTTCAAATATCGGTTCCATACACCCACTCATTAACCGATGGTCTGGTGTAAAACCATGGATCATTATAATTGGTTTGCCTTTACCAATTTCCTCGTAATATATATTGGCATTCTTGACTTTACAATATGGCATACAGACTCCTCCAAAATTGAGTTATTATTATAATATTCTTACACTAAAGAAGAATCTACATGTTTTATCAAGCAAACCAGATCTCCTTTCCGTTTCGTTTTGATTATATACGCATATATAATATATGTAAAGAACACTTGTTCCCTATTCTTGTTTTCGGAGTTAAACTAACCTGCCCGTTACTTCAATGAAAAAAAGCAGCCCCTCATGAACTGCCCTACTGCTAGTCACTTCAACAATAGGATGAGTTCATACAAGGGCTACCCCATTTACCAAGTAATCCAACCGCTCGTTCGTTTGTAACTGTGCAGGATCTCGTATTCCTCACTACGCATCAGTCGTTTCATTTTTGTTCTATACAGCCGATAATCATCTTTTCTTGCTACTTTACATTCTTTGTTGTAATGAACACTCTTGATTCCTTTACGGAAATCCTTAAGCTTCTCTTTTCTTGGATCTTTGGGCTTATTATTGATCTCCAGACTACGCTGTTTCTCATCTTCCCAGGATTGAATCTCTTCCCGTGTAAACATCTTCATCCCCGTTGTGCCGGGTTAGATTTTGGCATTTGAAGCCATGACCTTAGACACAACTAATAGAAGAAGATCTTCGGATTGAACATTAAATCACCTCTGAATTTATTCGCCCTTATTTTAACATATTTATAACTATTCTTCCCGTTTTACGCCTTCAATCAGTGTTTAGACAATCATTTTACATATTTGAAATTTGCAACTTTCCCCTCTAAACCTTCCTCATCCTGGTCCGTTCCTGTTTCACCATGAGCTCCCTTCTAAAGGGAGTCTTTATGCATAGGTATACTCCGGTCCCAATCGTTCGATAATTCGATCCAACTGTCTGGTTAGATAAGGCGAAACGTCACCAATGCCAGACACTGCTTCTAACAAGGGAAAGGATTGCCCACCCCACGGGCCTTGTGGATCAAAGACTTGTCTACCGATTCGCAAGCCTTCTGTTTCCCTGAAGATGTTCAATCGTTCCAATCCTTCAATAAGCAGCCCGACCGGCAGCGTTTTGTTCCTACGTCGGGACCATTCTGCCAAGAAGGACATGCCACGTAATATATCATATTCAAAAAACCTCGGAAAACAAGGCTTCAGCCATTCCATATCGATGACACTTCTATTTTGTTTAGAACATACAAGACGATGCTCAATTAAATAACGTGCGCCTTCATCTAAGAAAACGACTTCCTGTTCAGTAAATTCACGGTCTGTATGCCATAAGATAGCTTCAAGCGGAGGAAGTGTCGAAACAATAGAGCTCTTTTTAGAATGAATATAAGCTTCAGGATCGCAGTTCAGTCCGCCATCAGGTAACTGATGCTTTAAGAGCCATTCGCGAATCCAAGGCAGTTCCTTGTCCAAATCACAGCCATACGCCATTAGAATCATATAGTATACGGCAAGTTCACAATGGCAGCAATCCATCTTCATCTTATCACTTTCACTTGTTGGATGGTCATCGGGGAATATGATGAAGGTGGGCCAAACCTGAGTTTCGAGTAAATATTTTGCTCCAGTAATAGCAGACTCGGGAATTAGTTTCACCTCACCCATTTCATAAAGAGCAGCCATATGCCACCAAGCTCCATCCCATTTTCGACGGCTGCACTCGCCGTGAGTCATCCCCAAATGCGGAGTAGATTCAAGGAACTGTATAGATTCTTCGATTGCTAAACGAATATTTTGATTTGCTTCCATCTGGGTATCTCCTTTTTGATTACCTCTACTTCACACTTCAGTTAAGCAACGCCTCACCTCGTATACCCTTCCACTCTTAAAAAATTCGATATGTTATTAAACTATCCTGCCCGTTAGCTTAATGAGGCATCGTCAGAATATTACTTTATTTTTCAGTTTAGAACTTTATTTTCTTCTGACACCTATAATAAAGACCGCAAAGGCTTAAGCCCTTTGCTTCTGGCATTCTAAGTCCAATTTCTCCTTCTTGGTTTCGCCCCCGACCATAGTCGATCATCACAAAATCCAATGTTCGGTTGACAGACTTTTTGCTAAATTTTCTTTGACCTTGCGTCTTTTGTCAGCGAATGTTGTGGCTGATATACCATGAATACCTTTTTTATACTCTGCTCATATACTGTTGAGCTTTTAGATACAAAAGCTTTGCAGCAAGCCTTTCATGCACATCTCTAATGTTAGAGATTGCAAAACGGATATTGTTTGTAATGAGGAAATAGAACTTGTAATGAGCTGTTACTCTTTAGAGCTATCCACATCCAGAATGCCACCCAAGGGTGAGCCATCATCCAATCAGCTTATGGTCATGAGCGGCCACGCTCCACGGAATCGCTTATACTCTTCTGTTCTTTTAGGCTGTAATAGCTGAGCTCATGTTCAGGTTGCACACACTTTGACCTTTTATTGTCGTGGTAACCGTAGACCTTCAACAGACTTCTTGAGCCTGGCTATCTCGTTATCCTTTTGTTGCATAAGGGTTTCAACGGCGATTAAATCATCGTTCTAGCCCTTAGCCACCTGTTGAAATCTCTATACCCCCTTTCTATATCTAGCTGCTGTGGTGGGTCTGGATCAATCCTTCCACTATTGAATGGTTGTTGCTCCACATCTCATTTATATGTTTTTCCACACTCATCCGCCGTCTCGGCTCCATCCACTCTTTGCAGCATCAAATGGCATTTTACAGTCATATACAATTAAAAATCCCTTTCCGCATTACTGTAAGTACACTGTCCGAATGCGTACATGCCTCTTCTTTCATCCGTAGGAGTATTTTTAAAATCGAAATCAACATTTTCAGTGAGGAAGAAACCTCTACATCTGGCATCATTACAACGATGCTTCGACAGACATTGTATAAGGCTGTTTTCTCTTTCTTTACTCCCTATGAGCTAAAATATGATATATCCTTACTGCCCTCAACAATGAATATGTTCTGCATAAACTATCAAAAAGGAGATGAGAACATGACTAGATTGTTAGATGCTCGAACATCTCAAAACGCAAGTTACGGTAATACGATCTCAATTCCCTTGCCAGCCAATACTGCTGGTGCCATCGCGGAGCTTGGTTTAGATGTAACGGAATGCCCTTTACTCTGTGAGTGTCTCCGAAACAAACCCAAACGCTGTACAAGTCGTCACCATCAATGCTTCTGATTACAATATCCCTCTACCACCATCAAATGAATTGGTATATACCTTATATATATTTTGCACAGCAGATGCTACCCGAATAGGAATAGAAAGTTTTAATGCTGTTGCCTACTCGGATTAAAATTCACCGTAACACGGAGAACAAAGCCCTCTTATTTTTGTTTCATCTGCTCTTGGAGACAATAATTTCTATCTGTCGTTCATTTTTTGGTATAATTTACTTAAAGGGGGTGATCAAATGGGAATTATGCTTATTCTTATTGCTATTGTTTTTTTCGCGCTTGGTATTTTAAGTAAACGGAAACCCACTTGGGGATGGCGTGCAAACGAAGCCTGGAAAATCAAAGGTGACTCAGAACCAAGCGACGCTTACATTGATGACATGAAATTTAGGGGCTCTGTATCTATTCTCTTTGGGTTCTTCTTCTTAGCATGTGGACTTTTGGTTATCTTCCTGTAAGCGCACTTCCTTAAACTTCAAAGCTCGACCAGCGAATGTAGTAGTAGTTCCATAACTAGCTTTATAGATTTCATACTTTTCTTTTTTTGTTTCTAAACACTTCTTCGCGCCCTGCTGGCGTTTGTATTCTTTCCAGTCTACTTCATGAAACCAAAAGTATTTTCCGTAGCTATCCCTATAGGTCTCTATACAGAATTGAAGAAGTTCCTTCATTGATTTGTATGTATCTGCTCATGGCATGGATCGAACATGCCAAGGCATTTATCTTTACACCGTGTCCGCTTCTAACTATTTAAAACCTAATTCAATAATTTTTTGTGGGGAAATTGTGGGGAGTACTGCGTAGTCCAAGAAAATGAAGCATTATCCTCAAACAAAAAAATCCCTCAACGCTTAGAGCGCCAAGGGATTCCACATTTTAGTAAAGCGTCAGATATTGATCACGTTCCCATTGATGTACTTGGGTTCTGTTTATGTACGAATTTATCACTTCATCTTTTCCTTTATTAGGATAGCGATTTATAGAACATTTCATCAGAAACGTTGTTCACAATCTATCATAACTTTTCATGAATTGGGGGACGTTTGGGGGACACTTAGGGGGACGATTTTAAGACCAATGTAGGGCAGATGGGAATGAACCATTCTACCCCGTTTTACATACTACTTTACGAAAGTGAATTCATGAATCCATGAAGGAGCTTCTACTATTACAACGACCGGCAGAGTAGTCCCAAATACCTGAAGCATAGATAAGGTATAAATTTCAGCATTCTCTTTTTTAATGTCCCATTTAATCTTTAATCTGTGTATTTGCATTGATGCACGTCCTTTGTCGTATTTACTGGAGTGCCTCTCAGTGATATAATTTGCAACGAATAGATGTCTACTGGAGGATCTCTGATTGAAAATCTCCCGTGGGAGATGCCGACTTAAGGAGCTACTCGAAGAACGTCGTATAAAACAAATCGATCTTGCTAGACGCACCGGCTACAGCAGACATTTGATTTCTAATTGGGCCAACAATCAGGATAAAATGTCTGCTGATGTTATGATTAACATAGCTTATGCCCTCGATTGTAAAATGGAAGACTTATACGAACTGATCTTTGAGTGAGCCTGTTGGCTCTCCCTCGGATAAAAGTATGGTTGAACCATACTTTTTACAGACAACTGTACTCCCCTCCCTTTTTTATTTTCCAAGTCAATTATGTCTATAATCGAACATATCAATTTTTGACATAACTATACTACTATTAAATCCCATTATTAGGGGCTTGGCAACAAAAATTCGGGCGCTGAATGTCTCTTAATATTCGACATTATAAGACAAAAAAAGAGTCGCTATTTTGTAGCAACTCCAGTGAAGATTATTTTCGAATTAATAAAACCCATTTCTTCAACAACCTCATCAAATCGATGGTAAGCAATTGGACACCTTTTCGATGTTTTTGTTACTTCATCTTCAAAGTAAGCATCTTTAAAGATACCATTAACAATCTTTACTTTTTCTACATTAAGAGTGTTGCTTCTATCCACATTTAAAAAACGATATCCGTTACTATTCAAAAAATTCTCCCAATGTCTCAAGGTTCCTACCATATAGTATGTTTTATCAAATGTATGAACCAGTATCTGGTCTCGCTTTCTCCCCTTAGAGATGAAAAGGACTTTGTCTACTAAAACATTTTCTCCTCTTTCTATACCTCCAGGATCTGCCGATACGGTTAAACTTAGCATTTAACATTCCCCGCTTACTTTAACAATTCTTTCGGTGGTTCGGGACTGTGAATCCATGACAGACTTGCCGTGCTCACTGATGCAACTGCAAGTATTGTCAACATTGCAGCAATATTGTAATACATACTAGCCTTCACTTTACTCGGTTTGGTTTTCTTCATTTTTCACACCTCCTTCTATTAGTGTTAAACTCTGAACAAAAAAACTGGCAGCTACCACTGGAAAAGCCAACCACAGATTTAGAGCAACAATTGCAACTCCCATAAACTTTAGCAACGGATAGTGCTTCTTTGATATACGCGTCTTCCCCTCCACCCTCGATGGCGCGTAAATCAAGATAAGCACAATACTTATTATCGACGTAATAACGATCCAATTGTAATTAAAACTTGCGAAAGATAAAGCAGTAAGTAGAACTGTAGATACAACAATACACACTATATTGCTCTTTAAATGTATTCCTCCTACAATTTGGCGCAACATTGAAAAAGATATCATAGCTAGCAAAGCTTCCTGCATTCTGTCCGTAAAAAATGAGATACCTATAGTCAGTAAAATAATTGAGACTGTATTGATCGCAACGGATATCCCGTGTTTTAGAACATCTATAGATGAAGGATGATCAGGGACAACTGTTTTGATGTGAGTCGCAATATTAAGAGCGATGGTGTCAAGGCTTTTTATAGTAATCACGCTCCGTTTTTAATGCATAATATAAAAACATGGCAGATGCTAAGGCAATAAATAGAATACTCAAGAAGAAATTATTGACGTAAAACATAAATGCACAAGCTGCCAATACTCCTATTATTAAGATAATAACGAGTACATACTCCCACTTAAAACGTAGATTTTCATAATCTGCCGTAAAGCCTATTTTAAATTTATACAGGAACCACGAAATAGCTAACACCCATGCACTAGTTACCGCTTGCGCTAACGATCCTTCTGCTGAGGTCTGCATTTCTGTTGTCAAGGTACCAAAAAGCATTAATATAACCGCCGCTTGGAATAATGTGTACAAAAAAGTGCCTGTAATGGATATGATGGCTGCCCAAATAATCGGCATCCTAACAACAGTGGTTATTAATAACGTGAACAATATAATGTTTATGGTTGGAGCAAAGAAAGATAAAGATGTCTCTTCTCTCAAGATAAAGCTCTGCAAATTCATTATCAATCCAATAAACAATGCAGGCCATATATAGTCTAAGGCTCTAACTCTAAAAATAGTTAACATTAAAACAAACGCCGCAAATGTTTCTACAGTCGAGAAAAGCAAGAACCGTACAGGCTCCCACATAACACATAACCCCTTCTCATAATTGGTAACAAATATGCTTTAATTCTATATTTGTTACTTGTTAGAGGCAATCCAATTACCATGTTAAATGGAAGTATTTATGTATTATGTGAGGTAATTATTTTCAGCCTGCCGATATAATATCCTCAAGCCTAATCCAACTAAAGTCATCTTCCCCACGAAACAGTTTTACTTCGCGTCTAGCGGTGTTAATTGACGTTACTACACCAGTCATGTCCGTATCGTCAAACGGGCTAAATACGGTCACGCTGACAGGCTGGCGTGAGTTGTAAGAGTCTATTAAAGCCTGCTCAATCAATTGTACTTCCTGGTCATCCAATTCTGGTTTACCGCGCCGTTGACGGTCTTTCATAAGTTTTAAGTATCCTTCTTTATGTTCGGGCAAAATGATGCGTGAACTCTCCCATAAACCATTACCCTCAAGTCTCTTTCCCATTTATGTAGCCTCCTGTTGTGTTCTCCTGATGTGTTATGTAGAAATTATATTCCGAACACTTGTTCCTTACAAGGGATATCATTTCCAGTACGCAAAAAAATAAACCTCAGATTATCCGAGGTTTAATATTCCGTAAAATATCTATTCGCATCACCCGGCGACATCGGTCTACTTCGTCCGCGCTCCCAGCCCTCTATAATAACGATATGCCGCGTATCTGACTGGTCTTCCCATGTAATATAATTGTCACTCTCCAAGGACAACAGACCCGACTTTATGTCCTCTACACTCCTACCTGTCTTAATCTCCAATTCCTGCATTGTAGGCATACGCCGCTGTTGTGCAAAAAAATTATAAAGTATCCTTAATAACTTACGTTCGATGTCTGATAACATGTATGATCACTCCTCTGCAATTATTATATGCAAACAAGCGTTCGTTATTCAACATAAAAAAATGCTCCGCTGGCAGCCTAATTGCCAGCGGAGCTAGTACTTTCTTTGGCACTTACGGGCTTAAAATAAACACGCCTACAGAGTGCCATTACATCTTAATCAGCATTTACAATGCGGAAATCAAGTTCAATTCAAACACTCACATAGAGTGCAGCTTTACGGTTAGGTTACTAAATAATTTGAGTTTACTTACTTTGCAGTAGGGTAATCTTTAACACCTAGTCTTTCCTTAAGCGCGTGCTGTAACACCTGTGAAAAGTTAATTTTCTCACGAGTAGCTTCCCGCTCAAGCCAGCGTGGAAGTGTGACATTTTTGGTCACTGCTTTGTTCATCATTTCGTCCCTGATCGTCCCCATCCTTATCTCGATCAAAGTGATGAAAGAATCGGGTGGCAATTGAATGCTCGCTGGATCAGAAGCTGGCGGAATCACTTCGTTGTCCTCTTCAAGGCCAAACAATTGCAGCTCTAAGCACTCCTTCGCCATTCGCAAAGCCTCAGACATATCATCGCCTTCTGTTATCGCTCCAGGAAGATCCGGAAAAGTGACTGTGTAACCTTTCACTTCACCCTTTTCAAATATTGCAGGGTAAATGTATTTATCCATATATATGAACCTCCTTTTGAGGGGGGCTATTTAAGCCCCGCCTGTTTGAGTATTGTGTCTGCTGTTTTGGGGTCAAGGTCTTTTCTTGGATGCGGTACTGTGACGAGACCCGACTTAGTAGGATGTTTGAATTGATGATGACTCCCTCTAACCCTAGCTAAGTACCACCCATCTGCTTCGATTATCTTTATCATGCTACGTGATGAGTAGTTCAAATCATATCCTCCTCTCTATATTTATTATAACACGCATAAAATATGCACGTCAATAAAATACATGCATATTTTATGCGCATGGCTTTAATAACAAATGATCCTTCTTAATAATTAAGGTTAGCAGGCCTTTTCCTCTCCAATACTTACCGCCTCACTACTTCATAAATGAGCGTTATAATTAATCTGAGGTGGTCTATTTGTTTATTTCTCCAATGTTACTTGAAACAGCGGCTGCCCCCTTTTCGGATTCGCGCTATATCTTCGAACCGAAAATAGACGGCCACCGCTTAATATATTCGCAACAGAACGGCATTGTACGCTTATTCACGCGCCATAACAATGACTGCACACGCCAATACCCGGAGATAGCTAGCGTTACATTCCCGCATGACATTGTGTTGGACGGTGAGATTGCGTGCGTTGATCCGACAACGGGTGTATCGGATTTTGAATCCGTTATGTCCCGCTTCCAGGCGAGGAAAACGGACAAGATTACTAAGCTCGTAGCTGAATTACCGGCTACTTTCGTTGTCTTCGATGTCTTGAGCTTTAAAGGCGAGGACTTGCGGAGCCTTCCGCTTATGGAACGCAAGTCCATACTCGCTAGTCTAACGCTTCCTAGCCCTAGTTTCGGGGTTGTTCCGTATATTGAAGGCGCCGGGGAGGCGTTGTTCGAGCAGATAGAAGCGCGCGGCATGGAAGGCCTGGTCGCCAAGCGTAAGGATAGTATGTATATCAGCCGCCGATCAGCGTCCTGGCAGAAGGTCATTAACTGGTCCTATGCCGATGTGTACATTACGGGTTATCGTAAAGAGGAATTCGGATGGCTTGTATCAGTGCCTAATGAGCGCGGTAACCTTCGTCCCGCCGGCATTATTGAGCACGGAGCTAGCCCAATGCACAAGAAGGCGTTCTATGGCGTCGTGGCACCGTTAAAGACCGATGAGGATCGCGAATTTGTTTACGTGGAGCCGCGCATAAGAGCCCGTGTTAAAATGCGAAACTGGACTAAGGCGGGTAACTTGCGGATACCAGTATTTACGGAATTTATAGTTTAAACAAAAGAAATTCCCGCCGACCAATTAAGGTTAGCGGGGATTTTTGTCTACTCTAAATTCAAATTGGTTCCGTATGTAATAAGCTCCAGCAATCTTAACCGAATCAGGCGAAAACTTTTCTATAGTGCCACCATAGTCTACAACCGATATAAAATCCTCGCCTAACGACTGAACAACGTACACCTTTACCTGGCTTAATGCAGCTGCAAATAGTTCTATATCTGACTTTAACACTTTATATGTATGGTTCATGTTGATCACCTCAGAATAGGTTTTATGAGATATTCTTCGTTGTAGGTAATCTGTAACGGCTTTTCCATATTACCGAACATTTTTCTTAACAGCCTCAGAATGTGTACTCAATAGTAATTCCTGCTGGCAATTCTGGCCGGTGGTCATCCCATCTTTTCGTAGATCATAACATGGGTATGTTTAATTAATGATTTTACTAGGCTATATAATGAGCAGAAGAAAAGCACCTATATAGGTGCTTTTCAAACAGAAAGCAATTCTCAACGATCAAAATCCCTCTTAATATTCAAGCTATAACCAAGTCCTTTACCGTTACCACCCCAAGCCCCATCATGACCTATGACTTTAAAATAGATCACATCCCCAGGGAGCAGGCCACTAGTGCCACAGACATCATTCTTCCCTTGTCCATTGTCTTGAGCTTCAAGCACCTCTTCTTCACCTTTATCAGGATAGTAAGCAACTATATCATAATTGATATATTGTTGACTTTTTAAAGTGGCAATTGCCGTCATTTCTTTGCTTCTCGAAGTATTTACTACTTTAAACCAATCTACATCATTTTTGTCCAGATATGATCCAAAATTAAAGTTACTACTTTGTACATTTAAGGCTGTTTCTCTAGTGTCATTCTGACCAGATATTGCGAAAGCACTTTGCGACAATGTCAATGTCAATGTCGCAGCAAAAAGGACTGATAATACCTTTCTTATTTTCATGTTTATTCCACCTTTCGTCATTATAAAGAATCAGCCGATTCGATTCTATTTTATTACATATCATATTAAGATTTGAGACGCGCTTGATTTACAATTATTGATATTTTGTAGATTATTTATTATTATTTGCTTCCCATTTTTAGTCTATAAACTGCATCAAAATCTGACGGTCTCCATTCATAATTAACATTCCCTTCTTTCCAGGTTGTATGAAGTATGAGTTTTCTTTCCTGGCCAGAGGCATTTTGCTTATAACCAACAATAACTAGAGCATGTCCGCCTTCTATTGATCTTCTATCATCTTGGTATCTTTTCATTGTTAGCCAAAGAGGTCTACCTGCATTAATTTCCTCTGTTATCAGATTCCAAGCTTTTTCTTGTGCAGAGTTTGTGGCAAAACCATAGCCCCCAAATGAATATATGTACCCTACATCATCTAAATATCTAGCAAAGGCATTTACTGCTCGTACGAAGGGCACGCCGCCATCTTTGTCAGGATGGAAATATTTATCTGCCAAAATATCTTGTAGTTCATCATCTGATACGCCACGGTCAATTAATAATGGATATCCATGACTCTCCCAATACTTGATAATCATAGCTGCCGATGATATGGTACATCCTCTTCCCCAATCGAAGTCGGGCACGTCTGAAATTCTTTTCAGTCCAATAATACTTGGGGTAATAACTTGAGTAATATCTGGAGTAGTAGATTGAGTGGAATAAGTAGAGTCCGTAACAGTGGTTACCTGATCAGCAAAGGCAGCGTTTTCAGGAAGTAAACCTACAACAACAGAACCAAGCAAAGCGGGAATCATAATTTTTTTAAGCATTTTGATCCTCCATTTTTTTGGTATTATATTCAATACATTTCCATAATATAGAACATTTCGCGATTCAACTGTGATTGATTTCACACAACACTATAATCTATTTACATCTAACCTAAATTCAAACTGATCAATGAAAAAAGCTCTGCCAACCAATCAAGGTTAGCTGAGCTTTTGCTATTTAACGAAAAATTCAACTTTCGTTCCATCTTTATATTCATCCAATTTGTGACCTACCCACGATCCAGCTCCACGATTATCCTTTGGACTTATGTACTTAATGTCTGCACCCTTTCCACCTTCGGAACACATTGCCATAGGCCATCCATCTCGATCCTTACCCTTCTTGGTGGGTACACCCTTTAGGGACAGCTCGCGATTATGGTCGGCTCCTTCACGGTCAATTGTGCATACTGGTGATTTTCCCGCCTGAATGGCTTCCTTGATGTGCTGGGCCGTTTCTGGGTACTTGGCTGACGGAAACTCCAGCTTGACCGTATCGGCAGATACCTGCGTTACCGGAACGGATACAGGGTCGCTCTTAGTGGTCTTTACAACGTCTTGTTGTAGGCTGCAGCCAGCTAATAGGATTGTAATTAGTACGGTAAATATCCACCTAAACATATGTAAACCTCCCTAAACGTAAAACACCCCACCGGCTTGAGCCAGCAGAGTGCTACCGATGCTTTCGGATTATAAGATAAGTATAATTGTTTTGGGTGATTTTGTAAATGCAATATGTATGGTTCATACTGAAAGCCTCTGCAAATATTATATGTAAACAAGTGTTCGTTGTCCAAGGCAAAAAAAGAGCAGTTAGAGTTCTATTCCTCCTGCCCTTTTCTGTTTTCGATCTGGTGCATTTCAATTACTCTTGATCCTTTGGATACTTTATTAGGGTGGCTATAGCCACCTTCAAGGCTCAAGCTCCAATTGAATTGAGCTATTTAGCACGGGGCTGAATGAATGCTGCTAAAAATGTGGATGCGACTCCAAGCTGAAGCCCAAGCATCCGGAACGCGGCAGCTCTCTCCGATTCGAACGAGATCCACGCAGCGCTATAGCGCCCACTGGCGTCACATAGGCGTTGTTGACAAAAATCTACAACTCTATTTAATAGAAAGATGAGGTTACAATGATATGGAAAATATAACCTATATGTTCCATCAATAGTTTACTTCATCCTTATATTTAAGGATTTAGTATAAAAATAATTTGGAAGAGGTGCGTATTAAAATGAGTAAAAAACTGTCGTCTCTATTTTTATCCTTTCTAATTTCAGTGATATTAGTTGTCCCGGTATCTGCCCAAAGCGTCACCCCTACTCAAGATCAGTCCTCATCAGTCGAAAATTCTATTCAAGCTCAGCCCTTATCAGTCGAACCATCTTCTTCACAATTAGCTCCTGATTCCTCAAATTCCAATGAAAGTATCCAATCAATAATAGCGCCTGTGTGGGTAACCAAATCGTTTAATGTAACTAAGAATGGAAGAACAGTAACGGTGGAGTGGGGTATTGCAACGGACTCAATTATAAGAGAAGTCAATGCTTCTTTTAAAACGGGAGCCGGTTGGACGGAAGCTACCAGTTTTAAAGGGCCGAATACTGGGGGAGTAACTCTCAGTCAAACATGGGAATACAGTCAACCAGGGACTTACACAGTCGGCGGAGTTGCTCAACTTTATACAGATAAAGGACCTGCATCTTGCTTTTCGCCTCCAAGAGTAGTAGTTATTAATTAAAGAGTATTTCTACACTTGAGAGGTGAGGAATTGAAAGTTATCGAATTAGCAATTGTATTAAATGATAAAGAGGGCTACTACGCTGAAAATTTCGACCTGGTTGCCCTGCCTTTTGTCCCAAGAAAAGGAGAAATGATTTTATGGAATAATAAACTTTATCGTGTGCTAGATGTTATGTATAGTTTTGATACAAACCCGTACGACTATAATTTTGATGCTAGCCCAAGCACTCAAAGCTCGGTAGCTCATGATATAACCTATAAAGTTTTTTTGAAACCTGAAGATTAAACAGACATTAAATAAAGTATTTTCTTAGCCTAAGCACTAAGAAAATACTTTATTTGTTTTTAGCAATAGCACCCCCTATAAAACAGAAAAACACCCCACCAGCGTATGCCAGCAGGGTATCACCGATGCTTTCGGATTGAAGAGCGTTGTTTTCTTACGTGTGAAATTGTTTATAAACGAAAATAAGAGTTATTAGATACAATATTAGTATTTAATTCTAATCGTTACTGTTTCCACTTCACCACCAAATCTATCAACAGTCGATATCTCACCAGCATATGCTCCATCTCCAACAGAAATATTTTCTGGGTCTGGATATATTTTAATAAGCCCTCTTGGGGATACTGTAAAATCATTTGATTTTCCACTCCCCATGTAGTACCAATAACCTGGACCATATCCTAATTGATAAGTCTCATTCGGATGAAGAGTAACTGTATACCTAAGCGGTTTTGCATCAGCAACTGATGTAAAAGAAGAGAAGCTTGATACAGATAAACCAGTTGTTATAAGCACTCCTAAAAATAATGAAATAAACATTTTCTTCATAATAAGTCCCCTTTTCTCAGATATAGGCTTACTATAATTTACCACAGATGAATTTGTCAAGAATTTTCTGGAAAATAAATTTAAGGCTTCATAAATAAAAGACACCCCACCAACTTGAGTCAGTAAAGTGCCCCTATGGGTTTAAATTGCACAATGGTGCTTCCTTATGTGTTGTTATCAGTATAATTCGTATGGTCTATATTGTGAATATATATAGAAAAAATTTCCTAGGCCTGATAGACTATATCAAAAACATTGTAATCTATGGATATTAAAAAGGTTGATTATTTGAGAAAGGAACTGCAAATATGAACGGTTTATCACTTACTACAATAGTTGGAATTTTTGGTGCTGTTGTTGGAGGAGCTTTAGGTATTTATTTCAGTTCGTATACTGATGTAGTATGGCTAAGTTACATTATAAGATTGTCACTCGCTGCCCTGTTCGGCTCTCTTTTTTCTTTTCTTGGTTGGTACCTAAACAAAGAGGGTCTTTTAGTTAACATATTTCAACTTATAAATTTATTAGTAGGACTATTATTATTCTATTTATTATTTTGTGTAGTTTCTTTTATTGTGTTGTCTTTTACACCTTTCTCTAAAGAACTTATAAATATTTATGGAACCTATATTCCAATTCCCTTGTCCTTTTTAGCAATAATAATATATATAAAAAAGAAAAAAATTAGCTTCAAAAAATCGTATGATACAACAGAAGACGATATATATTATTAAAAAAGCTACCCTACCAGCAAAAGCGGTAGGGTATTTGCTTTACCTTACTCCGTAGTTACAGGCATTTGAACAGCTTCTAACGGCGCTGAAATAGGTCCAGGTTCAGATTGCACCTGAGCAGGAACAGTATTGGCTACCTCTGCTGTAGCTTGAGCCAAAAAATCATTAAGCTTTGCAGCCAGACCAGATACAGCTTCCTTAGCTGCGGCCTGTGCTGCCTTCTCGTTCGGCTGTGCTTCAGTAGCCAGTATCGCTTTTGTTCTGGCCTTATACTCCAGATATGCTTTCTCAATCGCTGCTTGAAGCTCCGTAGGCGATACCACAATGCCCTGTTCTGTAAGTCTCAAGGATGCATATTGCAAAGCCTCTTGCATCTTGCGAATCCCGCCAGCATCTTTAAACGTAGTCTGAGCAAGTGCAAAAGCCTCCCCTGCTACTTTATGGATTACCTCTCGCTGTGCCGCTGTTGTACGTGCGTCTAACCACACGTTAACCTTAGTCTTGAGTTTGTTCAGACCTCCTAAAACAAACGCTGTAAGCACACCCGCAGTGGCTGTGACAATGGTATTTACGTAAGGTTGTACAGTTTCGATAATTGTTTGCATGATTATTTATCCCCTTTCGTT
This sequence comes from Paenibacillus polymyxa M1, assembly GCF_000237325.1. Classification (NCBI taxonomy): domain Bacteria; kingdom Bacillati; phylum Bacillota; class Bacilli; order Caryophanales; family Paenibacillaceae; genus Paenibacillus; species Paenibacillus polymyxa. The sequence goes on from NC_017542.1 coordinate 3,212,820, forward strand.
TCAAAAATCCCTGCTCGATCAAGCATCGTGACCATGCGGTAAAAGTCATAAGATCCATCATTAGCTGTATCTAGAACACCTACGGCCTTGGCGTTGATGCAGGCTTGTTCAGCCCACGTGGGTACTTTGGGCTGTTTGGCCGCTGTCTCCAGTGTCTTGATGCGGTCAGCCTGCGCCTGCACTGTTTTTTGTAGTTCCTTCAACGTTGCTTTTTCTTCTAGTGTCATGGGTTCATCATCTCCTGTTTTGTTAATCCTGGATAAAACTGAATCAATCTGTGCCTTCGTAGGCCGCTTACCTGCTCGATACTGTGCTGTGCTCAGGCCAAATACTATTTGTAGATGCGGCAAGTCGGTGAACGTTTTCCAATCGCCTCCCCACTCAAAGCCCAGCTCCTTAGCAATAGCCACAACCTGCATCCAGTCCGCTTTATGGTCTGCATTACCATCTCTTTGAGTATCCCAGCTTACAGACCGTCCGTCAGGCAGCAGTAAGGAAAAATCAATAGCCACACCAAAATTGTGATAGCTGGTCCCGCCTTTGGCGTTTGTTACTTTTGGTCCCGGCTTGGTCCGTCCCTGTGCGTAAAGCTCATTTTGCTCCGCTATGGTCCGTAGCCCCTGTGTGATTACGATAGGTATACCTAAAGCAAAGGAACGCTCTATAAGGCACTCCGCGGCTGTGCGGACGACAGGTAAAAGTCCCTGTAAACGCGTTGCAGATTTACTCTTTACCAACTCCAGTGTTATTGTCACTACCGTTTCCCCCTTTTCCTTTCAATACCTCAACCGCTTGTCGGATCACTGGTGGAATTGGCGCTCCAAGCCTGCCCCCGTTTTCCAGAATCGAAAGCAGCTCATTTGCCATATAAAAATAGGCGACCGCATCCCGGAATAGGTGCGAATCGCCTAAAACTCCATCAATCAGATGGGATACTGCTACCATTGCAAAAATAAATACCTTTCGAGCGATACCGATAAGACCAATCTTACTTTTCAAACCGGGTCCGGTTCCCTTCTTACCTTCAGCACCAGCAGCAAATAATCCGGTCACATAATCAATAATGACCAGAGCAAGTAACACCCCCAATACTCCCGACCACCCACCGTAAAAATACGTCACAGCGCTACTTCCTAAAGCAGTGCTGAACTTAAAAACCTCCCACTTATCCACCTTGCTTCCCCCGTCTCTCCGTTCAGGAAACTTTTCCTGAGCTATCATCGTCTACTTTCTGTTCCTTTTCTTCCTGGGCCTGTATCTCTGCTAATGCATTTCCTACTGCCATATCCAAACCTTTAAGTATTTCCTTCCGGCGCGCTGGTTGCGAAGCAATAACAGCAGAAATGACCTCGGTCAATTCTTCAATCGGCCTCGTTAAATCCAATTGTATATCCAATGCGGATTTTATCTTTGCCATGGTTTCGTCCCCCCCTCAAGACGCAAAATAAGCCCCTGATTTATCAGAGGCTTTCATACTTATATCTTAAATTGCTTCTATTGCTGTAGTGCTACGGATTTATCCGCAAGCATACTGTCAATTTCATTAATGTATTCTGTTTGCATTAAGGTGCAATTGGTGGTAGCCTTCTTTCGCTTTGTCTAATATAAGCAAGGCTGTACCGACCGTGCAGCTTTGCTCACCCAAATAGCTGAGTATATGTTTACACAATCTGCCTTTATAAAGAGTAAAAGCCTATCCCAAAATTAGGACAGGCTTTTCTATATCTCTATTTTATTTTACGTATAGTACTGTGACACTACGGATTTTAATTTCAGTGAAGCTATAGCTTTATTTATTTCTTCTAGTTCAGTCTTATATTTAGCTATATTAGTTTCAGCTTCTTGTAATACTTCTTCCGTACCTTTTGTCTCGGAATCCAGATTGTCCAACATCTTCTTATTCCCTGAGTATTCTTCTCTAAGTTTGTTGTATTTTTCAAGAGATTTTTGTAGGTTCTCTTTATCTTTTTCAGTATCACTTACAAATTTTTCGAGTTCTGATTTTCTCTCTTCCAATTTGGAAACAGGCCATCCCTGGTATTTACCTGAATAAGTTTTCACTTCAGTATTTGTTTGTTTTGAAGAAGAATTATCCGACGATTCAATTTGAATTGTTTTACCATCCACTTTTAAACTCGCCCCTAAAGAGTCGGTGACAGCGCGAAGCGGAACATGTGCTTTTCCATCAACGACTATCGCGTTTTCAGACAGGGAATTACCATTAACCTTTACACTATACTCTCCTGCCACTGTCTGCCCAACCATAGATTTAATTTGATCCGCAAATGCGTTTCCAGTCGTAGCAAAAACCACACCGATCAACAGACCAATGAGCAAATATGACCATTTTTTCATCATTAGAACCTCCTATGTAGTATATATGTCCTAATATTACCATCGGTAGGAGGTGCAGTAAACATTATGTTGACGAGCTACTTGAACTTCCACCAGCGGGAATGTTAACTGTAGCCACAGTTTTTCCTCGGCTGAACAATTTTAGATTCCTGGAACCGGGGTCGAATGTTGCATTAACGATTAAACCATTAAACAAATCACCACGTATTTCAGCAATATCATTACGGAAATCTCTGAGAGTGTTATCAAGACCTTTAATGCTCTCTACTCCTAAAGCCAGTCCACTTATTGTAGCTTCTGAAAAATCTACAGGACCTTTTAAATAAGTGGCATCATCTATAGATCGGATAATAATAGGTCCCATGTTGCCTAAATGAAACCCTTCTCTATCTCCGTAGACGCTTCCTCTTGGCGAACCATCATCCATAAACAATAAGCCGCCACCATCATTATACTGACCTAATGAGACAGCTTCTCCGCCACGAGAATTATAAGCAGTAAGACCATTAGAATTTATTTCTATGCGCCTACCCTCTTTGGCTGTACGGAATAAGGCCCCTGTAATAATACCGCCTTCTATTTCATTGCCGATCAGTTTACTGCCACGTATTGTACTTGCATTAACTGTACTTGCCCTAATATCTGAAGCATTCATTTCTGAGTTATCAATTTGGCCCGTAAGCTTGATTGACCTGGCAACAACATTCCCCTGCATGTCTACCCGGAATGGCGCAATGGTATAGTCGTCATTCCCTGCACTGATTCCGTTCGTATTAATTTTGGTTACGTTATTGCCACTACCAATAACCAAGGATACAAAGTTTCCGAGCTGTCCGACAATCTGTTCAGCAACAACGCCACGTGCTGTAATTGCTGTTCTTGCTGTTTTACCTCCGTCCGTTGTTAAAACAACCCCGTTTGAAGTCATAATAACTTGGTTCTGAGCATTGGTCTTGTCCTGTAGGATTATGCCACGTTGATCGTACTTGATTTCCGTTTTGGAATTATCAATGTCGATCACGGCTTGCTTGGCAAAGGACTCAAATACTTCCGTTCGGATCTTCCCGTTACTGAACAGATTATTGATAATATTCTTGTTCCGCTCCAGGTCAGAAATGATATCTGCATAGTCCCGTAAATTGACATTTGATATGGTAGGCTCACTGTGTTTGTCTCGGCTATACGGATACTCTGTAAGCTCTGTGATTCGGGCTTTAAGTTTGTTCATGTCCATAGCCGGGTCAATGCACATTACATTGTCGCCCAAAGCTGGTTTAGGTTCAGTATTGTCTATTTTGAACAGGTCCGCCGTCGATACGGTTACCTCCAGCGTCACGTTTTCCTGTTCAGCAAGCCCCTTACGTGTGGCCTTTAGCAAGTCCTCCGGTTCCTCTATGTCCTGTTCAATGATTTCCCCATCGTAAAAAGGAACCGACTCGCTGGCCCAATACTGAGCATAAGGTGAAATCAAGTAGTTCACCGCCAGCTTTCCATGCACAATCGTTCCTGGTATGCCTGACAGCAAACTCCGCTCCTCTTCGGTCAGTTTGGACGCATCCATTCCGATAAAGGTACGTCCATCCTTCATCTGAGCGAACATGCGTGTGACCAAAGATTCACCCTTATCTTTAAAGCTGCTGGATACGATATTCTTTTTAAGTCGGTACTGTAATCCGCTGTCGGTTCCAATCTTCTTCCTCAGGTTAATAGTGAAGTTGTCCGGTTCAACCTCACACTCATACATTTGGATGATCTTGTTGAGAGCTTCCAAGCACGTCCCACGCCCGAAGTCTTTGACATCATGCAAATCGAATGTGTCGTGGATAACGAATTTGAATCTCCCGCCTGTAGCAGCTGTAATCAGATCCGTGAGTTGATTGAGATGAATTCCATATGCTTCTGCAATGTATGAAGCATATGGAAACTTGTAATCGTTAAGCTTGAACATGATGTGATTGCAATAGATATTTGCAGTCAGCTTTTTTCCCTCTCGTGATCGGCTACGAGACTGAATAACATAAAATTGGCCACGCTCATCCTGAACGTGGCCCTTGATTGCTATCTTTTCCCTATAGTCTTCGCTGGTCATCGGGACCATGAAGGTTAATTCATAGTCACTGTTAATCCTGCGCCGCCGCTGAATGTCATAAGAGTCTACTAGCGTTCCAACACGCCGCATATTCTTATCAAACACTTGCATAGTTGGAGTAGGCATAGTCCACCTCACTTAATATAAGAATTTATCTCGGTGTGTAATACGGAACAAAACTGTCCGGCCTGTCTCTGGATCTGTCCAGGTAAGATTGTTATTGCCGAGATTTAAGTCAAAGAAATCACCATTATACAAGTGAGAAACGTTCTGCCCATTGCGAGTGATCTTGAACTTACCTGAGTCAATCACAATAACTTCTCCCGGTCGGAACACATCTGTAAACTCAATGTAGTCGGTATGGAATTTTGACAGTTCCGCCGATATCCTTCCTTCCCCAGACATGGGTACTGCTTGCATCAGAATTTCTCGAACGTATTCTGCGTTAGTTATGCGTCCCTCGCCAGACATAGGAACGGCTTCCAAGGCATATTCACGGACAAAATCAGCCTGCGCCTGACCTTCCCCGGACAACTCCGCAGCGGCAGTCATATCCAAAACAAATTCCAAAATGTATTCCGTTACGGTATCAGGTTCGTCAACATTAAACGACATGAGATTAAACGCATTATCGTTTTCTGCTCCAGCTGTCTCCACCTTCCGTGAGTACATTTGCCCGGAACCAGAAAGAGATGCAGAAAGGTCAATAATGTTCCCTTCTACATCTCCTGTATTAAAACCAAGGCTATTAAATCCACCATTAAACATAGCGTCCTCCTATCAGGCAAGGAAAATTTTCCTTACTGGAAGTCCACGCCTGTAATGGTCTTGTATTCTTCCGGTGTGATTTCACCAAACCGATTGGTTTCCGTCTTCACAGCACCTTTGAGTTGTTCCGCAGTCACCCAACGTTGATTAAATGCAAGCGTCCAAAATCTCATGATCCACTCTCTCCCTTCAATGAAATAATTTCTAACCGCGCCGCTGCCAACTCCGCGCCCATATTGCTGAGTAATTCCTGCTGCTGCATCGACTGGAGTTTAATTTGTGCAAGCTCTTGCCCAAGAAGTTCATCACTGGTCGGTTGTGCAGAACCCTTTACAATCAGACCGCCATCTGGTGCAACTTCAATTTCCCGTTCTTCGATAGTTGCCCCTTCAGGTAAAGGATTCATGGTCTGTTCTTCGTACACAGCTTCTTTCGTGGTCTTTCCCTCGTCGTTATATTCCGCTGGTGACACCAAGACTTGCTGGAGCTTATAATCCCAAGGCCCGATGTTGATTACCTCGTCATTTAGCACTATACATTCTTTTATCATTTAACAGCCCTCCATCCCGTGTTTCCTGTTCCAGATTCTTTGATATACAGAGTCTCCCCTGCATATCCATCCAGCCTTCGATATAGCGATCCTACTGGAGCAGACACGGCTCCTTCAGGACTTCCGTTCCCACTGAAAAGATTTGCAGAGGAAGCTTTTAAACTGTTCAGGTCCCCGCCTTGCCAGCCTATATTACCCTCTTCTATCCATAACCCATTACCAAAATTCCAGTCAGTACCATCTATCGTGTTAGATGGAGATATATATACTCGGCCATTATCCGATTTGTGTAATGCCCATGATTTATACCCTGGACGATAGATGGCTAACGGAATGGCGTTCTTGCTATCTATCGTTCCCCACACAGAACCGCCGCGAGTCATGAAAATTTCCGTCCACTCTCTCCAGTCAGCACCAGCAAAAGCAATTCGTGTATAGACACGACCTGGATTATCATGTGAAAAGTACATTTGAACAATAGCACCGCTGTCGTAATTCACCACAAGTTTGCCATAGGTATAGGCTCCGGGTGGATAGTTCGAAAAACCTGTCCATGCGGAAAGAGCCACATTGTAGCTACCCGATAGGGTGGCATCATTACAGTTTGCTGGTGCATTGCCTCGATTGCGATATGCGTTATTTGCTAGGCCATACGCAGAACTTACTGCACTCTCTGTAGCCGCTATATCATCCCGTGTACCGTTAACGGCCTTAGAGAGTTGGGTAACGCCCTTTTTAGTTAAAGATGCATTCTGAGTCTTCTCGGCTACCGTAGCGGACAAGTCTGTTACCTTTTCATCAATCTCAGTAACATTTCCCTGTACTGCCCGGAAGTCCGCTGCCGTGAAATTGCGTGCAATCCGTGTACTGACAGGCCAAGCACGGGCAACACCCTCATAGCCACGTACACAGCCTTTCAGAATGTTTTCCTCTACGCTTGTATACGTAATGGTTTCTGCTACATCCCCATTGCCTAAAACAGCAATACCCTCGCCCTGTAAAAGCACAGCGGCGTTGGCGACTGTAATTTCGGTTTGACTGTCTGTGATCAGTTCTGCAAGCTCAGTTTTAGGAGAGTTCACCACTGGTGGATACATTTTTTCCACGTTTCACACCTACCCTTCGTCTACTTTTATTTGCCCGGCCAGAAACCGAAGTGTGTCATTCGTCTGGACCGTGCGTGGTGTTTTGACTGCACCGTGATAGACAAGATTGCCCCCGGTTGCTGCTGTCCGAATGCCTATGTGTGTTATCAATCCCCAATCTGCTCCAGCGATAGGAAAAGAGACATCCCCCACGCTGGAAGTAACAGCTCTACGATCTGCTATAACTGGTTCTGAGAACGCCACAGCACGGCGCGTATAGCCTCCACCGCTTACTTCCTGCCCTGTATCCGCATCTGTTGGATTACTGGTGTATAGGGCAATGTAAAGCGTTTGAGGAGAAGCAAAGTTAACTCCACGCAAAGCCGCATTAATACAGGCTGTTTTCCACCAGTTCGACTTACTTAGTAATATGTCTGCCAATATAAAGACCTCCTATTCTACTTGATACTCATTTGCGATACGGAAATTCCGTATGTCGTTATTACCGATGTTAGTCAGGACGATAATAGGACTGGCTCTTTCATCTCCTGTAGAAATGACCGACACTGTTTGTGGCGATTGAGTAATGATAACTTCTTTGATATTCTCATCGCTTTCTGGAAACGGATGCTCACCCATCTTAATCGGGATAGTCAGTTCTCCATCCCAAAGTATTTTTTCGATATCTAATGTTCCAGCATAGCGCCCGATATATCGCCTTCCTGGTAAGTCTGAAAACGTAAATACAATATCCCCTTTTTTGGCATTAAAAAGAGCCGCCACTTGGGCGACTCTCCTATGGTAATCAAGGGTAGTATCATCAGCCATTAGGACGCATTCGAGATTGATTAACCGCGCTCCATACGTGCTGCCAAAATCCAACTCTCCATCCCTCTCAGCTATCTCAAGGCTATGGTCTTTTGTTGGTGGTAACACAGGTATATTGTGAGTTTTAAGCCCTAATCCAATGGATTTAAAGGATTTCCCATCCACCGTAGCGTCTATCACTAAGACTTGCCTCCCCTCGTTTGCAACCTCCGTACAAAGTTGTCCCTTTCGCTCCAAAACACCTTTGCTGCGGATTCGTCTTCAATATAAGTATCACCTGATTTTATTACGAACTGGTTGCTGATTTGCTGCGGATTTGAACTGCCCGAAGCCATTGGCATTGAAAAATCAGGCATAGAGAAATTAAGTTTCGGCATCTTAAAATTGATAATTTTCCACAAGTTGCTCTGTTGTTGACCATTCAAATACATTTCCCCTTCACGGGCAATGACGGGTACCTCTGCTCCCTTCTGGCCTTGAACGATCCCGCCAGAATGGAATTTTTGAAGTTTCCCTGTATCCTTCTTAATGCCATACTTATTCCGCAGAGCGGCATTTTCCTCGTGCAGTTTGGTCTTCTCAGCAGCACCTGCTGAATACCATTTATCAATATTGGAATTATATCGTGCCAGGTCACTGTCTTTTTCAGAGATTGAGGAACCTGTATCAAAGGATGCAGACAATGAGGTGGCATTGATTTCAGCCATTTTAGCCTGATAGTCAGCAATAAACTGATCCAACTGACGCAAAATTTCCGCGTTCTTCTCGGTTTCTTTTGAGATTTGAGTATTTTTCAAATCTTCAGCTTTAGATTCAACGCCGTCTGAATATTCATCGTACTTCTCAGCAAGCCGATCATAATGCTGCTTGGCAGCTTCAATCTGGTCATTGTAATCCTTTTCTCGCTCAGTCTTCTCATCTTGAAGCTTTTTCTTTTGATCCTCCAAGCCGCGCTTCGCCAGCGTCCGGTTATGTTCCCGTTGCATATCCTCAATGTCTTTTTCAGTCTGCTTACGTTCGGCAATACCTTCAGGACCGACAGCAGATTGTAACAGGGAAAGACGCACTTGCTTCTCCGCCATAGCACGATCATAGTCCTCGTCTTCATTAGCTGTCTGCATCTTGGCTAACAAGTCGTCTATGGCCTTAATTTTAGCGTCCTGAGCCTCAATAAAAGCATCACGTTCCGCCTCAATACGCTTTACTTCCTCATCCCGAGTCTTTTCGAGTGCTTCCTTTTCCTTCTTAGCAGCTTCGGCAGTAACCTTCTTCTGATCTTCGAGGAGCTGCTTTTTAAGGTCATGGACCTGTACATCAATCTCCATTCGCTGTTCTGTTCCTTCTTTATAAAGAGCCTGCATTTTTGTCCATAAATTGAGCTGATCGGAAACAGATACGGCTTCCATACTCTTTTGGTAATTGATTCGTTTTTGGAAGTCGGACAGGAACTCATCTTCCAGAGCTTTACGTTTCTCATAAATCTTCTGCTGCAACTCAAAACTTTGTTCAGCAGTACGATCCTTTGCCTTACTCATACGCATATAAGCGTCATATTCCATTTTGAGGATAGCAATTTGGGTTTGCCCCGCCATTTCCATTTTGGAAGTTTCTTTATCAATCCATTTTTCCGAGTTTTGGTATCGAAGCTCGTTATACTTCACGGACAGATCATAAATTTGCTTTTGGATTTCACGCCTATTTGCTGGTAGCAAGTAAGATTTAGATTGTTCCTTCTTGTAAAAATCCAAGCTGGTTTTTACCATCTCAATTTCTTGTTTGTTGGCCTGCCGCATACGCTCGGTTCTTCGCTCAAGATTCTCCACGTCTTCCTGAAATCTTGAATCATTCAGTTTCTGAACATCGCGGCTCCATTGCTTCATTGCATCCTTATCTTCCAAAAGGTACTGCTTATGTCGTTGAGCCAGTCGTTTGTACCCAGCTATTTGCTGGTCTATAGACCATTCATTACGTTCTGCGATGTATTTGAAGTTGTCCATATCATCGCTGTAGGAATCCTTACGAGCATCCGCAGCTTCTTTAGCAGCTTTTTTAGCCGATTTTTCTGCATCACTTTTTCCTTTTCTTCCTTTTTTCTCTTTGCTTGATGAACCGCTAACTCCAAATTTAGGGTCTTTGTATAGCTTCGATAAAGCGTTAATCCGAGTATCAAAGGATTTTGCTTGATTTTCATATTCAGTGTATATTTCATCAAGCTTTTTTTTGTTATCCAGTTTTTTCTTATCAACATCAAGTTGATTCTTAAAAGGAGCGTTTAAAACTGATCTAATGCCAGTCATGCTATTAAGTTCAGTTTGTCTTTTCGCAACCTCCAAGGAACTCTGAGCCATTACACCATTGAGAGCAGCTTTTAATTGAGCTAAATTTCTAATAGCTTCTGCTTCAATGCTATAAGCTTTTAAACGTTCATCAGTAGACACTTTTGTGTTGAATGCTGAAGCTTTCTCGGATTTCAAATCGTCGATTGCTTTCTGAATTTTTGCTTTTCGGAGAACTTCCACAGCGTCTTTTTCAAATTTCCATCCATCACTTGTCTTATATATTTCTGCTGCCAGTTGAGGATATTTTAGTATTAGGTCCGTGGCAGCAGCGGCGTTGAGAGACTGTCCTTTTGAAAGGTCGCTCAAGAGATTATTCATCTCAGATACAGCAGTGCCATTTCCTTGAATTTGCTCCCTTAAATCTGCTAATGCTTCCGCTTGAGCTTTGGCACTTTCAGCTGCTGTACCCGACTTACCTGCGAATTGATCAACCGCATCAACTGCAACTTGGCCAAGCTGCACTGCGACTTCAGCGGCAGAGGCGGAAAGTTTATGGTTCTCCTTCTCTAAGCCATTTACTTCGTCTTGGAGAAGCTGAACGGAGTTAGAAGCTTCGTCCAAACTCTTTCCGGTAAAAACGTTTTTAAAGAACTCTCCCATTTGTGAAGCTAAGCTGTCTTTAACTTTAAGGAGTTTCTCTTTTGTTTGCTCTAGCTCTTCGGTATTCTTTTTCAGCTGATTGTTAATCTCGCTTTGTTGATCAGTAAGCATATTCTTTCGTGCTTCATTTTGCTTTGCTATCAGTGTGTTCAAAGCATCAACCTGTATTCGTACAGCCTTTTCACTAAAGTTGGCGGATTCAAGCTGTTTAGCCCCATCCTTACCTACTGTTATAATTAATGCTTTTGTGACCTCTTCCAGTTGTTTCTTTATTTGAGTTTGTCTTTCAATAGAGGTACCGCTAATTTTAAGTGAATCAGAAAGCGATTTATGAGCATTAACGAGTTTGGGAAGTAAGTCGATTTGTCGTTGATACTGACTTATCATTTGTTGAGCAGCCGAATCAGCATCTTTCAAGTTTTGTGCTCTTTCACGCGCTGCTTTTTCTTCTTTTCCACTTTCCCAAATGACAAGAGCAATTGCCCCAGCCAGCAAAGTCAAACCTGCTGTAGCAGCAGCCATCGTTACAGTGGATAACGCTTGCGCCCTAGTCATAGCTGTAGTTGCAATTGTTGCCTCTGCTGTTGCAGCAGTAGATGCCTGAGTTGCTGCGCTACGTTGGATGGTAGACAATGTTGCTCCTTGAGAAGAAACAATATTCACTTCATTGGCTGTAGTGTTTGCAGCAACAGCCACCGTTTCTGCAACCTTAGCTGTTGTAAGTACTTTCACAGCAGCTACTACATTCATAATTGGCCCGCTGAGGGCTTTATAAGCTAGAAGTAAACCCCCAATAGCTGCTGTACCCTCAAACACACCAGATGGTACTTTGGTAAGGCCAATAAGCAGTTGGTCAATCGCGTCCAAGACGTTCTTGATCATTCTTCTTAGCCCGTCGTCGCCCGCATTGTTAAATATCTCAAGCAAAGATGCCTTGGTTTGTGCTGCTTTACGCTGAATAGTATCCATTTGAACTTTCAGGTATTCCATTGTCGATCCGGTTGAGCCTATAGAGGCTGCTGTACCAAGTAAAATATCCCCGGCATTAAGGGAAGCTGCCAATTTTGCATACTGATACACGCCCCGAGAGATATCTGCATATGACTTTGTAAGGTCATAGTTTTTGTCGATTACTTTAGTAGAAAGATCCAACAAGATATCTTCTGCTTTTCTCCATTGCTCTGATCCATTAACAACTTCCTTGGTTGCAACGCCCAAGCGTTCAATTTCTCCCACAGCTTTGTCGGTACGAATTGTACCCAATACTGTTTTCCACATGTTACCGAGATTTTCACCAGAGAGCGCTGTGTTACGTACACCGGCTGAAATAAGACCGTTCATGAAGTCGAAACTTACGCCTGTTTCAGCAGCAATCTTACCTGTACGCTCGAAGGCTGCTCCCAAGTCTTTAGCTGGTGCCATCGTATCATGGGCAACCTTGGACCAAGAATCCAGAACGCGCCCACCCAGCACCATAGCGTCATTACTGTTCTTGATTTGCACGCCATACTGAGCAAATGTAGACTCCATTGATTTTGTCGCATCTTCCAAGGATACAAGGTCAACGGTACTGAGCATCGTTGACTTACGTACCATCTCCTGAACAACACCTGCATCCTTATACATCCGTCCCCATAAACGAGCAGACTCGGTGACGTCCATAATCTCACTTCCCAGGTCATGGGCCGTGCGAATGAATTTGGTCGTCTGGTCATGTAACTTTTCAGTGTTCATGACCATTTCTTTCGTGCCTTCGTTATACTCTAAAAAGTAATGCTCGTTTGTTTGGATATACCCTGCCATATTGGATTCAATATCGACTAATCCCTCTTTAAGGACTTCCTGTGTTTTATGCAGAGCTGCATATGCTGTATTAAATACAAGGGCATGGGTAGCCATATCACCTACTCGGCTAATCCAGTTAGGAGTTGTATTAAAAGTCTGCTTCATTTGCGCTTCGGTTTGGCTTAAAGAGCGCCGGATCTTCTGTTCTTCCTGAAGTACTTTCTCACGGACTTGTGCCTCTTTTTGCTCCCTGGCACGTAATGCATTCACCCAAAACTTTTCGTAGTCTTGTGCGTTCTTACGTGCCTGCTGTGCTTCTTTCTCTGCCAGTTGAGATATCTTCATCCGTATGGACTGTTCTTCCATTAAGACACGTTCACGTGTCCTGTCGTCAGTCCCAGCCCCTGAGACCTTTGCCGATCTCTGACCCGTCAATGAAGCTTTATTCTGCAAAGCCTCCATACGCTTCAGGTGTTCACGTTCCTGCTGTTCAATTGCATCCTCACGCTTTTTTACAATGGCCTGTTGTGCCCTTAGCTTCTCATCTGTAATTTTGTTAGCTTGGTCTAGTTGGTTCTTTCGTGCAGCATTTAATTCTGCCTGTGCAGTGCGTTGCTTAACAAGAGCTTCGGATTCAGCAAGGATCTTCTTCCGTCTGTCATCTGCTGAAAGAGCAAACTTGTCTGCGCTACTGGCAAGAGATTTGAAATTCTTCTCACTTAGTCCGAGTTCCGAATTTAAAACCTTAAAAGATTCAGCATTCGCCCTTGCTCCGTTGTCGATCACCTTGAAAGCGGGTAGTATCTTGGTTGTATCCAAGTTTATCCGCGCACCTACTACATCTTTACTTAAGTCCGCCAATTCGCTCACCTCTCATAGGGTTCAGGAAACTTTTCCTGCCCTGAATACAGAAAAAGAGGCATCCTGCATGATTGCGGATGCCTCTTAATTTACTTGGCGAAGAAACCAAGATCAGATAATGTCTTAACCTTCTTTGGCTTTTTGTTTTCAACATTGCCACCGTGAAGAATGATTTCAAATTCCCGGTTTCTGTTCTTAGCCTTCATGAGCGCTCTAATTTTTGGAATAGTCATATTAGGCCACTCCGAATCAGAAATACCATTGCTCACACATAAAGCCCAAAGTTCTAACCAGTCCGTTTCATGCTCATCCTCGACAGGGTTAGACTCCTCCTGTTCATCTTCCTCATCTGACTCTTCATCTGGAGGAAACGACTCAGAATAGAAATCGGTCTAACAAATCATCCAGTACTGCAATACCGTCCTGGTCAATCAGTTCGTACTCTTTTTCCGTTATTTCCTCAACCAGCACGAGATTAAACACCTTTTTGTACATTTCCTCCACTTTAGGCCAGTCAACTGCTTCCCGGTCTTCGGTAGCCTCCCATTTTTTCCGGCCTATCGAAAAGGAAAACTTGTGTACTACACCATCCATTTCTTCACGAACCTGACGGATCAATGCAATAGTCCCGATCTTCACATGCTTTTTGATGCCCTCTGCCAACCGAATTTCTGAACCTATATTAAGAGTTTTATCCAACTGTTTGTCTGTACTCATTAAATTTCCTCCTCAATGTATGTAACCCCCTATCGCTCTGGTAGGGGGTTGGGTTAGTGATTAATTAGATACCGAAAATGATTTCCACTGCATATCCGTTAGGGTTTTCCGGCGTGATATCCGGTTCCATAATCTCCAGCGCCAATGTATTAGTGGTTGGCTTTTTTCGTTCTTGGGACACGTCCAATGTCCCACCCCCGAGAGCCTTCCAAATAGTGAGCTGGCAGGGGACTTCTTTACCGTTCCGATCATCGGTTAATGAAAAACGATGCACCAGTTTAAATGGTTTCGGACGGCGTTTACCACTTAAACTGCTTCTTGTGGCATTCTCTTTTGACCATTTGAACGTAACAGTGATTAACTTCCCTTCGTTTGCAACATCAGATGTAATTTTCCCATCAGCTGTAATTACGTACTGTTCTGCTGTTGGAGTAGACGCAACACGAGTCAGTTCAGTAAGTTCTCCTGTGTCAGTGTCTTTTAAGTAAACACGGTCACTCTTATCTACAAAGGTTCCGTTAAACTTCGTTGGAGCCTTTAATTTATAGCCATCAGTAGCGGTCAAAAATCCTTGCTCTACCTCATCAAATTGAACTGTGCCTTTTTCTGATTCAGCCCCTTGAGACAACTCAGCCAAAATATCAGAGTAACGAGGAACTTCCATCGAGGCCTTATCCCCTAAATCCTTAGCAGTATAGTGGAATGCATATCCACTATCGCCGCCCATTACTTTGTCCCAATCAAACTGCAATTGCAAAGTTACTTTTGTGATTTTATCATCAAGAAACTTTAGCCTTCCGCCTTCTTCATAAACCTGCGCTGACCCCACACCATCAAATACTAAAGGTTGCATATAGTTTCATCCTCCTTATATGTGAACATAAAAAAACTGGTCATCTTATTTGACCAGTTCCCATAGACGCTTATCAATTTCTGCAATGCGACTGTACTCTTTGGTTAGCTTGTAACCCTGTTTTGGATTCCAGATTCCCATGATACCCAATCCTTTAGCAAGCGCGATTTTTTCAGCAATCAGCGTTTCCCACTCGGTAGGTTCTGGTTTAGGAGGATTAGGTTGAGTCCAATTCAATTCGGCTTCATAAGTTGTACCAGCAAGAGTAACAACATTAAATTTGTACTTCTTGGTTGCATTTGCTTCACTAAACCATAGAGTTTCCTGATCATCCGGTTCAATTTTAACTCCATCTTTTTCAATACTGGATACGCTGGTTTTAGCCAAAGAAACTCGCTTTTGTGCTGAATCCAGCAGCTCATATTCAACGTGGTTAACACCATTGTGATCACCGGATCTCCCGGTTGATTTCCATACAGCTGCTTCTGCCATTCTGCCCACCTCAATTCATTCTCAAGTAATCAACATCGAAAATTGCTTTATACCCCTTAACCCCTTGGATGCCAGTAGCAAAATCTGAGTCATAGGACAGTACACAAAGATAGGACATAAATCCCTGTGCAAACAACCTTTTTTCGTGCAAGGTTTTGAATGCTCTTTCAAATAGAAGCTTTGCTTCATATGCTGTCTTACCGTAAAAGTCGATACAGAACTTGCCTTCGAACACCAGTGGATTAGTGGCATATCGTCCCGGCATGACATATTGGCAGATATGTGGAACTGTATCCTTAGAAACCGTTATCTCAGGCTCCATGCCTTTCGTAAATCGCTTTACGACATCAGCAGAGGATGATGAAGGAGTAAGCTTCAGCATGCTCATAAATTCCGAATCTTCTTTCAAAGCATTTTGAACAGCATCAATAAGTTGTAGGCTCACTCCCGTACCTCCTTGAAGTATCTGTGATACGGAAACTCAGTTATTACACGGCTAATGCCATCCAAAATACGTTTCCGGTTAGACTGAATTGCAATACGCAGGAAGTAAGTTGGTGGTGTGGCCTTAAATGAAGGATCAATATCACCGCGCTCCGCAAGCTCCTCCAAATCTACTCCAGCATATCCTCCACCTGATTCCTTCATGGTACCATCAATCGCTCGGTACTTTCCGCGGGAACGACCTACAATGATACGATCACCTTTGGACCTCAGTCGGTTCCATGCTTCACTATTCATGTAGGTTATTAAACCGGGATTTTGGCTGCTGTCTGCCATCTTAGAACCTTTACCGAATTGTTCAAGCCACGCCTGCCAGTAATCCGCTGTAATGTCGCCTGAAATCATTTGATTAGCAAGCACGAACATGTGCATCTCCAAATGGTCCCGAACTGCTGGGTAGTACCGTATGCCGCTTTTGGCTGTCAGCATGACCAGTTTCGTTAACCCAGTAATTTCAACAGCGAGCTTATTCTCCAGATCCTTCGCCGCTTTCACTGAATCATACCCTGTAATCATCGGCGGTCCTCTGAAAGCTGGACATGCAGTAGATTAGGATACTTCATCCTATCAACTTCATCTACCTGGTATGTCTTCCCGCCCATAACGATTCGGTCAGGAATAGCAGTAGTTGTCTCCTCTGGTTTCTTTACATCAACAGTCGTTTGCATCTGCAAAACAAATACGGTACTCGATAGTAATCCCGGTTCCTGCTGCCGAAGTTGCGCTGTAACATACTGTGCAAAGCAAACAACATCAGCAGCGACCGATGTAAATTCAGCATCGCCCACCGGATTATCGTTTACGTCATAAGCTTGCTGGTATCTTTGCACCTCTACCACAGCATTTGTTTTAACAAATGAACAGTAGTTGTCCTGATCTACTGTTTTTCTTAAGGTAAGAACCAAGAATGTGTCCTCAGTCTGCACCAAAGAACCACGATTAATGAGTGATTCGGGCGAGAATACACCGTTATAGACGTATTCTTTGCCCATTACAGTCGTCGCTTTGGTTTCCCTTGATAGAATCACTACATCTTCGTTTCCATCCACCACACACGGCGTATGGCGGTGTGAGAACTCATAGAACAACTTGCATCACCTACCTAAATGACCTATGTTCAAACTCAGACAGAAGATCGGCTATCTCTGGAGTAATCATGCTGTTTCCAAAGTATTCAATGCTATAATCGAAATCCTTTTTGGATTTCACATTTGAATTTGGATTAGCAGCAAGTTGTCCGATGATTAGTCCACATGCCACCTTGACCTTATCAGGTGTCGTTTCCCAGCCGCTGGTATACGTCACTTCCAATTCTGAGTAAGCTGAACCAAAAGGAGAGAAGCCACACCAGACTGTGCCAATATCCTTGTCGATATCAATGGTGCTGGTGTCAGTGATTGTTTCGAATCCCGGCGGACCAAAGAAATTACCCATCAATCCCTGCTTCGGCCTGCCCTTTACCTCCTTCACCTCTACAACTGGGTAATAAGACAAATGCCCTCTCTGCTGATCGGTAAGCGGTATACGCTCGGTATACGTTGTAACTCCGATCTCACGTTTGCACCGTCCATCAATTACGGCTGATGCTCTGAGAATAAGTGGAGTAGTTAATTTTATCCCTACCGGAACGAAGTCAGAGTCCGTTAACTCAAGATACTGACTCATTCTACATATCCAGCATCGGCAAGCTCGTCTGCCAGTTCATCCGGTAACTGTGCTTCGCCATCCACGAAGTTAACGACCCCATTTTTTAAATGAATCGTGTGAGGACCCTTGCGCTGGCTTGGTGTACCGCGAAGCGTAACTTTTCGGACTGCTGGAATCCTAGCAGCCAGAAAAGAACTGCGCGCATCATTCAACACCGTTGTTTGAGCATCGAACTGGCTTGGTTCTGCTCCTTCAGCGCCAACCAATGTCTCTGCCGCTGTAACGGCCTCCTTGAATGCATCTGCCGATTGTTGAGGATATTGCCCTCCATTTTCACCAATCTCAGCCTGCGCTAACAATGCTGCGCTTTCAGCAATCGCATCTTTCAGCTTATCCAGATTCGATTTTGCCAACTGAATCATCTCCTCTCAACATTAAGAGAGACGGTCACATTAACCGCCCCCTTAGTCTTAAAATTTATTAGCCTACCGCCGTAATCGTTGGACGCTCAATTGTCCCGTAAGCATGAGCGTAACTTGGTCCTTTAGCTACTGGAGCACCGTATTTAATGCCCACATACTGTTCTTGCAGGCTTGATGTTGTACCCAATTGGAACAAGTAGATCCCCTTTTCTCCAACGTAGTGATATTCAATCATCGGTTCGGTTATAATCGCAATACCATAGTCAGTATTCGATGCTGTCGTCGCATTTACAGACGATGTAATAAACGGTTCTGGAATAATCGGCAAGAGTCCAGCAGCAGTCATAATAGCCAGTACTTCCAAACCTGCGACAGTTGTCTTCTTGATGTTGCTGACTTGCGTTTGATTGTTGGCTGCGGTTCTCTCTTCTTCTTCTAAGTAGTGATGCGCAATAGGATGAATATAGATAGCGGTTGGCATAAGCTCGTACAACTCACTTGCTACCATTGCAGCAACTTTCGCCCGAATACCCGATACAATAGATGCAGTTGGTCCAACAGTGAAAGTGTTTGTGATTTGATTGGCAAGGCCCACATATTGAAGAGTTGTAGGGACTGTCAATCCTGTGTCTGTACCTCTCCAAAGAGCTTTACCGTGGGCAAGACCAATGCCATTAAGCATATCATTCAAATCCTTCGCCTTAAGCTCAGGAAAGTTGTTTTGTTGTTGTCCTAAAGTGATATCGTAATGTCCAAAATTAACTTGGTTGGTCAGGGCCTTAATCTTCACCCCATGAGGTGTGCGCTGATTGCTAGTGGAAGCAGCCGATGGATTACGTGGATCGACGAATTCACCGCCTTTAACAGTGTTTTGTTCATAGTAAGTTGAAATATCTCCTGTAG
Source organism: Paenibacillus polymyxa M1 (assembly GCF_000237325.1). NCBI lineage: Bacteria > Bacillati > Bacillota > Bacilli > Caryophanales > Paenibacillaceae > Paenibacillus > Paenibacillus polymyxa. The sequence goes on from NC_017542.1 coordinate 3,231,618, forward strand.
CAGGTACGTAATTTAGTCGTCCATCCAATATAGATGTTCGGCGCAATACATCTGTAATTTCTTTTTGGAAATCGTCTGTAATGATTGCCCCCGGTCCTTGAAATTGCGTTGCTGCTGCCATTGTGACGAATTCAGCTGTTCCTACACGGTTATTCATATATTACACACTCTCCTTGTCAGCAAATTGTGCTTTTGCCTGCATTTTAAGTTTGAAAGATTCGGAAGTTGGAAGATTAAGAGCATCGACGGAAGCACAGAAGGTTTTGTAATCATTCACTTCCGCTCCAGCTGCAAGATTGGCATTACTGCCATACTTGGACAATAGAGCGGATGCGCTGAATGTTTTGCGTTCCGGCTCTGCTGGAGGCGCACCCGCTGCTTTTAACTCTTTCAATTCTTTTTCTAAAGCATCCGCTTTATCTTGAGCTGCCTTTAGAAAAGCAGCAGCTTGTTCTTCAGCAGTTTTATGTTCGGCTTCTTCACTTGCAGCTTTCATAGTGGTGATATCTGTTTTAATTGCTCCCATCTCTGTGACCACGCTTTGTACACTCGCAGTGATAGCGGACATACCATCTTGCAGCGCCTTCATGGAGTCTTCCATCGCTTTGATTTGTTCCGGTGTCATATTGACATCCTCCTTGTTATGTTTCGTATTACGAGCAGCAAAACTCGTTGTTTTATAGGCAGCGGCATCAGCGAACAGAATAGCTGCTCCTGTACCACAAAACTCAATCACGTCTAATACATTTTCTAAATCCGTTGCATCCTGTACAGAAGCTTCCATTTCGAGTGATGCACCAAACTGATACTCGCTCCAGTTATACTCAGCCGCTAAACCGTTGTAGTAACGAATAGTCGCAACCACATCAGGAAAATCTTTTGCGTAAATGTATCCGTCAATCCATGCATACCCATCAAGTGAACGGTAAGCCTTATCAATTACAGCGACTTTAAAGCGCGGGTCATGGTCCGCCATACCGTTGGCATAGTCAATATTCAAGGCCATACCCACGAAGGTTTGAAGATATTGGTCGCAAACATTTGATGAAATACGAATACGTTTCCCGCCAGCACCATGAGGTGAGCCATCACTTGGTTGATCAACTGCGAAAAGAGCACATTTGAAAGGAACCTTGTTTGGATGTCCTCCTTCTTCGGATAACTTGAAGTCCTGAACGCGCATCCGCTGGTTGCTCATTTTCAACGTTTTAAGCATTTAGATTCTCACCTCCCTCCGTGATATTTCTGTTGTCTGCGCTCTGCTCGGTTTCTCGGTGTTGGCAATGACCTGGGATATGTCAGTCTCACAACACTGCAAACAAACCTTGTAAACACGTCCTCACCGCCTCTCAGGGCAAAATAAAAACACCTACTCTTCAGCGGTGTCAGATTCATCCTTTTCTGTTTTGTCCTTATCATTCAGCGGATCATCTTCAGGAAGATTGCTTAACAGTTTGTCTTTCTCTCCTTGTAATTCTTCCTGAGTTTTATTTAAATCGATAGCTGCGGTATTACCTGGTTGTAATAATACTTCGCCATGTTTATTAGGCAATGCTTTACGCGCCAGACCATCACGTACTTCATCTGGTGTTACAGTTCTTCTGTCAAGGTAAATTGCATCAATATCGGCTTTTAATTTCTGGTCCTTCAACGAAGTAGCATAGTGGAACTTAAACTCAATTACCCCACCCATCTTGAAGATCCCGTCAATAATGTGATTGTTGATATGCTCCACAATGTTTTCAGCAATAGACTGGATAGATTCATTCGTGTCATCGTCTTCACTGTCTGCGGTGCTTCGGTTCACATCTTTCGTTTGGCCCAGCTTTTTTGGTGAGATATCAAAAGCGATAGCCACGATCTCGATCAAGAACCGTTGCCAATCAAGAAACAGCGCCTTATCGTCCGTAGCTCCCAAATCAAGCACACTTGGGTTCTCTCCTCCGATAATTGGGTTCATTCCCCGTCCCAACACTTCGTTCTCCCAATACGCTCGAAAAGCAGCCACCGCCTTGCTATCAGCACTCTTACCAAGATTAATCAGCTTCCTAATCACAGTATTTGAAGCCTGTTTCCCAGCAGATCGATGCGCTGATATAAAGCTTTCAACTGATTCCCAAACCGTTTCTAGCGGTGAAAGTCCGAATGGTGTGTTAGTTCTCGGATTCATTCGTATATACATTAGGTCAGAAGACTTTAAATGAACATATTGCCCGTGAACTCGTTGTGCATAGCGATAAGAATTCTCTTTTCCATCCCAATCGGGATACAAGTCAACAGAGAAAGAATCTACAGGGTACATCCTAAATGGCCTGAGAGGGTCACCAGCTTTTAATACTTCCGATGAACCCGCGCTACATACAAGCATATCTTCAACAATTTGCTCAATCCATGAACGGAACGAGTCACCAGGATTCGGCTTCAGTAATGATCGTTCGATAATCTTACATATTTCCCGGTACTTCTCAGTATCATTTTCGTCAATAGCAGATACGGACCAGTTCAGTTTTGTGATTCCGTTCTTGATGACGTTAATTGCTCTACGCGGAATCGGGGATTCTGATAACGTTCGTAAGTTTGTCGGCGTTCGCTTTGGAGCTGGCTGGTTACTTCCCTTACTCATCATGATACCAAACGGGAATGGGTAACTTTCCGTCTGTCGTTCAGGTTCATTCTTCGGCCTTCCCGCCGCTAGCCAGTTAATTATCCACTGTCGTACACCCAAATCTGTACCTCCCTTCTGACGCAACAAAAAAGGAGGTCAGGAAATTTTTCCTGCCTCCGTATTCGTTCATATTTCTATGTCTAAATAATATCATTGAGTTGATTCGTTATCACTACGGATTTCAATCAAAATAATATATAATATAAAGTACTGAAAATATATACATGAGGTGATGATAATGCAAAATAAAAACATAAAAAGACTTACTCCAACGCCCGAAACAATTAGGAAGTTGTATCTTCTATCTGGTAATGAGTGCGCTTTTCCAAAGTGTAATGCGAGAATGATTGATGGTAATGGAAATTTCATTGGTCAAGTATGTCACATTGAAGCTGCTATGCCTGGAGGAGAAAGATTTAATCCAAAGCAAACAAATGAAGATAGAAGAGAGTTTAGCAATCTTATGTTAATGTGCTACGAACATCACATAGTCACGAATGATGTTTCTAACTATACTGTGAAAAAATTAAAAAATATTAAAAAGAATCATGAGGAAAAGTACTTGTCTGCTGTTAATAATATATTAAATTCAGTTACTGACAAGACCAAATCAAACAAATTTACATACGCTAATTCTTGCACAAAGCTAGTAAATGCTTGGGGCTGGAACCTCAGTGTTGAAGAACAAAAAGCACTTGTAGATGATTTGAACGAAACCTTGAATAATAGTCTTAATAAATTACCCCAAGAAACAAGGGAATTGCTGGTGGTAATGATAGAGCGATGCAGAGAACAAAAGGTTTATTTACACGAAATATCCAAGGTTACTGGTATAAGCCTCAGCAAGATGAAAGAAGATATCGATTTACTTATTAGATATAAGATTATTGACGAACCAGAAAGTGACGAATACAGCAATTATTACATTACATTCAAACTCATCAAAAAGGAATGGGAATTTTGGGATGATTTAAATGATACATGTAATAATTGCAATATTTCTTTGGAAGAATTGATTATTGGGCTTGATTTTAGTTTACTTGATTAGCCTTTCTTACGCTTGTCAACCAAATGAAAATACATTTTTGAATTTAATATTTGCAAAAGATAATACAAATGCGTCGGCCCTATCCGGTGAGGGTAGGCCGCGCTTTTTCATATCCTCTTTTCGTTCTAAAAATATCTTTCCGTTGCTACCCATCCGCCATTTTCGGGAAGTGAGCTGCGTTATAAGTTTCTCGTCATCTGGCAATTGCAGTTCACCCGGCTTGCCAAGCACATAGTTGCTCATATTAGCCTCAAGCATTTCTTTGACATGTCCCCACTGTTCAGCCCCTAGATTCCCATAATGACCGTCTTCCGCTGCTGATCCATTGTTAACTGGAATGATGGTGTAGCCTAGACTTTTCTCCTCATTAATCTCATTCAATCTATCTGTTACAGCTCCACCTATTCCACTATCATCAATTCTTATTTCTACTTCGTCCATTTCTGTACGCTCTGCCTTTACATCATCAACCAGGCGTAATACCCAGCCTGTGGTTGTCATAGTGTCCTGCTTGTGGTGGAAATGAGTCTTTACCACCTTGCCTCCCATACGTGCGTACATGGTTGTCTCATCGTCTCCAAAACGTGCAACGTCAACACCTACAAATAGCTTTGTTCCAGAAGGTTCAATTTTAACTTCATCTTTGGCAAATTCCGCAGCTTCCAGAGAGATGAATGTATCAGATTCACCACGGGGAAACTCGCCTTCTACACGAACGCGCCATACATCGCTTCCCTCTCCATATTTCCGTTTAAGCATAGCGATGTTTTCTTTACTCGTTCTCGGACTGTCCAAACAGGATACCTTACGTGTTTTATAATCAGATCTATCCTTATTGTGCGAATCATAAAAAACACCCGACGTTTTTGTCGGGTTTCCACACATCAGTATTTTATTGAACTCACCCGACAACGTACCTAAAATGGCTTCCATGATTGGATCAGCAACACCCGATGCCTCATCCACAACAAATAGCATGTAGTCCTCATGAAAGCCTTGCATATTTTCAGGCTTGGTTGCTGTCCGAGCTGTAGCGAACCATCGTTCCTCATAATTTTTCATGTATATTTTGGTCTTAGTCCACTTAAGGATTCGTTTCAGCACCGGACTTTTAGATTGCCATTTATTTATCTCAGCCCATAACACGTCATGTAGTTGCTGCCTTGTAGGAGCTGTACAAATTACCTTTGGATATGGGAAACACGACAAGAACCATAGAGCTGTTGCCGCTTCTAATCCTGTTTTTCCTACGCCTTGACCTGAACGTACTGAAACACGAGGATTATTAGCTAAATCCATTAGAGTGCTTGCCTGCCAATCATCAGGATAGAACTTAAGCATCTCTTGACAGAACAATGTGGGATTCTTGCGATACTCAGGAATCCTTTTCTTGAATGCTTGAAGTCTCCGTTTCGTCTCCGGTGAGTCCTTCGTCTTCATCGCCAACCACCGCCTCTACCCAATCGTCAATTAAATCGTCTTCTGAATTTCCTTCTCCAGTGACCTTTGCCCTTTCAAGCTCAAGTTTCTCACGTTGCATCTTAAGTTTCTCGTCTTCAACCATCCGTTTATGTTTGTCTGGAAGCAGATCCATGTATTTAGTTAGCACGTCCAATGCCTTGGTTTTGTCGTGTAGCTTTACGCTCACTCCATCCTTACCCTGCTTGACTTCTGAAACCAGAGTTCCATCAATTTCATCGCTGTTTTTAAAAGAGACATAATTGTATCTGTACTTCTTCGTTTCTCCAGTGTCAGGATCAAACACAGGATCTCCTTCTAAGCCAAGAACATCTTCTTCCTTTTGACCGAATTCTACGTAATCCGTAATGTCTGCGAAAGCAATCTTCATGTACTCCATTAGAACTCGCTGAGCATTTAAACCCACCTCGTCGATCATTGTTTCCTTGTGCTGCCGAATAATGTTTTGGATTTCAACTTTCTTCAACAGAGCGAAACCAATCTGATAGGCAGTTTTCTTACTGTATCCCGCCGCAATCGCTGACCTGGTAGCGTTGAAGTCTCGAAGGTATTCATAAGTGAATATCCTTTGCTTAGGCGTTAATCCATCCTCATCGGGAATTTCCGGTTCAGGTTCTTCAACAACCGTTGGAGCACTCTGTACTTTTTTGGAACGTTCCATATTACCGGAGCGTTCCGGTACTTTTTTCGGAGCGCTCCGTATTTTTGGAGTTTCCCCCAGCTCTTTTGATAGTGCATCAACAGTAAGCAGAGTAGCATATACTTCCCTCGGCTTATCACCTTGATATGTACCAATGAATTTGCGCCGCTCCATTTCATCAATCAGTCGGGCCGCTCTGCTATAACCTATCCTCATTCTTCTCTGTAATAAAGAAACCGAGGCTTGTTTGGCCTCGGCTACAATTTGGACAGCTTTTAGAAAAAGATCGTCTGGATATGATGTTGTATCTTCATCTTTCTTTGCAGGTTCATTTTTTTTATCAGTTTCATCTTCATCGGAACGTTCCGTATGTTTCGCTTCTCCAATCAAACTCTCCCACTTATCTTTAGCCTTCCATCCTCTTACCGTACCTTCAGATACACTAAGCTGAGATGCTATATCTGTGAGACGTATGTTGCCGGAACTGGCTTTGTATAAATCAAATGCTTCGTCCCGTTTAGGATCTCTCTTTCGTCCCATATCTTATTATTCACCCCTTTTGATAATGTATCTGAAGCTAAGGAAAAGTTTCCTGAACAAATAAAAAAGCACCTATTAAGGTGCTAGGTGCTAAATCTAGCTTTATCGCATCATTGAAATCACGTAAAAATAATTTTTTATATCGACATTTCTTTACATATTTCCCGAGTTTTTTAATTTTGATAGTTGTATAATCCTCTTAATGGTAGCTGGAAACTATCCGGCTATCAAAAAAGTGAGAGGAGATTTTTAAGAATGAAAAAGTTGGTTTCTATTTTGCTCACATTTGCCCTTTTGTTATCCGTGTCCGTAACAGCATTTGCAGAAGAAGCAACACCTACTAACCAGCAAGATGCAAAATACTCCATCAGTGTTGGTGATTCCGACATCGAATTGGCTAAAGGAGAAACTGTTGAAATACCTCTTACATTAATCCCTAAAGAAGGAACGGTTCATCCCAATGTTGATTTCCCTGGCACTGGGGGAATCCTTTCCTTAACTGCTGGGGCCAATTATGTCTTTTACAGAATAACTCCGTCGGTTCCAATAGATAATTTCACTGGAATAATGAGTATCACAGATTTGACTTCTGGATTAAGTAATGGGAATGCAATTGTATCTGGATTAGCAGGTCAAGTTGCTTATTCTGGTTATAGGAATCATACGTACCGCGCTTCTTTGGACGGTACAGGCACTTTACTTGGAATCCCTTATATTAATACTAACCCAAATGGGATTACTTGGACACATAATTGGTAATATTAGTTGAATTATATAAAGAAGCTTACAGTCATTGACTATAAGCTTCTTTTCTATTATAGAGTTGGTTTAAACAAATAGTGTAAGAAAAGACTTGTAACAGTTAAACTATATTTTTTGTCTATTGAGATCGACTTTGGGTCTTTCATAAATTGCTGTACATCATTCGTGTCTAACTTGGCATACAGTGCTATGGTTTCATATGAAATACCCCAATGCTGATTCAAAATATCAATAACGCCCTTTACTCGCTCACTTTCGTCTATCATTTGGATTCCATTAGCGAGCATAAAAAGCAAACTATCGAAATTCAGTTTAGAATGCGAATTACCTAATTCAGAAAAATCATTCTTGCCATTTAAATATCCCAAAATTACGTCTTCTTCAATTCCAGAAATTTTACTTAGGGTATCTGTAGTTATCTTGTAGACTTCCAAAACTCGTTTTAACAGCGCTCTAGGCCCATCTTCACCTTCGGACCCGTTGCTTGTGTCCCCATATAATTTCATTAAAGAAAACCCCTTTCATATAAATTCTTCTCCGACACGATGTACGCTAACTGATATATCATCCTTTTATTCCAGTTCCATACCTCCACTTCCAAATGAATAATTATATATATCATTATAACCAAAAGATGGGGATTTTTGTTGCATTGATTCATTTCATCTAATCATACAAATTTAGAAAATTGTCCTGATTTAACTTAGCAAAAAGAAGGAAATAGATTCCCATCTGCCTCGTTATTATAGATTGATGAGGTTGAGGAAAAGCTTCCCGAACAAATAAAAGAGCAACGATTTCACGCTGCTCTACTGTAGTGATCAGTAATTTATAAAATGCGGTTACCGCTAATCCGCCATGCCTGGAATAGGCCTTCAATGGACATCCTTCTTGCTCCGGGTTTATATTACCCTCTGAGTCCTGTCTCCGATTTAGTTTTAGTTTTGGAAAAATTACAGAAGTTGATCAGCTAGCGCTTTAAGGCCACTTGGTACAGCAATTTGTTTGCCGTCATGTTCATTGCCGTTTACATAAGCTGTGTCTTTGTCTGCATAGTAAACTACACCTTTACCGCCGATAATCGGGAAGACGCTTTCGTCGTAATCCAGATTTGTACCCACATACTTGCCATGCTTAGCTGCTTCACTTTCCGATGGATGGAGATGAAGAATTTTTGTGTTGTCCAAGTAAGCGTAACTATGTGCCATGTTTATTGCCTCCTAAAATAGTTTTAATTTGTTCCTGAATAAAGTGTAAATCCTTTCTACTCCGTACCTACTACGGATTTGCTAGTTCCTACTATCAGCAGAAAATAAAGTGGTAGACTGAGCCTAGAAATTGAAAACAGCGACAACCAAGGACGAAAAAAAGTCCTAGACTGTCGCTGTTCCATTGAACTAACGTTCCCCGTTAGCTTAAACCATATTCTCCAGATACTTGTTGAATAAGGCTAATGAGTATTGCTTTTGAGAGATCAAATTTTCTGTAATCTGTTTAATTACTTCTTTATCGCGTAGCTCAAGTGAATCTGGAATCAACAGATCCGTAGGTGCTATCCATTTCGAATCAATGATCTCCGTTGTATCTAACTGAAGAGAACCACCGATGATTTCACCAATAAAATGAAATAAAATAACCTGGTGATTTGTACTACTAATGAAGTTATAAATACCTGTAGTGGCTGTAAGTTTAACGTCGTAGCCGGTTTCTTCTTTTGCTTCTCTACGTGCCGCCTCTAGAATATCTTCATCATATTCGATTCTCCCTGACGGGAAGTTCCATGTATTCTTAACAGATGCTTTGTTTTCTTTGATCATAAGCAGCTTATCTTCATGTATTATCGAAACACTCACAACCAATACAATCCCGTTTTGAGTCACGCTAAAAAACCTCCATAGTTAGAAAATTAACGTCACTATTATTAGAACATATGTTCCGATTTTTGTAAATGACTGGATCACCGCTCATTATACTAACCTGCCCGTTAGCTTTATGAAGCATCGTCAAGACTATTACTTTATTTTCAGTCTAGAACTTTAGACACCTAAAATTAAGACCGCAAAGGCTTAAGCCCTTACGGTCTAATTTACTTCTGGCATCCTCAGTCCAATTTCACCTTCCTTGTTTCGTCCCCGACCATAGTCGATGGTGACAAAATCCAATGTACGGTTTGTCTTTAGGCTGTTTGCTATATTAACAATAACCCTACGTCGTTTATCTGCAAATGTAGTCGCTGAGATAGGAGGAATGTCCTTGCGATAACCTTTTTCCAAATATTGTTGAGCTTTGAGATATTTCATACCATCCATAAATAACAGCTTTGCTATCAATCCCTCGTGCTTATCACGCATATTGTTTATTGCAAACTTAATGTTATTCGTAAGAAATTGATAGAATTTGTAATTCACATGGCGCTGGTCTTTGAGCAGAACGGCGTTAGCTGTCACATCTGCTGTCAGTTCTTGTCCAGAAACTCGCTTGGCAACCGAGCCTTCCGCAGAAAGTAGATCATATGCAGCCATTCCGTTTTCAATCTGCTGAAGAGCAAACTCATAGTTCTTGATCACGTCTACCATATCGGTATACTTACCAAGTAGCCATTTTGTTTTACGGATATCTTCTTGTTCTAACTCATCAAAAAAGTTAATTTGAATAATTTTTATATTATCTTCCGTTTCTTCTTTTAACAACAATATAGAGTTGGTTGAAGTCATAAATACACCCCTTATTAATATTAATTGTTAATATATGTCGGAAAATTAGACATCATTTAAACTGTGTAATATTGTAGGGAGGAATAAAAAAATATAAACACAGGGAGCGATCAGTTTGTCTTCAAATCCAGCTATTGAATTTATTAAAAACGCACACGTATTAGAACACTATTTCAAGAAAAATCTATCGATCTCAAGGGTAATGATCAGAACTGAATCTCTCATTTTTCTTTTAGCATCAGTAATCTCAGTTCTGGTAACAGCAATATGTTCCTATTTTACAGACAGCAAAATTTCATTCATGTTTGTTTTATTATTTGGTGGTTTAACTATTTTCCTTGTAAATCGATCAGTTCGAAGCTCTCATAAATTTGTCTTTGAAAAATATCCCCGTTTTAGAGCAATTATTAATAATCGAATATTTGTTTTCAACTATGACACAAATTTTTTGTTTGCCTTTAGATGTGACAAAATAAAAAGAAAAGTTCGCAATTTAGGATTTCAATCTGCTCAGATTGACCTACTGATCGAATATTACACAAGTAAAAGCGCAGCTATTAAAATTAATCGTTGGTGGCCAATACCTCTTATTGGTCTGATACTTTTCCCTTTATGGAGTGAGTATGTTGGAAATGGAATTAGCTCGACTCCTTTCTCGGTTTTGCTTATTCTAGCAATAATTTTGATATTTTTAACTTTATATATTAACTTTACATTAAAGACTTTCTTACTTTTGAAAGCCAACAGGTACGATGAACTTGTAAATATATTAAAAACTATAAAAACACTGTAGTCATTAGACTATTTTTACTCTTTACTCCCTTTTCGGAGCTTGGATTGTCGCATTAGTTAAACCTATTACTCATGCAAAACTATACTTCATCATTAATTTCATAATGCGCCGTTTCTGGCGGCAGGTCTGTCTTGCAGTTGTAGCAAACTCTTGCCTTAACGTTGCTATCGACAATATGGGGGGCCACTATCTGCCCCTGAATTGGTTTAATCATCACAAGTGTCGATTTAAAACTTCGTCTCTCATATTGTCTACAACTTCATTTAACATATTGTTAACCTCTATTAGATCTGATAAAATTAAATTCAAAAAATTAGGAGAACAACATGGACTTTTTAACAGTACTTCTCATGTGTATTCCGCTTTATGCTGCATTCAGAGCTTTTATAATCACTCGTGATCCAGAAGCAAAAAAAAGAATCCCAAAAACGACACTAAAAGCTCTAACTTTTTTTGCTTACTTTATATTTATCGTTTTGGGATTTTTTATAATTACAGAAGCTATAGAATACCTCTCTCAGTTATAATTGAATTGGTAGTTGCAAGTAGTTTTATAAATCTGAAGGGATTTAGAGTACGGGGGTAAAGGCTGCTATGCCTCAACCCTCCTCAAATATTTCGTAGCAAATCCTCCGATGTACCCTTCAAGCCGCACAACCTCCGAACCGCACAAGTCCCAAGGCTCTGATTTTACTGTCCATACCTTATCCTTGTACTTCTCCTTACGGGCCTCATAGCAACCGTGCATTACAACCTGATCGCCTTTTTGTAGCTTATATGTCCGTTCATTCACCTTTACCGCCTCCTTGGGGCTGTAGCAGCTCCGGGTTATCGTGTATGTTGCCTATTACCTCAGACTCCCTCTCCAGATACTCCCAATCGTCGTAAGCAATATCTCCGCCTATCAGAAAGCTTCCATTCTCGTAACTGACTTGAGCAAAATTATATGTTGGTTCCGTATTTTCAGGTGTTTCGTAAAAATTAGGGATTTTCAGAACATCACCATCGTAGATTTCCTCCCCATTCTTATCCGCCGAACCCGTGAACCTTAACCAGACTACATCCATTTCCCAATCCCAACCGTCTTCGTCTTGACGAGAAGTGTCTGTCAAGAATAATGCTCCTTTTGAAGCGATTTCTATTTCAAAGTTGTCATCCAACTCAGGACCGAGCATCACTTTATCTTCTTTATCCCACCATTTGAACTTAATTTTTGTATCACTCATTTATCCATTCACTCTCCTTGAAGGTGGTATATAGGGGTATAGGGTAAGAGGCCAGAAGGCCCCCTGTTTAAGCGTTGTATGGCAACTCCGTAACCTCTGCTTCACAATCTTCATCTGTCATGGTAGCAAGCAGGCTTTCTTCGTATCCGATCTCACGCAGCAGTTTACGGTCATTGGTTTCAGTGTTCATTTTCATTCGCTCCTTTGATATTTATATTGGGTATAGGGTAAGAGGCTGTTATGCCTCCATAATTGCAATTTCTCTTTCATAGCGTTCCCAGTCATCTTCATCGAAACAATTCTTGTAATCCGACAATTCATTGCCGAAATACCCTATAACATCGTTAATTTCAATGCAGACGGAAGTCGGGCAAATCTTTGCATCATAGCCGCCTTCACATAAAAAATCATATCCCATCAAGTCTACAAAACCAGCAACGTCACTGTAGTCTAAATGAACATATGCGAATACTGTTTGGTTTTTTTCAAAGTTTTGCGTGTACAGTCCAGTTTCACGCTCTCTCAAAAGATCATATAAATCCGGGTTCACTTGTCTGGACATGTATATCTCTCCTTTATAGGTAGTAGGGGGAAACTATTTAATGTGAATTTCGCGCGGCTTATCCCCTCGGTACGGCCCGATTAGGTCCTCTTGTTCCATCCGGTCGATGATTTTAGCAGCCCATACATATCCAATACGCATTTTCCGCTGGAGGAACGTAACCGATGCTTTACGGTTGGCCTTCACTACCTCCAATGCTTCCTCGTAACGTTCCAGCTTTTCTATGTTCATTTTTTATATCTCTCCTTTGGTGTAGTAGGGGGTGTATCCCCCTTAAAATAGGGTTAGTTGCACCGAACGCCTTGGCTCGGCTGGCATCCATTGCTTGCCGTATTCCTGCATCCACTCCGCTACAGTCTTGCGCCGATTCCATTCGCTCCGGGGAATCCAGCTTGTATTGTCTCCCTGTACAGCAGCGTTGTACGGGGCAAACCATTTAGGTAGCATCATTCCTAACAGATGCACGCGAGCTCTGACAGGGCCACACAGCAAGCCATCAAGGTAACGAATTCGTTCTTCCTCAGACATTCGCACGGTCCCACCGATAAATACCAGTTGTTCCGTTTGCAGTAACCTCGTATCTCCCCCAGGTTGCAAAATGGGAACCGGATTGTATCCGCGCCGCCTCATATCCTGCAAATACCATGCTGTAGCTTCTGGGTTGCCAATCTCGTCATACTGCATGTACTGGTGACGGGATTTAACATTACGGTCAATATAGGCCCGATAGCCTTGATAAGATATGCAATCCTCAGTAAACGTCCCAGGGTCCCATATCACCGCCCGATTCCGCATGTATGGCTCAAGCCAACTGGGGTACTTTCGCAGCAGGGTCGCACTCAGGAGCCAGTACGGTACGCTGCTGGCCTGCTCTGCCAGGTGCTTCCGGTTTACCCCGGCGACGTAGATAATCCGTTCCATGTTCATCGCCCTTTCTGCCGAGCTGCTTTCCATAGTCTTGTAATTGGCGACCTACAGGGCAATTCATTTTGCAGTGCTTATCCAACTTGGATGTAACACTGCCGTACTTACGATTAAATTCGTCCCGCGTTGGGCAACCGGAACATTTTTGCTCTAGTAGATCACCAATCGCTATAACTGCATCTATCCGGTTCATGCTTGAACCCCCCTTATGGAGGGCTGTTCCCTCCTTCTTATCCACTGGGCCTATCCTCTCTACCCTTGGGGGCTATACTTTTCATCGTTATTTTTTGGTATAATTTAATTAAAGGAGTTGATAAAATGCTTGGTTTCGTACTTATACTTTTTGCAATTATTTTTTTCGCGCTTGGTATTTTAAGTAAACGAAATCCCACTTGGGGATGGCGTGCAAACGAAGCCTGGAAGATCAAAGGTGACTCAGAACCAAGTGATGCATACATTAATGACATGAAATTTAGAGGATCTGTATCTATACTCTTTGGGTCCTTCTTTTTAGTATGTGGACTTTTAGTTATATTCCTGTAAGTTCCACTTCCTATTCTCAATCATCAAAATACCCATATCCAAAAGGCACTTGCTGTTTAGCTGAAGCTCCTAAAATATCGTTTAGCATGTTTTCAAAAACACAAATCTGTTTTTCATCCATAGCTTCCAGCAAGCGCACTTCCTTAACCTTCAAAGATCGGCCTGCCGCTGTAGTAAGCAGTTCCATCACTGGCTTAATAGATTCTAGACGTTCCTTTTTCTCGTCTTCTACGCGCTTCCTTGCCGCCTGTTTACGGTTGTACTCTTCCCAATCTTGTTCATCAAACCAAAAATGATCGCCATATTTATCGCGAAATGCAGATATCCAGAATTGTAGCAACTCCTCATTTGTTTGTATCCGATCATGGCAAGGCCAGCAGAGCCGCAGGCCGTTTGTCTTGACTCCTCGTCCTTTTCTCCCGCGCGGATAAACGTGATGAGTAGTCGTGGCTTCGGCGGCTTTGCAACATTCACAGATTCCGTTTGAATCAGCAATCAGTTCCGCAATTACATCCTTCGGGAATTCTCCACGCTCCTTGGTATTAGGCCGTGACTGGTGGTGAGAGAGAATATCTTTTTTCCATTCAGGAACAGGTTTTTTATCCTTTTTCCGTTGTTCAAGTCTGCTGTAAGCCTTCTTTTGCTTTGGCTTTTTCTCCGGCTTCCAAAATGTTTGATGGGACATTCCCCTCGCCACCTTTCCGACAATTTAAATTCGTTTTTCCTTTGCTTATGCTTATATTTTGAGCCTAAACCACTACGGCTCCACTACGGATTTTAGAGGTTCAAGCAAGCCAGCTTCCTCTAAAATGGAATAATAATTATATCTTTCTTCCGTTGTTACACGCACTTTATTTATCGTATGGGATGCGTAGAAGGCCACGGCCTGCTGTACTTCAATAGGTTCTTCATCAAGCTTGTTCAAGTCGAGCTTTTTCACGAACTACTCTCCCTTACAAGGTGATCGTATTTTTCTTCAAACACACTCTTTAAATTTGATGGTAAGGTTTCAATAACTTCTTCCCACAAACTCAGCAATTCATTGTTATGAGAGTTATATTTCTGAATCTGAGCGTATCGTTCCGACAAAGCTGTGGTAAATTCGTCAGCCTCTTGTTTCGTCATATCCGCCCTCCTATATGTTTTCGGTTCCTATACAAGGTTGCTCGTTCGGATACAGTGTTGCGTAATCGAATCATTCAGCGTAGGAAAAGTTTCCTTAACTGATCTTGGCTTGTGCCAACCTCACCGCATGATCCCGGTGAACGCTCTGAGCTTAATGACCTGTTTATACTCGCTCAGACGAGTTTTTAATTCTTTGATCCAAATTGTAAGTAGGATGAAGTTCCACTCGAATTCCCAAAACCCGTCTTGCAGAATACCCATTGCTTGTATGTTTTTCTCATAATCAGCGCCTCCATTTTATATGCAATATACAATATGCAAACTCGTATATTTGTTTGTAAACCAATAATATACGAGTTTGCATATTCAGTCAATAGATATTGATAAAAAATATACAACATCGTATAATGCATTGTATTGAGGTGATATCATGGCTAAGGTTGTTAGGGTGCGTCCCAATTTGACAAACATTTTGAAAGAAAGGGATATGACCCAAAATCAACTATCTGAACTTAGTGGAGTTCCGCAAGCTTCTATCAGTCGATTCGACAAAAACGAGCGTCACGAAGCAAATATTTTATTCTCGATCTCAAAAGCACTTAATATTTCCATTGAAGATTTATTTGTTGAGGAGCAAGAGGAAGTATGACCTCTGTGCTCCTTTTATTTATCCTCAGATTGGGGTAAGCAGCCTTTCGAGTCGCATGATTTCTTTCTGCTGGTACTGAATAAGATCAATTGCCTCCTCCAGCGCCATAAGCTTCCAGTCATAGGCCATATCTGATACCTGGTCTATAGTTGTTCCGTATTTCTTAAGACCTTTCTCATTTTGCTTGTCCAGCAATTCTATGATCCGCTGTGTTACTTCCGGACGTTTAATTTCATTTTGAGAGCGCTTCATTTAATTTCCTCCTCCGTTCTCGGTAGAATAAGCGTACCACCGTAATACTCCATCTCTGCCTGATTAGGATCACTCACCGGACCCCAATGGTTATTGGTTTGCATGATACGAACAATATCAGTGGCATATGGTTCGTCTGTGTTAACTACCAGATACGTATTAAGTGGAGGCTTTCCATCCAGAAGCCGCAGCTCCTGAACCTTCCACAAAATCCGAGATAGATCACTTTTCTCACGTTCATCAAGGTATTTATTGATATCCTCATTTTTTAATACGGTGAATTTTACTTGCATTCCGGCTAGTCCTGACATTTTTCCTCTCTCCTTCTGCTTGTTTTAAAAGTTTATTGATAGCTCGTTTCCGATCCGCTTTTTCTTTCTTGAACTGCTTGATCGGAATGAATTCTCCTCGTTTTTTAGTGAGTATATCTATAGGTAAAGTCGGATATTTTGCTTGGAATAATTTCAATTTGACACGGAATGTCGATGTCTCTACACCCTTGATATCTATTACTCGCTGAGTATCGTCCAGATTAGTGACCAGAAAATCAGCAATGTAGGTCACTTTAGGTTTCTCCTGTAGTATAAATACAGGGTGGCACTTGAAGTCTTTGATTTCTCCATACTTGCGCTGACGAAGGAGTTCTTGGCAATACTCTCCCTCTGCTTTGCTATCAAAGAGTGTGCCTATCACATCTAATTCGTACCTTTTTACAATCCATTCCTCGAATAGTGTTCCATCGGCTGTAACAATCACTTTTTTGGCATTGTATTTACTCATCTATCCAGCCACCCTATAAGGGAGAACAATGTAGAAACTGGACTCGTCACTCCGAAGAGTGAGAGGCTTTAAAGAACCAGTGTACCCGAGTGTAATTACATCGTTTTCTAAGACCTTCAATGCATCCAACACATATTTTGCATTCAACGTCAGGTTGAAATTTTCTCCATTGAAACTAATTGGTGTTATACTTTCTGTTGCCTTGCCCGTTTCCTTCCCCTTACCTCGAATGTTAATTTCTTTTTCTGAAACAGAGAATGTGACAGCGTTATTTTTTTCTTCTTTCGCCAATGTAAAAATAAGCTCTAATGATTCGATCAGTTCTTTCCGGTTCACGGTTATTTCGGTAACTGCTTTAATAGCCATAGCATGGGTTGTATCAGGATAAATTCCTTCTAAAACACGGGAATAAAATATAAATCTTTCTGTTCGTGCGAACGCATTTATTACATCTCCGCCAGAAGACTTGGAAAAACCGAATTCTACTTCATCGTTGTCATTAACGATCTTCTGTAACTCAATTATTCCTCTGGCTTCAATAACAGCCGTGCCGATATTTCCAATATCAAATTCTCTTTCAGCATGGGCCAATCGGTGTCGGTTCGTTGCCACCATTTGAATTTTCCCGGTCTGAAGAATAACGTTTACCCCTGTAATGATAGGCAATGATTTTCCGTCTATATCTGCCGCGAAAACTGTCTTTTTGATCAGATTTTTTAAGTCTTTTCCCTTAATCTCAACAAACTCATTTTCATGTATCTCTGGAGGAGCAGGATATTCTTCTGGAGGCATTCCAGTTATCTCAATCTCCTTATTCCGTGACTTTATGGTGACTTGATTCCCATTTTTAACTTGCAGTTCTATTTTCCCATTGATCTTTTGAAGAATATCCAATAGAACTTTAGGCAGTGCCGCCGAACCAGTCTCTTTGATGTCTATGTTTTCCTCGACAAATGATTGGATAGTTGCTCGGTCATCGGTACCAGTAACGGTTACCCTGTCCTCCGTTGCTTCGATCAAAAAGCAACTCAATATGGGGATTATTACTTTTGTTGAAATTGCCTTGCTGGCATCTTCTAAAGCCTCAGCTAATAGAGCGCTGTCCACTACTATATTCATATGGTCCGTCCTCCTTTACCGTGTCCTTCTTGGCATTTGGGTTACATTCTGGGCATGGACCTAGTATCATCATGGAGCCAATGAAACTGTATGCAACCTTTGTGTCTTCGCATGCTCTACACATACCGTTAATCCCTCCGTCTATTTCTACCACCCACCGGCAGTATCTTTACAAATGGTTCTATTCGCTCAAAGATCCGGGCCGCTTTTTTGTCATTCTGTTTCTGTTCGCTCGGCTTGCTGTCTTTCACATTCACCAAATGCTGTTTCAGCTCACTCATGGTTAAATTCGATGTGTAGATCGTCGTTAGGCGTTCCATCCGCCGCTGAAGTATTGGTCCCAGGACTTCATCCCTTGTCCAAGTCGTTAATGACTCGGCCCCGATATCGTCCAATATCAACACAGGAACAGTTCTCAAAGCATCAAGTTTGCTTTCAACAGTCTCTGTCTTTGAGCCAATTGCATCCTTGACCTCCAGTAGAAAATCAGGGACATAGACCATCAGTACGCTTACGTCACGCTTAGCCAACTCTTGGGCAATGGCTCCAACAATACGACTTTTGCCTACACCCATTTGACCGTAAAAGTACAAACCTTTTGTTGTTTCACCTGGTACAAATTCATCACAAAAGTTTATTGCCGCCGCAATTGCAGATATTCGCTGCGGGTCAGGTTCAATGTCCTCAAAAGTTGCATTTAGGATGTGATCCGGGATGTAATGACTCTTTATCCTCTGACCTATTCCTTGTTCTCTTTCGTGAGCGACCAGCAATGGGCATTTTTGAAGTCGGAAGACTAGTTCATCACCTTTAGTCGGACTAGGTTCCGCAACGCTTGTATGCCCCTTCTGTTCGTTCTGGCAAGCCAGTAACCCCGGACACTCGCTGCATTTATCGCAATAGGATATATGCTGTGATAGATCTCTATATCGTTTGGGTTCTGTCAAATCGTCCGTTCTGTCTGGAAACTCAGCTTTCAGCCGATGAACCTCAGGATGGTTTGCTAGACGTTCCAGCACCGCAGCCTGTCTCTTGGCAAAACCAGCGGGTATTAATGCCTTTAGTTCTTTTCCGAAGCTCTCCATGTGGCATCAACCTCCCTGTTTAGCCCTCAATTTTACAAGCATGTTCTGAATGTCCACTTGGGTATATTCGCTTGTTGGGACTTCTATTTCCGGTTCCACCTCATCCAGTGGCGTTTCATCCTCTTTGCTCTTGCTATCAACTTCTCGCAATGCATGCAAGGAGAAAATAATTGTCGCACAATAACTCAGACTCCGTATCCCATCGCGCTTATGCTTAGGTTTAAATTTGTCAAAGGATTGATCAATTCCGTCCAAGGCGGTTTGAAGCGGTACACTAGCAGCTAGCAATTCATCAATGCTCGTTTCGTCGGCTGCTGTAATGTGTAGTCCTTTTCCCCTGCGCTGCAAGTACTTGTTGGCAATGGCGTTGCGATAGTCAATATCCGAAGATGATATTTCATCCTGTCCAGAGTCGGCATCTGTTTCAGGAGTGACAGGAACGGCATCCTGTCGGGTGAACGGTATCCCCTCATCTTCGGATTTGATTTCAGTCTCGGGCGTCAAACACCAACAACTATCTTTTTCTAGTTCTAAATCTAATTCTTTATCTGTTTCGTTACCGATCGTTACTGTAACGTTACTAGTAGCGTTTCCTGTAACAGGAGAATTTGCTTCACCTGAACCAAGCTGCTTCTGCTTATCCCGATATTTTTGAACTCTCTTTTTAGTTTGTTCTCTGACCTTCTCCATACCGTCTACATTCTGATGCTTCTCCCAGTTAGGCAGAAAGAAAGCTCCTTGCTCAGATACTTCCAGCATCCCAAATCTTTCAAAGATGGATAGAGCCATTTTTATAACTGGCAGCGGCCTCTTGATCACTGAAATCAACATGTCCTCTGTATATGGAATAGTTTCGGTCAGCATGATGTAACCGCCCATATTTGATCTTCCTGTCATAGTCATTAGCTTAAGCCATATAACAATGATCGTGTCAGCTTCGGGCATATCTTCGATGATTTTAATTTTTTCGTCGTCAAACATGCCAGTACTGAGCTTGATCCATTTAATTTCTGCCATGTTTCAACCTCTTCTCAGCTTTTGAATCATAAATCTACCTGTTTGCGCTGGCGTTGTTACCAAACTCCGCTAGCAGAACCTTGAGGCTGTATTTTAAAGAGTTTATTACCTGATCATTACTTTCTACAGCATTGCTCCAGCGGACCTTATCGGCTTCCGCATCTGCTTCTTGGGTGCGAAGATCAATGACCGCCAATTCCGCTCGCTGCTCCCTAAGATTCTCTGCCGCTATATATGCTTCAGCATAAACACGCTTTCTCTCAGCATATTTCTTCTTATAATCCCTTACGGCCTCAGCTGCCTTGCGCCCCAGGAGAATCTGGACTTCGGTCAACAATTCAATCTTACGTGCCAGTGTAGCAGGGTAATCATGGCTGCATTGATCCGCAAGACTATAAAGCTCTCCGAGCGTATATTGTTTTTGTAGAGACAATGCAGCCACTCCTTTTTTTATACATGTGCTCCTATATGGAGCAGTCGTTCCCTAACTTCAGGCCAAAGGTATGCCTGCCTGCCTTCTCCGTTTCCATCCCGGCAGAACCATTTTGAGATAGTTGGCTTACCACCTGTAACATAATCCCTTAAGCCTTTAACCCAGGACGATTCTGTACCAGACATAGCCAATGAACGAGTGTAGAGAGACATAATTCGAGGCGGATCATACTTTTTCTCACCCAGTCTGTGGCCCAAGAAATATGGGTTCCCTTCGGTTTCCATCAGACCAAGTCGGCCATTATCTTTTTTAAAGAACTGGAATTTACGAGAGGTCCAGTTGATTTCATATAAGTAATCCAGCACACTATTTGCTAGCTTAATCCTTCCGTCTTTTCCGGCTTTTTTAGCCGCTGTACTCCACTCCTTTAAATTAGCCTCACTAGGAATGAATCTGGATTTTGGGTTGTGATGACCTGATCTCTTCGTCAGTTTTCTAAGTCTGTTTTCGGGTTTTATAGCAAGGTCAAACAATTCGAAACTTGCCAAGTTGGTATAGTAATCTTTATTAACTATGACCCACCACATATTATTGATATTGTGGTAGACGGTCCCGCGCATCAACGTTCCCTTTCTACCTCTGAAATATTTCACTTCGCCGTTATTTATCCGTATCCCATCTTTATCGAGAGCGTTATAATCAGGAAGATTTTCTGAACTCCAGTGTCTGCTTGGCGAATTAAGCTTATTAAATACCTTATCGTATGACGTTTTTAGTACTGGTTCAGAGTCACAAGTAAATCCTTCCTTCAGTAAAAATTGTTCCATATACCTGACTTCAACTAGAAACCGCTTTTGGAGTAGATAAGGCATCTTTTCAAATTTGTTAAAGTCATATCTACCGCCGTTTGGGTTCTCTACATTAATTTCTTGATAGAATTCAAGTTTTGCACCACAATTATATTTTTCACCAACAAACAGAAGCTCTCCCTTGTTGCCAGCAAAACGGTCCTTCGAAAGGATAGGATAGTCACGGTCTATTCGTGGATCAGATCCAATGACAAAACCTCTATTCCTCATCATGTCTAACATCCGTAAAAAGGTAGGATGGGATATTTCTTTATCGCCTCTTACAGCTATGCTTGTATTCCAAATGCTAAAATCCTTGTCTCCTCTCACAAGACAGGCCTCCTGTTTTCATTTTCAAAATCTTGTGTTATACTTCCGTTGAATTGTTTCTTAAATGATCGTGTTGGTAGCACGATTGTTTTTCTGGACTTTTCTGTCTTTTCTTTTGCGGTATAACTTACGGCAATAGTAATTACAGAAAAGTCCTTCTTCTTTTGGATTGGGAATTTTTTGTCCTTCAAAGACTTCTTTTTCACAATGCTTGCAGCATCCTATTTTTTTACCAGATATCTTGTATCCTGATGACTTAGGAGCCTCTAGCCCTTCATATTCTTCATTTTTAAATTCCTCAAGTTCACTTAATTCAGCAGTAAGCAAATCTATTTGAGCATGAATTTCGTCAGTCGGTAATCCGAATTTGACAGCGTCAATGCTGTCCTCATATAATTCACGTAATTGCGCTCTAAGCACCCTAGATCGTTTATGATCGTCCAACTCTCTCAGCTCCATATCTCCGCCTCAAGTTCGGATATTTTAGCCTTCAATTGCCTTTCTTGTTCCTTCAAAGGTTTCATCTTCTGAATACAAACGTGATTAGGCCATGGACTATCTGTAATAGCATATTGAGTTTTATAAATGGCCTGAAGCTTTTGTTCAGTAAGTTCTTTTTCCTTTTGAAGAGAAAGCTTTTTCTTATCCTGCTCTGTCAGCTCTAGCAGCTCAATATCTACTGAATGTTGACAATTCAACCAGCGACGCATGAGTAATACAGCGGCTATAAGTGAGTCTGCTGGTTGATCTAATGTAAATTTGAATCCTTCATCATCCACAATAGGAATAGAGTAAATAGTTTGCATTTTGCTATTCATTTTGCCTTGTCCTTACGCCGGATATTACGAACGATAATGGCATGCTGTAATTCGTTTTCGAACCAGATACGAGCCAATTCCGGTAGAGTCATAATCATTCACCCCTTAGATATAGTCTTCTGGACGAAAGTCTTTAACGAAGTAAATGGAATCATCAAAATCAATGCGCCGGATGTGACTGTACTTCGCGACTGAGAACAAAACTTTCAACTTACTCCAAATCATGCGGCGATATTTTCCGACCGTTTCGTTAAATTTTCCATCTGTCTCCTTGTAACGATCTTTTGTGAGAGTAATGGACCTAATTCTTACTGCATCCTGTAACTGATAGCATTCAGCATCCGTCAGCGTTACACTGTCCCGAACCTCTTGAACCATCATCTGAACTTCTTCCACTTTTTCAGTTACATCCAAATGCATTTGCTTAATACCGTCTACGAGGCCTCTAATTGCCATGCCTTGGGCTTCTGTCAGTTGCATTTGCTTTTCAACTACAGACAAAAAATCTGGCTGCTGATTAGGATTAATTAGTGTCATTTTTCTACCACCTTTCTACCGTTAACGGCTGGACGAAGTTGTTCAATGAAGGCTTCCAACATATCCAAACTTTCAGACAACCGTTTCTTTTCAGAGCTACTTGCACTGCCTATTGCCCCCAACATGAACGAAGTAATTCCAACCTTTTGCAGAAACTGTTTCACATGGATACTCACTTGGATCGTGTTGCTGTCCGCTTCAAAGCGAAGCCTCTTCATTTGAGCAGCGGCCTCCTGTTCGTTGAAGTCGTCTGGCTTCTGGAGTTTGATACTCTCAAGTTCTTCTTTAGCTCTTTGGTAGCCACTCTTCAATTGTTCAACTTTTAAACGTTCTTTTTCCAAATCATCATTGAGTTTGTTTTTCCAATATTCATCGCGTTGCTTGAGCTGTGCTTCTGCCTCTTTTTCCTTTTGACGAATGAAAATGCCCGTTTCTTCCTCATGACGCTCAACAGCCGCAGATATGGCATCCTCAAGTTGATCCGCAGGAATGGCATCTTTGTACTGTCTTTGTAACTCAATCTTGTCCCGCTCTGCCAGCTCTGCTCTTTCCTCTGCCTCACGCACAGCAGCTTCGAGCCGAGCTTTGGTTTCTACAAATGCCTTGTGAGTGCTGATCAAACCTTCATCAAGCTGTTGAATGATTTCAGGAGTAGCATTTTCCGCAATAAACTTCGCTTTGTCATACTGCCTACCGGAACCAAAGCCTGCTTGATCCGCTACAATGTCCCGTACTTGTCCGGTTGGTTGGTCAGGTAAATTTTCCTTGCCGCCAACCATCCGTTCTCTGGCCTTTAGACGTTCAACCTCCTCCAATCTCCGCGCCCACTCGACTCGCTCGCTAAACGTGAATTCCTTGCGATGTTCGTTTTCGCTGATCTCAAGCTGTAGTTGATGTTCAAAATCCTTTATTTCCATAACTCTTACCGTCACTTCTGAGCGTCCAAGGAACTGGTGCGCTCTCAACCGCCGTTCTCCAGCAATCAACTGATAATCCGGTGTTACTACAATAGGATTAATAAGTCCGTTTTGTTCTATATCCTGGGCCAATTCTTCTATTCCCCCAAAGTCCTTGCGGATACGATCACTGACTTTGATTTTGCTGATACCAATTTGCAAGTTGATTCTCCTTTCTTTACATCCCCTCTGTGATAAAATGTAAGTTGTTGTAGCTTTATCAATTCATTAAAGAAAAGAGATGCTATCTTGTAAAGATACTCTCGCTATTTTTTTAATAGAGTAGAATGCTTACATTCTTTAAATCATGCAGTCAGTTATCCAGTTGTTCTATATTGGGTGTAGTCATTTAGTTTTGTTCTCCTTTCTTTAATAAGATTGTTCCAATAACCAATTTTCCAAGAACTCACGCGTTTCTCTCGCAGGAAAATACCATTTGCTCCCTACTTTCCGTTTCGGAAATCCTGGATGATAGAAAAATTGTTCTTGTATAAAGTTCCAACTCATACATGTACGACGCTTTAATTCAGCCGCATCCCAAAATACGTACTCCACATCAGCTTCTTTTAAAACCTCCGCTATCTTCGATTTGACCAGTTGAAAGGCTTCTTTTTCGTCAACGCTGACTGACAACATGTTTATCCCTCCTTAATTGTTGTTTTCTTTTAATTTCTTAGGAACCAGCTTGATCTCTAATCCCAAAGCATCGCAGGCTTTTCTAAGCGTGGTTTCGTTCCACCGACGACTTCCATTTAGCAAATTGTGCATGTACTGCGGGGAACACCCAACTAAATGAGCTAAATCAGAAGGATTTAATCCTTTTTCATTTATAAGTGGCCTCATTTGTTCAGAAACCTTCATTTCATCACCTCCGTTGAAATAATATTAATCCATTTGATTAATTAAATCAAACGTAAAATTAATCAAATAGATTCAAATAGAAGCATTTTAGATTATTATCCATATAGTTTAATATATATGCTCAATTTTTCGCCTATTTGCTTCTTTTTAATCTATTTGCTGTTTGTATTTTAATCTATTTGTTGATATCATTAATTCATCAATTAGTTTAAAAGGAGCGGTCACAGGACATGTCTAGTTATCCTAACCGGATAAGAGAGATTAGAAAATCACAAAAGAAATCAGGAGTACAAGTAGCTGAATTTTTAGGAATTACCCCTCAATTTCTATACAATATCGAAAAAGGAAGCCGAACTTTAAATACTGAGGTAGCTTCAAAATTAGCCGAGTATTTTGATGTAACCGTAGATTACCTTCTTGGCCGTACAGAAGCCGAAAAAGATGATCGCCAATATCCAGAGTGGGCCACGTCAAAGGACATTCGGGATTTTAAAACAATACTTGAAGAAGATGCGCCGGTAATGTTCGATGGCGTACCAATCTCAGAAGACGACAAAGAAAAAATTAAACGGGTCATGGAAGCTATGTTCTGGGATGCTAAAAAGAACAAAAAAGATTAATTGTTTTGAATGAAATAGCTTTCCTAAATATTCACTTTGCGCTTTCACCGCTGCGAGGCGGTTTCACATACACAAAAAACGGAACATTTGTTCTATTGGAGGAATAATCATGGCAAACTTTAAAAGATTAAAGAGTGGTTGGCGGTATCGGTTAAAGTACACCGATCCGTTTACACAGCAACAAAAGGAGAAGTCAGAACGGGGATTCCGTACAAAACCGGAAGCAGAGTTAGCTGCAGCAGAATTTTTAAAGAGAATAAAACAAGGTTACGAACAGATTGACATGCCTCTCGTCGATTATATAGAAAGTTGGATCATCAACTATAAAAAAGGAGATGTTAGAAAAAACACACTTAAACAACATATGAACAATCTAAAAACACACATTAAGCCTTATTTTAAACAATTAATGATAAAAGATTTAAAACCAGATATGTACCAAAAATTTTTAGATGCTTGTTTAGAAAAAGGCTTAAGCCGAAGAACAGTCGAAATAATTAACTCAACAGTTTACAGTGCTTTAGAACTCGCAGTAATTCAAGGAAAGTTAGAACGTAATCCTTGCATAGGATCAATTATTAAGGGAGAGAGGAAACAAAAAACTATTGATTTCATTGATTCTGAGGATATTCCTCGTTTTCTTTATACAGCAAGAGGATATGGTTATATATACTGGATATTTTTCAAAGTGCTGTTGGAGACTGGCATGCGTAAAGGTGAAGCCGCTGCTTTAAAGTGGTCTGATATTAATTTTAAGGAGAAAAAAATTCACATTAATGAAACTTTGGATTTCCAACCTGATAACGAGGACGAGCTATTCGGGGAAACAAAAACATTCAAATCAAAACGAACAATCAGTGTAAGTACATCTCTAATCAACGATCTAAAGTATCATGCTAGTTGGCAGAACCAGAATAAAATTAATCTCGGAGAAACAATGTACCGACATGATTTAAATCTCGTTCTATGTAGAAATGACGGACGTCCTATGCCGAAGTCAACACTATTTAACGCATTTAAGCGTATCTTGAAGCGCGCTAGTCTCGATGGAGTTTTACGTATCCATTCTCTTCGTCACACTTACGCAGTGCTCATGCTTGAAGCTGGAGCCGATATAAAGTTTGTCCAGGAGCAGCTTGGTCATGGTAGTGTGCAGATTACATCTGATGTATACGCACACATTTCTAAAAAGTTAGAGAAACGTAACATAGACAGATATGAGGAATACACAAGCAAAATTCTCGACTCAAACAATTTTAAGTCGGGGGACATTTGGGGGACACCCCAGAAGAATTAATAAACTCCTCTGAAACGTCCCCCATTACAACTCCCAAAAAAACCGCATACTCACAGGTTTTTATCTATTAATAAAGCGTCAGATATTGATCACGTTCCCACTGGTGAACCTGTGTTCTGTACATATCCCATTCAATTTCCTTAAGCTCATAGAAGTAAGCCAGAGCATGATCACCCAGTGCGTCAGAGATCACCTCGCTCCGAATAAGCTCAGACAGAGCTTCTTTCAGGTCTGCAGGCAGACTAGGAATGCCTTCTTCAATTCGCTCTTCCTCGGACATCACGTAGATGTTGCGATCGATTGGGGCTGGCAAAGCCATCTGACGTTTGATACCATCCAAACCTGCTCTCAGCATTACAGCCAAGGCTAGATAAGGATTCGCTGCCGGGTCAGGGTTCCGAACTTCGACGCGAGTGCTCAGGCCACGAGATGCGGGGATCCGAATCATCGGACTCCGATTGCTTGCAGACCAAGCAACATAACAAGGCGCTTCATAACCTGGTACGAGACGTTTGTAGGAATTTACTGTTGGATTCGTGATCGCTGCCATTGCACGTGCATGTTTAAGAATACCTGCCATATAGTGGCGAGCTGTCTGGCTTAATCCGAGTTCATCCGTCTCATCATAAAATACGTTTTCATTGTCCTTAAACAACGATTGGTTGCAGTGCATACCGGAACCATTCACGCCGAACAAAGGTTTTGGCATAAAGGTTGCATGCAAACCATGCTGACGAGCAATGGTCTTAACAACGAGCTTGAACGTTTGAATCTGATCGGCAGCTTTAACTGCATCTGCATATTTAAAGTCAATCTCATGCTGACCAGGTGCGACCTCATGGTGGGATGCTTCAATTTCGAAGCCCATCTCTTCAAGCTTAAGAACAATTTCACGACGGCAGTTCTCACCCAGATCCATTGGAGCCAGGTCAAAATATCCGCCTTGGTCATTCAGTTCTGTGGTTGGATCGCCTTTTTCATCGGTTTTGAACAAGAAGAATTCAGGTTCTGGTCCGACATTCATCGAAGTGTATCCCATTTCTTCAGCTTCCTTAAGTACACGTTTCAAGATCCCCCGCGGGTCACCTGCAAATGGAGAGCCGTCTGGCTTGTAAATATCGCAGATCAAACGAGCTACACGATCTGAGGTTACCCATGGGAATACAACCCAAGTGTCCAAATCTGGATATAAGTACATGTCAGATTCTTCGATACGTACATAGCCTTCTATGGAAGAACCGTCAAACATCATTTTGTTATCCAAAGCTTTTTCCAGCTGGCTAACAGGAATTTCAACGTTCTTAATGGTGCCCAGCAAATCTGTAAACTGCAAACGAATAAAACGAACATTTTCTTCTTTCGCAATCCTAATGATATCTTCTCTGGTATAACTCACACTAACCTCTCCCTTTCTGTAACGACTATATGCAAATCGGCTGTATCATAAATGACTTAAATGATGAGACCGTTTTTAAGTAGAATAAACTTATGCCAAAAGGTAAGCCACAGCATTATCTTTTGTTGAAAAACCGTGATAATTCGCCTTGGATCAAAGATACCTGTCCTGGTCTTTTGCCTGCAACAAGTTGTTGCTTCAACAAACGATGAAGCTGAGTGTCGGACATTTCACGGCGTTTGACTTCCGTATCTGCAGTAATAACTGTAGCTTCCTCCGATTCCTTGGTAACCGGATTCATGACTTGTTTAATTCCTGCAATGTTTACACCCTTCTCGATCAACGCCTTAATTTCGAGCAGACGCTCTACATCATTAAATGAAAAAAGTCGTTGGTTACCTGATGTACGGGCAGGAACTATCAAATTATGCTGCTCATAATAACGAATCTGACGTGCTGACAAGTCCGTTAGCTTCATGACAATACCTATTGGAAACAAGGCCATATTTCTGCGAATTTCGTCGCCCATTTGTCATCAACCTTCCAGTGATCTATTATTCACCTTATTGTACATTTAGCTGATGCAAAGTGTCAATGATATGTTAGAAAAACTCACAATAATTTACGTTCTTTCATCGTTTGCAGAGCCATAAGTACTCCATATTTGACATGAGAGTAGGTTAAGCCCCCTTGCATGTAACCAATATAAGGCTCTCGAATCGGAGCATCTGCGGATAATTCCAAACTTCCACCTTGTATGAATGTACCTGCTGCCATAATAACCGGATGCTCATAACCCGGCATATCCCACGGCTCTGGCACCACATGGCTATCCACGGCGGCTGCGCGCTGAATGCCCTGTACAAAAGCAATTAGATGTTCTGCTCCGCTAAAAGAAATGGCCTGAATCAAATCCGTACGCTCTTCATGCCAGGCCGGTTTGGTCTCAAAACCCATTTCCTCAAAGACTGCAGCTGCGAATATACTTCCTTTAACCGCTTGCCCCACCAATGTAGGAGCAAGGAATAGTCCCTGGTATATGCCTCGTGTAGTACCTAGCATCGCTCCTACTTCTCCCCCGATACCGGGTGCTGTTAATCGGTAGGATGCCAGCTCTACATATTGATGTTTGCCGCAGATATATCCACCCGTTTCTGCAATGCCACCACCGGGATTTTTAATCAACGAACCTGCCATCAAATCAACACCGACCTGAGTAGGTTCCAGCTTCTCAGTAAATTCCCCGTAGCAATTGTCTACAAAGACAATTACGTCAGGCTTTATCTTTTTCACTCGTGCCGTCATTTCTTCAATATCTGCCACACTAAAGGAAGCTCTCCAATCATAGCCGCGTGAGCGCTGGATACCAATCACTTTGGTATTGTCATGGATTGCGGACTCCACCGCTTTCCAGTCCACTTTACCTTCTGCTGTCAGCGCTGTCTCTCCATAAGTAACACCAAAGTCCTGCAATGATCCTGTTCCGTCGCCGGGCTTACCAATCACTTTGTGTAAGGTATCATATGGTCGCCCTGTAATGTATAACAACTCATCCCCTGGTCGCAGCACACCAAATAAAGCCGTGGCGATGGTATGCGTTCCCGAGGCAAAATGCGGACGCACCAACGCTGCCTCCGCACCGAACACATCTGCATAGACTTCTTCCAGCACTTCACGCCCCCGGTCATTGTAAGCATATCCCGTTGAACCTGCAAAATGAAAATCGCTCACTTGCTTGCGCTGGAAGGCCTGAATGACCTTCCACTGATTTGCATCTACAATATGATCTATGTGCTGTATACGTTCTTGTATTTTATGTTCTACCGTTTCCTGAATTTGCTGAATTTCCGGACTAAAAACTACCATTTACCTTCTTGACCCTCTCTCTTCCGCAGCCTTAGGCTAATCATGTTATATTGTTGTTCCATTTGGAACGATAAGCATTATGATCTTATTGACCCAAAAACGTCATTAGATGTTAACTTTCTGTGAACTCACTGAGAGCATGACCATACTTTTCGTATTCGCCTCTTTGAATTTCTACCTCATAAATGACATCATTGCCATCATACTCTGTCAGCAGTACATCTCCAATTCGATAAAGCACAGATGTTAAATCCCCACGTTCCGCAGGAATACGGAATCTCAGTGTGTCACCGCTCAGATGCTCCTGAACCAGTTCGCGAATGCGTAGCAAATCCGCTTCATCAAATGCACTGATTTTCAAATAGCCTTCCCCGGAAGGAAGCATTTCCAATTGTTCAGGGGTGCAAGCATCTTTTTTGTTAAACAATACAATCTGAGGCTTGTCCGCAGCCCCAAGCTGTTGCAGAATTGACTCTACAACTTTCATTTGTTCGTCACGCATGTCTGAAGAGGCGTCCACGACATGTAAAATGAGATGGGCCTCATTGGCCTCTTCCAAAGTGGCCCGGAAAGAGGCTACCAAATCATGAGGCAGATTTTGAATAAATCCTACTGTATCTGTGAGAATAACTTCTTTGCCACTCGGCAATTCCATTGTTCTGGAGGTAGGGTCGAGCGTTGCAAACAGTTGGTTCTCAATATATACATCGGCAGCTGTCAGTTGCTTCAACAGTGTTGATTTCCCGGCATTCGTATAGCCAACAAGTGCCACCTGAACGATGCCAGCCTTTTGTCTGCGCTCCCTGTGTAAATACCGATGACGCGTCACTTCCTCAAGTTGGCGTTTCAGATCACTAATTCGGTCACGAATGTGACGACGGTCCGTCTCGAGCTTGCTTTCACCAGGACCACGTGTTCCGATTCCGCCACCGAGCCGTGAAAGGTTTTTACCGTGTCCAGACAGTCGAGGGAGTAAGTATGACAACTGCGCCAGTTCAACCTGGATAATACCTTCCCGTGTTTTTGCACGCTGAGCAAATATGTCCAGAATTAACTGTGTTCGGTCAATTATTTTGAGATCCAGGCTCTCTTCCAGATTTCGTACTTGAGCTCCCGAGAGCTCCTGATCAAAAATAGCTGTATTCGCTCCCAATTCTTCAGCAACTGCACGCAATTCATCTACTTTTCCTTTGCCAATAAACCATTTTGAGTCTTTGGATTCCCTATTTTGTGTGAGGACGCTTAGGACTTCAACTCCCGCTGTTTCAGCCAGCTTCACCAGTTCTTCCAACGAATATTCTGTATTGATGCCAGATCGTTTGACTTCATCCGTAATTAGACTGACCAGTACCGCCTTATCCTGCATTTCGGTTTGTGTATCATGAGTGGAGTTCGCCATATTGTTTGCTCCTTTATTTTCATGTCAACTCTCGAACAGAAACCGACCTGATGTCAGGCCGGCCCTCGTTCGATGTCATACAATTCGATATGATTCAGATTCCTATTATCGCCTATCTTTTGTCCATTTTCAAATCCTCTGGTCGCAACGTCATCAACTCCTGCTTACCGGGTTGCCCGCTCCTGTACTGATTAAGCAGCCTGACAGCTTGGTGTCGAATCGCTTTTTCAATCACATTACGAACATAACGTGCATTACTAAATGCATGGAGACTGTCATTTCGCTCATTTAGCAAATGCTCCTTCATTTTGAGTATAGACTGAGGCATGAGAATATAATCCCTTTCCTTAGCCATCAATTCCGAAATTTGAATGAGCTGATCCACAGTGTAGTCAGGAAAATCCAACTGGATTGGAAAACGAGAAGGAAGACCAGGATTTGTCCGTAAAAAAAAGTCCATTTCTCCCGAATACCCTGCGAGGATCAAAATAAATTGATTTTTTTGGTCTTCCATGGCCTTTACCAGGGTATCAATCGCTTCTTTTCCAAAATCCTTTTCCCCTCCGCGTGCTAAACTGTAAGCCTCATCAATGAACAGCACGCCGCCAAGAGATTTCTTTACCAGGTCCCGCGTTTTTTGTGCAGTGTGGCCGATATACTCACCTACCAAATCAGCCCTCTCCACCTCAATCAGATGGCCCTTACTCAGCACCCCCATTTTTTGCAGCATTTTAGCGATAATGCGGGCTACTGTCGTTTTCCCCGTACCTGGATTTCCTTTGAAAATCATGTGATATACGTGTGCGTTGCTCAACAGACCTGCATCAGTGCGCATGTGGGCGATTTGTAAAAAGGCATATACCTCAAATACCAGCTCTTTGATGTTATCCAAGCCGACGAGATGATCGAGTTCTTTCTGAATTTCCTGATAAAGACTGAGATACTGTGGTAGCGCCTGCGACTTGGTCGAAGCCACTGCTTCCGTCTCGTCCACAGTCACCGAAGCGATCGGCTCCGGGCTACGCAGGACGACATTGATTTGTCTGGAAGGTCTCTCCTCCGACCGCTTGCCCGCGGCGATTCCCCGTCCGTTCATGCATCCATCACCTCAACATTTCTTCAGGCACAGCTTACCCTATTAATGTATTCGGTCCAGCATGTCCTTATTAGCATAAAAGCAACGAGAACGTGCACTAAGCCTTCCCTCAATTCAGGCAATCCAAGTTTGAGCACTGATCCACCACCGTTGCAGCGTCCATTTAGCGTAAGCCAACACTTCTCTTGATTGATGGATTGGCATATTCAGCACTTTGGATTCGGTCAGAGCCATCTGAGGATGATCAAAATTCAAAAATTGAGCAATCTCCATCGCCCGAGGTCCATGATAGCTATGTGTGATGATTACGGTGGAGTTCCAGTCATATTCCTTCATGATACGCTGGCTGTAGAGCAGATTTTCGTAAGTACTGGTCGCCTGGTTTTCTAATAGAATATGCTGTACAGGAACTCCTCTATCTACCAAGTAGCGTTGCATCCCCTCGGCCTCCGTGTACGGAAAATCAGGTTGATCCAGTCCTCCACTTACAATTAGTCGCTGCACCGTCCCGTTGCGATATAACCACAAGGCTTCTTCTAATCTTTCTTTTAAACCAGGACTGGGTTCAGCTCCCCACATAGAGGCACCTAGTACGATACCAATTTGTGCATGCTGGAGTGGATTGGTAGAGGCAGCTGTATTCATATTCCATACTCGGATACCTGCCCATACGAATCCGACCAAAATGAAAATCATCAAACCAAGTATGAAACGCTTCGATACCATAAATATTTTCCCATTGCGACTTTGCCTGCTTTTTGGCTCATGAAGTTGGGGCCCAGTGCTTTTAATCCACTGCAAAAATTTCACCGTTCTCTCTTGAAATCACCGTTGTGAAACCATTCAGCCCGGTGTTTCAGCGACATTTTAAAATAGGGGAACATATGAGCATCGATCTGATGTAACAAGTCAGCCGCCGTTCGGTTAGCCAATTCTGCTTCTTGCGTAGAAATATGCCCTCGTTGTAGCGCCTCCTCCAGTTCATCCTCATCCACCAGAAAGATTTCACCGTTTTTAAGCACGACCACATCCAAATACAAATCATCAAACCAAGGAACTCCTTGATCGGTTACTCCTTGATTTCGGCAGGTGTCAATGTACCATTCAACGATTTGCTCTCGATTGTCAAACATAGCAGTCACCACATAATGCTTACCTTTGGGATAATATTGTAACCAGGAATAACCTTTATCGGCTATGCAAAACGTATGACCACCATAACTTTTCCATAATGGCTCCTTGAGACTCAAAATAGTATACAGGGTCACATATCCTGTAAACGCATCACTTTCTACATACCGGCAAGCAAACTTGCGATTGGTGATTCTGCGCCAGTTGGCCCGGTCTCCGAATTTGCGCTTCATAAATGATGTTCCTCTCCAACATTGGTAAAACCAGCTTACCATATTTAAACTGTACACTCAAAAATAACCCCTGTATTACAGCAAAAAAGGTATTTTCAGACTGTCAAAACAGTCCGAAAATACCTTTGATTTGAAGCCACTATCATCTTACATAAAACATATTTGCTAATCCCGGTTGTGACGTCCACGATTGGAGTTTGAATGACCGTTGGATGTGCCTTCCTGACTTCCATCCATAATAGCACCTGTGGTAGATGCATCTGTATTTTCTGGATTGGTCATAGTATTTTCATCAGTTATACCTGAATCCGGTGTAGTCGTCTGACCATTCCCCGTATTTGTATCGTTTCCGTTCCCAAAATTGTCGTTACTGTTGCCTGTGCCTCCAGTACCATTTCCATTGTTACCTCCAGGAGACGTTGGAACTTGGTCAGTACCAGTACCGTTATCAGTACCTCCAGGAATCGTATTCCCCTGGTCTGTGCCGTTCTGACCGTCTATATTCTCGCCATTATCCGGTACGGTTTCATCCTGATTAGGATCGTTTCCTGGCTGCGGATCTATCGGAGTAGTCTCTGCCGGAATTTCTACACTAATCGTATTGGAAGCTGCGGATTCTTTACCATCCGCTCCATAAGCTACGACATAGTATTGATACGTTTTTCCAGCTACAGGAGACGTATCTTCACCACTCGTGCCTCTCATCGCCTCCATAATCGTCCGGAAGCTTCCTTCGGAAGACTCTTTACGATAAACACGGTATTGTACATTGTCTCCCTCTGCCGCATTCCAAGACAACGATACAATTTGGGTATCCTGACTATAAGACCCGCTCAGTCCGCTAGGAGCGGTGGCCTGAACCGGCTCTTCTGGCTTCTCTTCAACCGGTGGTTCATATCCCTTCGGCTCGCTAAATTGCGTTACCGGATGCCCCTTGAGAGCTTCACCCATGACCCTTCCGAAGAAGGCTGCCGACTGTCCACTGTAGTTTCTCAACATATGCTTACTGTCCGGCTTGTCATACCCCATCCATACCGCTCCGGTATATTCCGGCGTATAACCGACAAACCAAATGTCCCGGTTACCACTGTTGCCGCTGATTCCACTTTGGGTCGTACCCGTTTTACCAGCTACAGGCCAGTCAATACGTGCTTTGCGACCTGTACCGCTATTGACCACATTTTGCATCATTTTTGTCATTTCATAAGCCGTTTTCTCACTCATAACAGATTTGGATTCCTCATTATGAGTATAAACCACTTGATCATCACTATTGTTAATTTGCTTAATGGAGTAAGCCTTTTGGAATTGTCCCTTATTGGCAAAAGCGCTATAGGCCTGCGCCATTTCGAGGGTATTTGTTCCTTTGCTTAACCCCCCCAATGCGATAGCAAGCGAGTGATCATTTTTGTCCATCGGTATGCCTACGCTCTCGGCGAATTGAACCCCTTTTTCCACACCGATTTGGTTCAACAACCATACAGGTGGTATATTTTCAGACTTCGTAATGGCATCGATCATGCTGATGGTCGAAGAGTAACCATGCAAGTTTTTCGGACTGTATCCGTTAAAGCTCTGCCGTTCGTTACTCAAAGGAGTATCTATCGTAAATTTACCGGATTCAAGAGCTGGCGCATAGGCTACAAGCGGCTTAAAGGCCGATCCTGGCTGTCTGCGGCTCTGTGTCGCACGATTGAAGGTTCCCTTTTTGTAATCCCGTCCGGGTGCCATCGCGGCAATACCACCTGTTTGGTTGTTAATAATAACCATAGAGGCTTGAACAGGCTGATCGTCTGGACTCTTTTCGAACATATCATCATCTGCCATCGCTTGGTCCAGCGCATTTTGAGCCTGAGCATCCATTGTCGTATGAATTTTATAACCACCAATAATCAGATCATTGCCGCTGACTCCTGGCAAGGCATCCTCTGCCTCATCCATGACATATTCCATAAAATTTTGATACTTTTGCACTTTTTCCGGTTGTTTGTAATCGTAATTTATAGCCTTGGCTTCTTCCATTTCCTGCTTGCCAATCATTCCCTGCTCAAA
Organism: Paenibacillus polymyxa M1; assembly: GCF_000237325.1. Lineage (NCBI taxonomy): Bacteria > Bacillati > Bacillota > Bacilli > Caryophanales > Paenibacillaceae > Paenibacillus > Paenibacillus polymyxa. Next base: position 3,267,414 of record NC_017542.1, read on the forward strand.
CATCAGCTGGAGAACCACTGCACGCCGGGCCTTTGAGTTTTCCGGGTTACTGATCGGATTATACTTGGATGGCCCTTTCGGAATTGCTGCTAGTGTAGCGACTTGCCACAACTTTAATTCGTTTAAGTCTGACACACCAAAATAGCCTTCCGACGCTGCCTTAATTCCAGAATATGAGCGTCCAAACCAAATCCGATTCAGATATAACGTAATAATTTCATCTTTAGTCAAATTCCGCTCCAGCGCCATTGCGATGGATACCTCTGTCGCTTTACGGAAAAAGGTTTTGTCACGTGTCAAAAACAAGTTTTTGGCCAACTGCTGAGTCAGCGTACTGCCGCCCTCCACCGCAGAACGAGCAACGATATCCTTCACTGCCGCCCGACCGATAGACCAAATATCAACTCCTTGATGCTCCATAAAACGCTTATCCTCAGTTGCGATAAAAGCTTTTTTGAGCAACGGTGGAATTTCTTCACTTTTCACTGGGTCACTTTTTTGCACAGACAGCTCACCCATGAGCACACCGTTGCGGTCATACACCTTTGATGTCTCGTTCACTGTAATTTTGTCCTTGTTGGCTTTGTAGATTTTTTCGCCATTAACCATGACAAATAAATAACCACCAAGTGCGCAAAATATGGCTAATGCTGCTGTAATAAACAGCGTCCACCCAACTCGCTTACCTGTTATTTTCTTTTTCTTGCCCTTCGGCTTCTCTTTAGATGTGTTTCTATTGCGATTGCCGGATCTGGACAATGAATCGTTTGGCATTCCCCTGACTCCCTTTCGCGAATAATCATTATGTCACCGAGCCTAAGCTTAGAGCTAGCTGTCGGCAGCATGAAAGTAAACGGAATGAAAAGAACAACCCTGATCAGGTTGCTCCCGGTCACATTCCTATACAGTTAGACGAGACGGACGCCTGAAAAGTTTCATTACCCGGGCGGCCGTCCAGCCGTAATCAGTTATCGCTAGCGTTATCTTGTTGTACAAGCGATACGTTGCGTTGCGGTGTAAAGGTGGAGATGGCATGCTTGTAGATCAGCTGTTGCTTTCCATCCGAATCGATAACAATTGTAAAATTGTCAAATGCTTTAATCGTTCCTCGCACCTGGAATCCATTGATGAGGTATACCGTTACAGGTATAGAATCCTTGCGCAATTGGTTCAGAAACGTATCTTGGATATTAATAGACTTGTTCATTTTAGCCGTACCCCCAATAATCATTTGGATTGTTTTGATGTATATTCAAGGTCTGTCCGGAACTTTCCTGCTATAATTTCGTGTATTCGGGCTACATGAGCAGAAAAATTTTCGAAATCAGTGACATCTACCCACTGGATATCCTTCATATGGCGAAACCACGAGAGCTGTCGCTTCGCAAAATGGCGCGTATCCCGTTTTAGCCAAGTCACCGCCTCCTCCAAAGACACCTCTCCCCGCAGGTAGGAGGATATCTCTTTATAGCCTAGACCTTGCATGGAGATGGCATCGCTTCGCACTCCCCGTTCCATTAAGGAGGTTACCTCAGCAACAAGCCCTTGATCGAGCATCCCGTCAATTCGGTCTTCAATACGTTTATATAGCATTTGCCTATCCATTGTCAAACCTACGATGCAGAGTTGGTAGGGAGATTCCTTTTTTTGACTGGCAAGTTGAGAGCTAAGTGTTGTTCCGCTAACATGGTAAATTTCCAGCGCTCTCACGACTCGACGACGATCATTAGGATGCAGACGAAGTGCACTTTCGGGATCAACTGCCTTTAGTCGCGCATGAAGCGCTTCGGCCCCAAACTGATCGGCATAGTCAAGCTGTTCCTGGCGAAAAGCTTCATCAGCCCCTACCTCAGAAAACTGGTATTCATAGCAAACCGATTCTACATACAAACCCGTTCCGCCTACGATGAAAGGTAGCTTTCCCCTAGATTGAATATCAGGTATGAGACGACGACAGTCTTCCTGAAATTGGGCTACTGAATATGGGTATTCAGGCTCATGAATATCGATTAAATGGTGCTTGATTCCTTTCATTTCCTGTTCGGAAATTTTGGCAGTTCCAATGTCCATATGACGGTATACCTGCATGGAATCCCCGGAAATAATTTCCGCGTCAAATTGTCGAGCCATTTCGATGCTTAGTTTCGTCTTGCCAACCGCAGTCGGGCCAACAAGAACAAGTAGTTTAGGCTTAGATGCCACTGTCAATATCAATCACTCCGTACACTGTTTTCGTTGTGCCCCGTTGCTCCACACGGAAGCCGAGGCGGGCAAACTCTCCGCTACCCCTTTTTTCTTTCAATACAATTGTTTTTCGTGCAACCCTTTTCGCATGAGCAATACTTTCTTCATTCAACGCATCTGGATTAGCCAATCCTCTCAATGGACCGATTGCACTGGAATCAAGCAACGGATCACGGAACATCGGGTCAAAATAAATAATATCTACACTTCGATTCGGCAAGCTACGCAAATAGTCCAGATGATGACCATAACGAACGTCAATGTCTGAAAAGGCTTTATCCACTACAGCGTTACCGGAACGGTAATGCCTCATCCCATCCTTGATTAATGCATAGACAGGGAAGGAACTCTCCACAGCTGTAACTTGTCCAGAGCTTCCCGTTCCAATCGAGAATAGAAGAGAATCCGTACCGAGCCCTGCCGTGCAATCGAGCACGGTATCACCCGGGGCAAGTCGGGCAGCCGTCAACATCGGATCAGCCTCGCCCTTTAATACCCTTTTAGCTCGAATGAATCCCATGCTTGGATGAAAAATCATCGGTGATTGTTCCGGGCCAATCAGCCTCACCCCGCCCTGCACCAGCACCAGAGCCTGACGGACTCTGTGAGCAGCGATTAGCTTAGCTACTGATATGCCGCGACGTGGAGCGTACAGCACCCCAAGCTCGGCTGCAAGCAACTTTGCGCGCTCCACAACCTCGTCCGAGGGAGAATCTCCTGTCGTGACCAGTAATTCAGCTTGCTTCTCACGAAGCATCATCTGCTTTTCTTCTTCACGGTTTTCCCAATCCTGCAACATATTTATACTCCCTTACATTACTCTTTTAAACAGCTTCTCCAGATCATATGTGGAAAAGGAAACAACGATGGGGCGCCCATGGGGGCAGGTATAGGGTTGTTTGCAGGCTGCCAAACGCTCTAGCAGCACGGAAGCCTGTCGGTCAGTCAGCTTCTGATTTGCCTTAATCGAAGCCCGGCAGGAGCACATGATTGAGGCTGCTTCCCGCAGTTTAGCAAGATCAATGGCTTTTTCCTCCAGTACCCATCCGGCCATTTCCTCAATGACATCCGCTTCTTCTCCTTTGGGGAGCCAGTACGGATATGAGCTGACACGGAAGGTTTGCCCGCCAAAATGCTCCAAATACACCCCCGCCTGTTCAAACCAGTGCAACCTCGTTTTCAATTTTTCCGTCTCGGAAGGCGTAAATTCCAATGTAATTGGCAGTAACAACTCCTGTGATACTGATTCAGGATTGCCAAATTTTTCGTAATAAAATTCGTAATTGACCCGCTCATGGGCGGCATGCTGATCAATTAAATACAAGCCCTGGTCATTCTGCGCAATCAGATAGGTCCCATGGTGCTGACCGATTAAATTCAGCTCAGGAAAAGTAGGCACCTCAGGGGCTGCCCCCGACAACGCTGTCAATTGCTCTGTATTTAGATGCTCCTGGCGCGGCTTCTGATCCGTGAATTTAGTAGTGTTGTCTGCAATTGGTGAAACAGCAGGACGGTAAGTAGCAGAAGCAGCCGTTTCCTGTATCCCTTCGCTGTACGAGGAAGAGACATCTGTTTCGGCATGATCTCCTGTGGATATCCGAGTAGTCGTCCCATCAGGAAGCGACACGCCTCCTCTAACATCACCCTCGTTGTTTTCTTCCACAAAATCTGCATCCAGCTCATCATCACTGATACTTTGACGAGCGAGAGTGTTGGCCTGTCCAATGACGGAATGGCTCCCCCTATTCGGAAGTTGCTCATGTTCATAGCTAAACTTCTTACTCTCTTCATTACTGCTTATATTATCTGTAGAAGTATCTACTTTTGCACTATTTCCTTTCGAGAAATGAAACTGCTCCTGCACAAATGAGCCGCTATCCTTGCCGCCAATTTCGCGTTTGACTGCCTTTGGAATCAGCACTTGCTGCCCTAAAACAGCTTTTACCGAATCTTCAACCAGCTGAAACAGTTCAGCTTCTTTACTGAACCTCACCTCCAGCTTGGCTGGATGGACATTAACATCCACCAAAGAAGGATGCATGTCCAGTTGGATCACAGCCAGCGGATAACGATTAATCGGCAACAAAGTATGATACGCCTTGAGCAGTGCCTGATTGAGCCCATAGCTCCGCACAAATCGTCCATTCACTACTGTCGAGATTGCATTTCGATTCGATCTGGTCCACTCTGGGCGACTGACATAGCCGCTAATTCGGTAATCAAGGCTCTCTCCTTCCACCATCAACATTGATTTCGCCGCAGAAGTTCCGTAAATAGCAGCAATCACTTGGAGCAAATCACCATTGCCCAGCGTTTGCAACAATGTATTACCATTATGCCGCAATGTAAAGGCCACTTCTGGGTGCGAAAGCGCCATTCGATACAATACATCCGAAATGTGTCCCAATTCCGTCTGGATCGTTTTCATATATTTTAGCCGTGCAGGTGTATTATAAAACAGATCGCGTACGGTAAAATCCGTCCCCTGCCTTCCAGCAGCATTCTCGTGAAGCATCAGTTTACCGCCCTCAATCACCAATTTACGGGCACGGCCGTCATCTCCTGCTGCTGTGAGTAGCTCTACTTTTGAGACAGCCGCTATACTTGGCAATGCCTCTCCCCGGAAGCCGAGACTTGTGATCTGGAACAAGTCTCGGCCATGTCCGATTTTGCTTGTCGCATGTCGATAAAATGCCGTTTCCACGTCCTCAGGCTCTATCCCACTGCCATTATCCGTCACCCGAATACTTTGCAGGCCGCCCTCTTCTACCCATACGTCCACTCGTGTACCGCCCGCATCAATCGCATTTTCCACCAGCTCCTTCACGACGGAGGCTGGACGTTCCACGACCTCACCGGCAGCAATCTGATTCGCAATATGCTCATCTAGCACTCGAATTTTAGACATCCTTTTAACCTCCTCCTGACTTCAAAGTGTGATGAAAAATAAGCAAAAAAATAATTTAGTATATTTTAATTACAGACCATTGGCCTTATTCTTTAATTCATTTAACAGTTGCATCGCCTGTAAGGGTGTCATATTCATGACATCAGCATTTTTCACCTTCCGCAAAATTTGGCGCACGATCGGATTAGCTTCTACCGTCTCTGAGTGTGGCTTGGAGGGAGCAAGGTCCTGCTCTCCGAAAATGGACAGCTGTACCACGTCAGAAGCTGCATGCTCCAACTCACCTGAATCTTCCACAATCTGTAGAGTATCTTCTTTTACCAGGGTAGCTTGCTGTGATCCAGACTGGACTGGTGGTGCAGTTTCTCCGTTTGCTCGCAATGTCTGGTCCGCATATTTTGCGGACATTGGAGAAATCTCTTCTGTCCCTGGCACTGTACGAAGATCAGTCCCTTCCTTCGCTCCTCTTGCTGTCTCGGTGCCTGCCGTTACTTGAGCTGCCGCCTGTTCAAAACCATACAGCAGACCATTTGCTCGCTCAATAATGTTATTAGGCAAACCTGCAAGTCGGGCACAATAAATACCATAGCTACTACTAGCCGCACCCGGTATGAGCTTGCGTAGGAAATTCACCTTATCGCCGCTTTCCTGCACGGCCATGGAATAATTTCGCAGCGAAGTCAGACCTTGCTCCAAATGGGCCAGCTCATGGAAGTGCGTAGATACCAGCGCCTTACAGCCAATCGTATCATGCACAAATTCGATGACCGCTTGTGCAATTGCCATCCCTTCGCTGGTGGACGTTCCTCGTCCCAGTTCATCAATTATAATCAGACTTCGTGGAGTTGCCTTGTCCGTCATGACTTGAATATCTGCCATTTCGACCATAAACGTACTCTGTCCGCCAATGAGATCATCCGCTGCGCCGATCCGTGTGAAAATGCGATCCAGCATCGGCACTTTAGCACGTGCAGCCGGGACAAAGCAGCCAATTTGAGCCATAATCGCAATGAGTGCAACCTGACGCATATACGTACTTTTCCCAGCCATATTCGGACCGGTGATGAGTAGAATATGCGCATCGGCTTCTTCCAACACTGTGTTGTTGGCGATAAAGCCGCCATCTTTCATGACGGCTTCCACAACGGGGTGCCGTCCCTGTTCCACTACAAAATCATATCCTGTTGTCAGCTCAGGCTTTACAAACCCTCGTTCCGCGCTAACCGTCGCCAGCGACTGATACACGTCAATTTCAGCAACTTGCTCTGCCAGCTTTTGCAGGCGAGGAATTTCAGCGTTCAGTTTACTGCGAAGCTCAGAGAAAAGCGTGTACTCCAGATCCACCATCTTATCCTCAGCTTCCAGAATTAGCGATTCCTTTTCCTTCAATTCTGGTGTGATATACCGCTCAGCATTCGCCAACGTCTGTTTGCGTTCATATCGACCTTCCGGTAATGAAGCCAAATTGGATTTGGTCACCTCAATGTAGTAACCAAATACTTTGTTGTATCCGATTTTGAGTGACCGAATGCCGGTTGCTACTCGTTCTTTGGCCTCCAGCTCAGCAATCCAACGCTTACCGTTCACACTCGCCTCACGCAGTTCGTCTAGACGCTGATGGTAGCCTTCCTTTATAAGCCCTCCATCTCTTACGGAAATTGGGGGTTCATCAGCCACTGCTTCCTCAATCAGCGTACACAGGTCTGCACAGCTGTCCAATGTTTGTGCAATTCGTCTCAGCGTATTCGACGGAGATTCAGCGCACAGCTCGCGTAAAGACGGAATTTGGGCCAGAGACAGCTTGAGGGCGATCAAATCTCGTGCATTAGCACTACCAAAAGCGATCCGTCCTACCAAACGCTCTAGGTCGTAAATCTCTTTAAGCTGAGCACGTACATCCTCGCGGAAAATAAACTGGTGGTATAGCTTGTCTACCGCTTCTAACCGTTCCTCAATTAAATTGCTACTCAACAGCGGCTTGTCGATCCAACGACGCAACAAACGTGCGCCCATGGATGTCTCTGTGCGATCCAGCAACCACAGCAACGAGCCTTTCTTGGAGCGTTCACGCACCGTCTCCACCAGTTCCAGATTCCGGCGGGTAAATGGATCCAGAATCATAAAATGATTAGGCTCATAGACCGAGATTTGGGTCAGTTGACCTAACGATCTTTTTTGCGTTTCATTTAAATAGGAAATCAGGCGCGATACGCACCGTCTGCGTTCCTCCGTAAGCCTTGCCCACGTGGCTTCACCAAATTGATCCCGTACCAGATCATCTTTGGATTTGTCCCACGCCGTATACACAACCCGCCTTCCAACAGGGGACATACGAGAGGTCACGAAATCGAGCAAATGACCATCTCCCAACATTTCGGACGGCTCATAAATGTTAATTTCATCTAATAGCCATTCTTTCGAATCAGGTACGGAAGTCACATAGAGTTCACCTGTCGACAAGTCGCATGCCGCCAGCGCCAGCATCCCGTCCGTCTCTGTGACACATACCATGTAGTTGTTGGATTTATCACCCAGCACCTTGCCTTCCATGACCGTACCCGGGGTCACAACACGGACAATATCCCGCCGTACCATTCCCTTGGTAGCTGAGGCTTCCTCCATTTGTTCACAGATGGCCACCTTATAACCCTTCTCAATGAGGCGTTGTATGTAATTTTCTGCTGAATGATAAGGCACGCCGCACATCGGAATTTTCTCCGCGGCGCCACCCTCACGACCAGTCAGTGTAATTTCCAGCTCCTTGGATGCAAGAATCGCATCATCAAAAAACATCTCGTAAAAATCGCCCAGGCGGAAAAACAAAAATGCGTCTTTAGCCTGCTCTTTTATAGATAAATATTGCTCGATCATCGGTGTATATTTAGACATACCGTTACCTAACCCCCACACTTCATTCCGTTTAAACTCATAATTATCTTTCATTATATCAAAAATGACAGTCGATAACATGAAACCCTCTCGGGTGTTGACACTTGATTTTACGAAAGCTTCCAGTACGGGCGCAAATCCCGTGTTTCATCCCATTGTTTTCCCTTGCGAAGGCTATCCAGCAGTGGCGCTATATAAGCTTCATATTGAGAAAAGATCTCTAATGAAATCATATCTAAAATAAGTGGCTCCATATACTCTCTAAGTACAACCTGATTCCCTTCATAAAAAGCTCTGTGAGCCTCTTCTTCTCCCAGCGGCCTACGCTGCAAACGTGAGTATTGGGAAGCAATCAGAAACGCCATCCCAATCACACCTTTCGCCAGCTGTGGCGAGATTAGAAAACTGGGCAGTGTTCGATATTCAAAGCCTCCATAAGACTGACGGCGAAAATCGCCCAAATTGCCATAATGCGGTCTGCGCCGAGCCGAGCGCTTGTCTTCCAGCAGCGCCAGAGGCAACGCCAAATAGTTATCTAGTGCCCTGAGCAGGGCACCATTTAGCGGAACCCCGCTGAAATGCAGATGTCCGCCCAAGGGAAAACCCGGTTGCGGCATTCCGCCCGCCTGCCAGATGAGCGTATGGTCATCTATCTGCCGAGCTGCTATCGCAAAAGCTTGGCGCAGGTGCCTCAGCAGACGGGCCGGATCTTCACTTGGTGCAGGACGAAGCTCAGCGACTGGGTATAGCGTTCGTCCTCGGCGGGTAACGGCATCGCAGCCGGCTACGCCTAATCGGCCCAAATATCGAGAGGCCGGAACAACCCTCTCCTCTGGCATACGAACCAGCACAAATTCGGGATCCATTCCGATTAATAGTCGCGCTCTGCCCCGTTCCGCTGAAAGTTCCTCTCCCGGAGCATCCTCTTCACGAGCAGCAGCTTCATATAGCGTGGCCAAACGTCTATCGTTCAGCCATGGCTGTGCCAAGACATGGCGAACCTGACAATTACGTTCTCCCAGCGGCGTTAGCACTACCTCACCACTGTCCAAACCGAGAGTATACAACGCACGTACAGCCAGCCGCTCCATCCGGACATAGAGCGGTGATTGATAATCTAGTTCAGACCGATCATATGTACTAACCTTAGTAGAACCTTCGAGGGCACGTCTACGGATTTCCAGCACCCGTAGTTGATGGATTTGCACCGCGTAGCCGATCGCAAAATCTGCTGTACTCTCATCCAGCCAACGAACCGAAATACCTGAGCGCTCCAATCTGCGCATTTTTTCATCGTCCGTCATCTGTCTGAAACGTCTGAGCGCCTGTCCCGGTTGCCGCATCATAACTCCCCCTTACCGATCTACGTACGGACTTAAACAATCCAAACGACAAAAAAGGAGGGCCTTTGCCCCCTGCGCAATATCAGCCGGCGCAAAGAGTAAAGTGGCCCTCTTTTTGGTCACTCCTGTCAGAGCTCGTCGTCAATGAGGTCGGGGTCGAGCTCCTCATAGTCCCCCTCTTCCGCTCCAAAATCAAAGTCCTTGTCAAAATCGTCACTGCTGCCATACGGGAATACTTCTACAACAATCTTCGTTTCCGCCACCAGCTCCACCGCAAATTCCCGCTCGACCCGGATCATTACGCTGCCACCTCCAGAAGACACACTGGCCTCGACGCAACTTGGCTCCTGTGTAGCTTCGGCGGATACTTCCACTGTAGACGCCCGGTGCTTCGGATCAAGATACGAGAGCGGCACATTTTCTACGTACGACACCGTTTCCTTAGCCACATCGGTCTGCGAGTTTTTATCGTATGAGTACCAAATATTGATATCATACGTCCCGATGACCTCAATGCCGTCTCCAGCCGCCACAGCTTCATACTGGTGGTTAATAATCCATGCCCCCAAAATACTGGTCGGATTATTCGGCGGAGTTACGGTATGGGTTACGGTAGAGAATCTGCGACCTTTACCACAGATCGCTTTGGTAATAATCTCTCTACGATTTTTATGACTTAATGCCATTCTTGAACCTCCTCCATACAATCAATCATTCCATACATATGTATGCAGGTTGTGGGCGAATGTTGAGTGAATAGGCGAAAAGGAAAAAATATTATTTGTATAAGCATATGCCGCCATGGCTTGAACTCATGCACGCCAATGTGTTACATACTGCTCAACGATCTGTAAAAATTCGCTAAGAGCTGGCGATTTCCACTTTTTCGTGTGATAAGCGACCTGAGTAGCCACCTGCTGTTCACTGTCATCCCAGGCTAGACGTGCCATTTTCCCTTCTCGCAGCTCATTTTGTACCGTAACCAGCGGAAGCAGCGCGATACCCAGTCCAGCCATGACGCATTGCTTGATGGCTTCTATGCTCCAAAATTCCAGACTAGGGTCTGCAAAAATACCGTGTTTGTTCAAATACTGCTCAAAAAGGATTCGGTACGTACATCCAGCCTCCGTATGCAAAATGGTTTCGTCCTTCAAGTCGGCAGGCTCTACCTGTGTATAGGCAACCAGCGAATGCTTCAGTGGCGCCACCAGCGCCATCGGCTCATGAATAAGCGTGGTGATATTCAGTTCCCTATCCTCCGTCTCAGGTTGAAGCAAAAAAGCCAAATCCAATTCACCGGAACGGATCAAATCACGTAATTCCCAGCATTCGCCGGGTTTAAGTACAATTTTAACCTTTGGGTACCGCTCCCTGTACTCACGGATCAGACTCGGCAAACGAAAAGCAGCCAGAGACTCTGGTGCTCCTATTTTTAGCGTTCCTGCTAATTCTGTTTCTGAACGAAGCGCATCCTTGGCCATAGCATGCATCTTGGAAATTTCCTGCGCATAGGGCAGCAGGCGTCGTCCGGCATCGGTCAGCATAATTTTCTTGCCAATGCGATCAAACAGCGGCGTACCCAATTCCGTCTCCAGTGTTTGAATTTGAGCAGTAATACTTGACTGTGCATAATCCAGTATACGCGCTGCTCGCGTAAAACTGCCTGCCTCCACCACATTTATAAAGGTAAACAAATGCCGCGATTCCATAATCCGCTCCTTCAATCGATTTTTCCGATGCAAGCAATCGTAATATTCCGTTTTTCCGATAGATTGATTATCTGATAAGCTGGAGAAAATAACAAGAGAAAGAAGGCTTTTCTGCATGACGAATGAAAATAAGCTTCAATCCACTATTGGTCTTCCACAGGCCATTGCGCTCTATATCGGAGCTGTATTGGGTTCGGGGGTATTGATTGTGCCTGGTCTTGCCGCCCAAATGGCGGGTCCAGCATCGTTGCTGGCATGGGGATTCATGACCCTGCTCATTCTGCCAATGGCGCTTTCCATGGGACTTCTATCCGCGAAATTCCCAAATGCGGGAGGGGTATCGCATTTTGTGACGTTGGCCTTTTCCCCACGTGCTGGTGCTTATATCGGGTGGTTTTTTCTCATGTCGGTTCCAATTGGGGCCCCTGTTGCCGCACTTACCGGAGCCGGCTATATGACCGCAGCTATGGGCTGGGGAGAGGAAAGCCGCATAATGTTGGCCGCTGCCATGCTGGCGGTGGGCCTGGTTATCAACTGGATTGGTATGAAGGTTGCCGGACGTATTCAGATTGCCGTCGTTATAGCCATCGTTGCCGTCCTGATATTCGCTATCGCCGCAGCACTCCCTCAGATGAAAACTGTTCACTTCACGCCGTTTGTTCCACATGGCTGGCTTTCTGTCGGCCAAGCAGCTGCGATTCTGTTCTGGTGCTTTATCGGCTGGGAGGCTGTGTCCCATATGTCAGAGGAATTTACCAATCCCGAGCGGTCTGCCGTTAGAGGTGTGACCATTGCAGCCGTCATTGTGGGTTTGCTTTATTTCCTTACTGCGCTTGCTACGGTAGGCACACAAAGTTACCTTGCAGGGGGTTCGGATGCTTCGCTCATATGGGTGATTAGTCGGGCTATCGGGCCATGGGGTGCGATCATTGCGGGCTTGACGGGGATCTTTATTTGCACCGCTACTATTATTGCTTACGTGGGTGCCGCTTCACGAGTCGCTTATGCTTTATCTCGACAAGGACAGGCCTTTCGCTGGATGGGCGTGTTATCCCAACGCTTCCATACCCCCATCGGGGGCATTGCTTTTCTTAGCGTCTGCTTCGTGATCATTATGGTGTTGTACAGTAGCGGTGCTGTTTCACTCACCAACCTGATCCAATTGCCGAACGCTACCTTCATTCTGACCTATCTAGGGGGTTGTGCAGCAGGAATCAAGCTCCTACGTGGGAGTCGTTGGGGAGTTTCCATTAGTTGGATTTCCTTCATTTCCACGGCAGTTGTTTTCCCCTTTGTCGGGTGGGCCATGCTTTACCCTTGCCTGATCACCGTTGTCTTGTGGATCACAGATCGAATTCGGCATAAACGGACTTTCACTCATCCGAATTCTGCCGTTACTGAACAAGAAAAGGCTACTGTCCGTCATGGATAGTAGCCGCTCAAGGTCCTTACTCTAATTTTTCACCGGAGTAGGGGCCTTGTCCTTTTTAGCGATTTTCAAATACTGGTGAAGCTCATGTGTAAGCTGCAATAATGCTGAACGAATCTCAAATTCCTCCCGAGTTGCGGGAAGCTCCATGGCTTTAAATTCTTCACGAACCTGCTCCAACAGCTTCTCGGTCTGTCCTGTATAATGTCCAGCCAAAACGTCGTTGCTAAGCTGGTCGAACAGCTCGGCTAGAAGCTTGGCCTGCGGCATGTGCTGATACATTTGTGCGATCAACTGCATCATGTTTTGAATCGAATCCAGCTGTTCTTTGCGCATATAAAAATACACATTCCAGCCTTCTTGGGGACGAAGCATTTGATTTTCCAATGAACGACCCGCCTCAGTGACCCCTTTGGTGATCACGCTGTCCGCTTCAATAACTTCCTTGCCATCCCATATGTATGCCGGACTACGCAGCGTGTTGGCCATATTTCTGAATATAACAGAAAATGTCCGATCCACCTCCTGCCGGATTTGTTGCATTGTATTATCAGAACGCGGCATATAAGCTAGATTGACAACCATCGCAGAACCCAGCCCAATCACCAGCAGAGCCAGCTGGGTCAGCAGTACCTCCATATCAATCACACCGCCGCTGAATACTCGGAAAACCACGACCGAACCCGTGACAATGCCTTCCTTAAAGCCCACCCGTACAATGACCGGAAACGCCGTTAAAATATATAATGCAAGCACCCAATCATGGAATCCGAATACCACAAACAAAACACAAGCAAAAAGAAGTCCCACGACGGATGCAAAAAATCTCGCCGAAATGGTGCGGAGACTTCTCTTGCGTGTGACATCCACCCCCAAAATTGCTAAAAGCCCTGCCGAGGTGGCTCCGTGAATGCCTACTCCCTCCGCAATAAGTACGGCCATTAATGCGGCAATAGCCGTTTTAATCGTACGAAAGCCCATGAAAAAATTCTGTCCCCTCTAGATGAAATCTGTTTTCTCATTTTCATAAATATTAAGTATTTCATTTTCATGGTACTTTATTTTCACGTTTTGCACAAATATTCAGAAATTTAATAATTACCGATGAGGGCGACCTGAAAGCAAGCGGTGCTCCACATACACAACTGCCTGGTACATCAATGTAGCTACGACAGCAATGATCAACAGACTGGACATGACCAGTGTGAAATTGAACACCTGAAAACCATAAATGATCAAATAACCTAAGCCATTTTTAGCAACCAAAAATTCACCAACAATCACGCCAACCCATGCCATGCCGACATTCACTTTCAGCGTAGAGACAATTGCGGGAAAGGAGGCAGGCAAAATCACCTTTTGAAACGTATCCCGGCGTGTTCCTCCAAACGTGCGAACCACTTTGACCAAATTGGGATCGACTTCCTGAAAACTGTTGTATACCACAAGGGTCGTAATGATAACCGTAATGGAGAGGGTTGTCATCAGAATCGCGGTAAAACCCGCCCCAAACATGACGATAAATATTGGCCCTAGCGCTACCTTGGGCATACTGTTAAACACAACCATATATGGATCAAGTACCCTTGATAAAAACGGCGACCACCAAATAAGTACCGCGAGCAATGTGCCGAGCAGAGTACCGAGCAAAAAACCTGCCATCGTTTCTCCAACAGTGACACCTACATGTCCCCATAATTCCCCGCTGACCGCATCCTTGCCAATCTGAGTGAAAATTTTGCTAGGATAGCTAAACAACAATACATCAATCCACTTCAAACGACCTGCAATTTCCCACAATACAAATAAAAGCAGCAAAATAGCTATCTGCACACCTGTTACTAACCACTGTTGCATACGCCTGTTACGCAAATACGTCTGATGCAGTCCTTGAATCCAACGTTGCTCAGGCTGATCAGCTTCGTTCTTCATACGTTAACTCACTCCTTTGCTCCCGAAGCCTCCAGTTCCCGCCATATTTCATGAAATAGCTCATTAAAGCCCGGCTGTTCGCGCGCATAAAAAGGCTGCGCTTCCCGAATGGAATCCGGAATCTCGAAAGTACGCCGGATATGACCAGGATTTCGCCCCATCACTATAACCCGATCACTGACTGCAATGGCCTCGGCCAAATCGTGCGTGACTAAAATCGCCGTTTTCTTTCGTTCGCGCAAGGTTTGCACAACGAGGTCCTCCAGCTGCAGCTTAGTTTGATAATCCAGCGCGGAGAACGGCTCATCCAGCAGCAGCAATCCCGGATTCGTCGCCAGCGTCCGTACCAGCGCCACACGCTGGCGCATTCCTCCAGACAACTGGGATGGATGCAAATGCTCCTTTCCTCCCAAACCCATACCTTCCAGCAATAATCGCGTCCGCTCACGCGCAGCTTCATCTACTCTGTTGCTTAGTTCCAGACCTAACAATGCGTTATCCATGATCGTCCGCCACGGGAAAAGATAATCCTGCTGCAACATGTAACCGACCTCAGGACTCGGGCCACTTACCGGCTGACCTTGCAACATAACTTGACCTGCCGCTGGACGCAGCAGCCCGGCGATCATAGACAGGATCGTCGTTTTGCCGCAGCCGCTTGGACCGACTAAACTGACAAATTCCCCTGTATTTACGGAAAAATCGATATTCTCAACCGCCAATGAAGCTTCCCGATCTGTTACGTATACATGGGTCACTTGCTCCATTCTCACCATCGGGATCGTCACATCCGCAGTGAGACCACTCTGTTCCTCCGTCATGGTGAACCTCCTGCATCCACAGCTGTATCCGTAGCTTCGGTTGTGCTCTTTTTCACATCTGTTTCAGTATTCCCGATAGAGTTAGAGGAGATCGCCTGTTTTGCAAAACTTGGGTTTACCAGCTTATCTAGTGCAACCGGGCTTTTCAGCTCACCTGCCGAAGCCATGACATCCTGTAAATTATTCCATTCATTTTCCTCAATCATCGGGTTCATTGCATAGGTACCCTGTTCCTTATAGCGCTTGATACTACTCGTCAAAACAGCTAATTCTGTATCCTTAAAATAAGGTGTAATAGCTTCGGCGATCTGTTCAGGTGAATGCGCAGCAATCCACTGCTGTGCCCGATATATGGCATTTGTAAATTTCTGAGCGGCTTCGCTATTGGTGTTTAGATAGCTTTGCTTCGCCATATATACCGTATACGGCAACTCGCCACTCTCTACGCCGATAGAGGCAACTACCCGACCTCGACCTTCCTTTTCAAAAATAGACGCCTGTGGCTCAAACAGCTGCACATAATCCCCTGTACCCGAACCAAAAGCAGAGGCGACATTGGCAAAATCAATATTTTGAATCAGCTTCAGATCCTTATGAGGATCAATGCCGTGTTTGCGAAGCGTAAATTCAAGTGACATTTGTGGCATTCCGCCCTTGCGTTGTCCCAAAAAACTTTGTTGTTTCAGCTTTTCCCAGTCAAAGCTATCCTTTGTTTGCCGAGCAAACAAAAAGGTTCCGTCCTTCTGTGTCAGCTGAGCAAAATTAATGATAGGGTCCTCTGATCCTTGCTGATACACATAAATAGATGTTTCCGCGCCGATCAGTGCGATATCTGCCTGATTGGACAACAACGCCGTCATCGCCTTGTCTCCGCCAGGGATCGTAGCCAGTTGGACATCCAGTCCCTCCTGAGCAAACATCCCCTGGCTCAAGGCTACATACTGCGGCGCATAAAAGACCGTACGGGCTACCTCGCCAAGTCTGATCTCAATCGTCTGCCCCCCCTTGGGGGCACACCCACTGAGCAACAGTAATCCGAGTAGTGCCGCAGCCACCACTGCTTTGCAACGAGCGCCGTATTTCATCCTTGTTCCCTCCCCACCTTTACATCGTTGACTTCATATATTGTTATGCGGCTGACATTATAATGGTTAACTGTATACAAAAACCCCGCATTTGCCTATGAATGCGAGGTTTTTGTGTGCGATTGTATAAGAACTCTAAATCAGAGCTTGTATATGGATGTATATTTATCTTCCAGATAGTCGGCGAGATAATCAGGATTCAGATCCTCACCCGTAATGGCTACAATCAACTCAGACGGCGTCCGGCTCTTGCCGTAACGGTAAATCCGTTCAGTCAGCCATTGCTTGATCGGCTCCAGCTCACCAGCAGCAATCAGCTCATCCAGGTTCGGCAGCTCCTTACGCAGAGTCGCCAAAATTTGGGCTGCATACATATTGCCAAGTGAGTAAGAAGCAAAATAGCCAAAATCACCACCGGACCAGTGAACGTCTTGAAGTACGCCCAGCCCGTCGTTCGGGGGTAGAAGCCCCAGGTATTCTTTATATTTTGCATTCCACACTTCGGGGAGACGCTTTACATCCAGCTTTTCATTAAACAGCATTTTCTCAATTTCATAGCGGACAATGATATGTAAATTATATGTCAGCTCATCCGCTTCAATACGAATCAATGAATTTTCCACGCGATTGACTGCCCGGTAAAATTGCTCTGCCGTGACCTTCGCCAAACGATCAGGAAAATGCTTTTGCAGATCATCGTAATACCGATCCCAGAAAGCACGACTGCGTCCGATTTTATTTTCCCACAAGCGGGACTGGGATTCATGAATCCCCATAGAGGTTCCTCCGGACAGTAGTGATCCTGCCAGCTCAGGAGCAATGTTTTGTTCGTACAGTGCATGGCCTCCTTCATGCAGTGAGCTGAAAATAGCACTGGTTACATCATCTTGCAAATAGTGTGTTGTTATACGCACATCACCTGGATTTAATCCTGTCGCAAAAGGATGCACACTCTCATCCAAACGACCTGCATCAAAGTCATAACCCATCTGCCCTAAAATGAACAGACTGAACTTTTCCTGCTGCTTCACATCAAATACACCGTCTAAAAAGCTCTTATCCGGCTGGTTGGGTGAAGTCTGAATTTTAGACAGAAGGGGTACAAGGCGCTTTTTGAGTCGATCAAAGACAGCATCCAGCTTTTCAACCGTCATCCCTGGCTCATATTGATCCAAAAGTGTGTCGTACTCTGTATCCTTAACACCCCAGTAGCCGATAAACTCACGCTTCATGTCTACGATTTTAGACAAGTACGGTTCGAATCCGGCAAAGTCGCTATGTTCCTTTGCTTCCTCCCACTTGCTTTCTGCCTGAGCCGCTAAAATGCTATACTCCCGGTAGCGGTCTGTTGGGACTGAACGATTCAAGTCATAATTTTTGCGACATTCCTCTACCAATCTGCGATCATTGTCCTCCAGTTGCTCCAGCTTGTCTTTTGCGGCAAAAAATTGCAGCAACTGCCCCATTTCATCTGAGATCATCAGCTTGAACATTTCCGTGGACAGCATCCCCAACGTCTCGGACCGAATGTCAACTCCCTTGCGTGGAGCTCCTGTCCGTAAATCCCAGTGCAGCAAGCCGACTGCTTCGCCATAACCGCTGATTTTGTGTGAGATTTCCTTTAAAGCCGTCCATTGATCCAACGTCTGTTGCTCCATAATTAGGGTCACCTCTTTAACTTAAAATGGTTAAAACTTTACAACTACCTATACTTGATGATACTTATATTAAAAAGTATAATCAACACACAACATGTACGACCAACTCCTAATATCTGGATCAACGTTGGGCAGTACATATTGCACTTTATTAGAATCTGGAGGGAACTATCGTGGATCACATCCAAGAAATTTTAGAGTACAATCGTGTTTTCGTAGAAAACAAAGAATACGAGGCCTATAGAACGGGCAAGTTCCCTAACAAAAAAATGGTCATCATAACCTGTATGGATACGCGGCTAACGGAATTGCTCCCCAAAGCCATGAACCTGCGTAACGGGGATGTCAAAATTATTAAAAATGCGGGTGCCATTATTTCACAGCCTTTTGGAAGTGTAATGCGCAGTGTGCTAGTCGCTCTATATGAGCTGGGAGCAGACGAAGTACTCGTTGTAGGTCATTATGAATGCGGTATGGCTGCATTGAATGCTGATCATATGGTTAATGAGATGCTGGAACGTGGAATTTCGCAGGAAGTGCTAAGTACATTAGAAAATTCAGGTATTAAGTTAAATAAATGGTTGAAGGGTTTTGACAACATTGAAGAAGGGGTACAGACTACAGTGAAGCTTATTAAAAACCACCCCCTTCTCCCTCCCAATACGCCCGTTCATGGTATGGTAATACATCCGGATACAGGCGCGTTAACCCTTGTTGTTGACGGGAATAACCAATAAACAGAATCCTTATCCTCAAAAGTTATCAGGGTAGTTCAGGCGCGTATATACGTGCTTAAACTACCCTGTTTCTATGAAAAAAAGCACATATACATACCGAATGACCCCAGCCAATTTTGGCTAACCTGTGAACGACTGGTGTGAAAGTTGTCAAACCATACAGTTTCAGTGTACACTTTTTATGGAGCCGCAGATTACCTGCCGCAGAGCTGTTACAACCGTTACTTTGATGGATGAAGGAGATAAGATATATGAATTTACTATCGTATGGTCTGTTGGGACTTCTCGCCAGAGAGGAATCCTCCGGCTATGATCTGATGCTGCGTATTCAGCCTTTTTGGCAGGCCAAGCACAGCCAGATCTATCCGCTACTGGCCCGTATGGAGAGCAAGGAACTGCTAGCCTCCCGATGGATTCAGCAGTCCGACAAGCCTGATAAAAAGATGTATACCATTACGGACAAGGGAATCCATATGCTTCAGCAATGGTCTCAGGAAACGTTAGCTGCTCCGGTTACACGGGATGAATTAAGCCTTCGACTATTCTGTCTCTGGTTGACGGACAAAACTAGCGCCAATCGTATGCTAGAGGAACGCAAACGTTATTTTATTCAGAAAATCCGTCATCTAGAGGATATACTGAACGACATTCCCGCAGAAAATTTACACTTTGGCAGTAAGAATTTCGGTGACTATATTCTAGTACAAAAAGGGCTTATGAATGCCAAAGCAGGCCTGGAATGGTGCCAAATGGTGCTGCGCATGCTGCTTGCCGGTGATGTCAGAGCGGACACTAATCCGTTTTTACTTAAACCCTAAAGCAAAATGCTTTTATCAATCCATGCATGGGATTTATGTACGTTATCGTTTAATTTTTTAAAATTTAAAATTCTTTGAAACCCTTTTCCATACTATATCGTATTACGGGTAAGCGGTTGTTTGACCTATAACACAAATTACTAGGGGGATTATATTTACATGAAAAAGACATTCACTTTGAAAAATATGATGATGCTGATGATGGCTTTCACCCTACTCATTGCTATGATCGCACCATCTACAGCTGATGCAAGGCGTGGTGGCGGATTTAAATCCGGACCAAAATCATACCAATCTACACCAAGCAAGGCGAATGACAGCAGCGGCATCAATAAGTCTGATAGCGGAACTAAATCTAGTGCGGCTACGGGCAACACAAGCAGAACCGGTGGGTTCCTCGGTGGCGGTGGCGGGTTCCTCAAAGGTATGATGCTGGGCGGCTTGGCAGGTATGCTTTTCGGCGGATTGTTCGGCAACATGGGTGCATTGGGCAGCTTACTTGGCCTGGCCGTTAACGTTCTAGCTATTTATGTCCTGATTATGGTTGGTGTAGGGATCTACCGAGCTATCAAAAATCGCCGTAGACCCGATGATTCTCGTGGAGGACGTTACTAAGTTATGATTTTAAGCATGGATGAGATTGTCAATGCCATTTGCCTGCATATGGCTGAACGCAAGGGCGTACGACCGACCGATGTGGTTGTGGAGCTAAGCTGGGAAGAGGATACAGGCTATACAGCCGAAGTTCATGTCCAGGGACGCAGTCAATATCTGGTGGAAGCCAATATGATTGAAGCCATTCTGAGATACCTTCATTCCGAATACAATATTCGTGCCTATCGCGAGCAGGTCAGATTGGATCTGGATGAAGAAATTACCGCTATTGTCCAAACTTAATTAATTGCATAGGACCGTCGTACAAACTTGTTTCAAAATAAAAGAACCGCTCTTTGCCTGGTGGCAAGGGCGGTTCTTTTTCTGCTCTTTTCTCTCTAATAGATCGTCATGGTTGTACGCGGCACCCTTTCAAGCAAACCACTACCATACATTTCCCGAAATGGCTGCTCTTCCATATGGATATAACCGATATAACAGCCACATTCTTTCATCCGGCACGGACGCTGAGCACTCAGCCCCTCCAGACCGTCTCTGTACAGGTGCCCAATCACACGTCGATCCTGATAGCAGTGTTTTACTCGCCCGTCACCTTGGACGTAGAATACATCTTCTCCCGCGCGACATGCTCGTCCCTGGCTGCTATAATCCTTTAAATTCCATTGAAAATAGGGATCTATCTCAGTTAATTCGGCAACCTCGGCATCCGTATAATAATGTGGTTGGTCCTTGTAGGCGTTGATCCACATATAAACTTCTTTTGGAAGTTGCGCCCGCAAGGAACGAATAGCCGGGAACGCCTGTCTCAATCCAACTGTACCGACACTATAGGAAATGCCAAGTTCATATAGCTTCATCGCCTGCGATATAAAAGCTTGCTCTTTGGTTTCTCCAGGATGATAAGTAGCCCACAGCGCAGCCGTATCTGGATTTAGTTCGTTTGTCCAATCCAGCTTAGCCGATAGATTCGTCTGTACCGCCACTTTTTCCACATGCGCCATATGGGAGAACTCAATCATAGCCTTACGATACCAGGAATGAATCAAGGCTTCTCCGTACGGATTAAAAAAAATGGAGAGCTGGTGCCCCAAAGCACCCTGCTCCCGTACCCAATCAGCAAAACGCTCCAACTGCGCCCGATCCTTGTTTAACGTTTCCCGACTATCGACGTTTTTACTGAATGGGCAGTAAGGGCAAGCATAGTTGCACGAGGTCAACGAACCACGATAATATAAGGTCGATCTCATGCGCCTACATATCCTTCCATACGCTCGCGTACTGATGTGGAGATCATCCAGTCTCCAATCGCATCGGAATAGGCCATTCCTTCCTCCGTAAGTCGAAGCGTGCCCTCCTCGACCACAGCCATACCCGATTCCAGCAGCAGCGACATTCCTGTAAAATCGTCTTCCAGGCATACACCAAAGCGCTCTGCATAGGCACATAGCTCCAAACCTTCCCGATGAAGAAGCGCCTTCAGGATAAAACGTCGCTTACGCTCATCCGCATTTAAAATAAAGCCGTAGTCAGCCAGATCATGACGCTCCGCCGCCACATAATCCGCGATAATACTACGTGTAGCTGCTGTACTGACACCATACCGGCTGGCATAGTGTACATCGCGTGTATAAGAGCGTGCACCACACCCCAGTCCAGCCATGCCCTCCTCCTGGCAACTGTAGGGTAAAAGCTCTTTGCTAGATGTACCCTCATTTTTAGCAAAACGGCGCATGGAATATTGTACATATCCTGCCTGTTTGAGTCGTTCGCGCGCTACTTCATACAAGCTGAGGCGAATATCATGATCCAGCCCAGTATAGCCAGGCTTTAAAATCGTATTTTCACGAATGTATAACGGGTAAAGAAAAATCTCTCCTGGCGAATAGGACAGGGCTTCCTCGAGAGAATACAGCCAGGTTTCCACCGTTTGACCAGGCAGACCATAGATCAGATCCACGTTGAGCAAAGGAAAATTGTATTCTACCAGCCGCTCAAGTGCTTCTCTAACAAGCTTGGGCTTCTGAGGTCGGTATATGGCGGCACTTTCTGATTCCACAAAGCTCTGGATTCCCATGCTAACACGATCTGTACCGCGGCGCTTGAGCACCTCCAGCCTATCCTCAGTTACAGTATCGGGAGAGGTTTCGACTGAAATAGAAGCTCGCTTGGGGTCCAATCCCATAATATTTTCCGCAATGTCAAATAAACGCTCCACCAAAGGAGCCTCCAATAAGGTCGGCGTACCACCGCCAATCGCAAAACGTGAAAAAGGCCGACCGCCCATAATTGGGGCCCATTGCCGAGCTTGTCTTTCTAGCGCATCCACATACTCCTTGTGCACATCCTGACGCTTATCCGGTAAAGTGAACAGGTTACAAAATCCACAGCGAGCTGCGCAAAACGGTATATGCATATACAAAAAATAGCTTTCCAACTCTTCTTTCTCCCACAATTCCTGCAATGAGAGCGGTGTATCGAACGAACGATAGGCCGTTTTATGCGGATAAGAGTACAGATAGGAGCGATAGGGAGCTTCTCGGATCGTACGTGCCCATTCTACAGGAGTATCCGGCCACTGAAATCTAGTCGTTACTAATTTTGTGTCCATTCCCGGAGAAGTTTGGGTTGCTGCGCCCATCGGATGTAGGTGATTCAGATTCATGGCTTTCATTTCTGCTCCTTCCTCGCGCTGGATTGGATTCTTGATCATTTATCAGTGCAAACTACTTTTCTTTTTGTCCTACAGTATAAAATCGCGGTAAGGCACATTCCACACTACCTCATGCGCCAGACGATGCCCTTCGTAGCCGTCTTCGCCATAAGCTGTACCATGATCGGAAAAAGCCATGCAAAACGTCTTGCCACGCTTACGCAAAGCATCAAACAAGCGTCCAAGTTCACCATCCACATACCGCAAAGCTGCTCGTTGAGACTCTACTGAATCTTTTGAAGAGCCCTTTACAAAATAATGATTAGGCCCATGGATTGCTGATACATTCAGAAACAAAAACAAGCGCTGTGCAGGGTCTGCCTTTTCCAACAGCTTCAAGGCATGATTCACCTGATGCTCTGTTGAACGAGGGTTGGTAACGCCAAAGTTCATGCGCCAGTAGCTCTCTTGAAAATATCCGGGCAGCACCTTGGCCAGCTTGTTCTTCTTCGTGAAAAAAATAACGCCACCGATACAGATCGTCCGATAGCCCTCGTTCTCCAGCCCGGACACAATGTCCGGAGCATCGAACAGCCAGGTATGTGGATGCGTTCGCAATCCCGTATCCTTTGTGTGAAACAGCCTGATATGTGAAGCCTTATCTGTATTGGCCGGAGTCGGTAAAAATCCGCCAAAAAAAGCATGGTGTGCAGCATATGTAAAGCTCCCTGGTGTATGGCGCTTTTCCCACGACCCGGAGCCGCATAAATTCGAGCAGTTTTCTTCCTCCAGCTTGGCTACGTCATAACGCAGGGTATCCAGTGTAATCATGACAATATCATGAGAGCCGACAATTTGATTCATATCAGTCATTATCTGTCTTTCCTTTCCAAAACTACGCTCCTATTAGCAAGGTGCAGCATTTCCCATTCATATGGATTCCAACCCTGATACTCAACCCGATACAGTAAATCACCGAACGGATTAACATCCAATACATAGGGACGACCACCGTGAGCCGGAACGAGCACATCCAGTCCAGCAACCATAGATGACGGAAAAACCCTCATGGCGGCTATTGCAGTATGCTGGACCGATTCTACCGTATTCTGTGGTAGTCCGGCTTCCTCCAGCAAGAGTCGCTCATTACGCAAATGTAGATTTGTAATGGGGCTGTGACTCAAACGTAAAACCGCATGACAAGCTTCTGATTCACACACGAGTTGACGCACATCATAAACACGTCCGTTCAGGGTCGCTTTGGGAATCCAGCGTTCCACATGTACCCCTTCCAAACATAGCCAGTTAAGGATGGCATGAATGTCCTGCTTGTCTGTATAACGACGCAATCGTCCGGCATTATAATACACACGCTGTCCGTGTATGATCTCTGTTCCAATCGTAGTTACCGCCAGCTCTGCATGTGTCTGGGGATGTACCTGATATGCCATAACACCAGAAGCACCTGACCCGCAAAATATTTTCACAAATACGCGGTGAAACCCACTCTCTTTCATAGCTGTATGCAGATCGACAGCATCACGAAATGCACCGCCTGAAGCTGTAAGCACAGGCGGGACCCTGATGTCTGCCTGGTCTAATACGGCGCTACAACGCCGTTTGTCAAACATGACGGCTACTTCCGCAGGATCGTTCATCCAGCGCGACGAAGGCCAGAGCCGATCTACTTCATGCCGCAGCCAAGCCAGCAGACGGCAATAGCCCCGGAACCATTGTGCCGGGTGCCAAATGCGACCATGCTGCTCCTGCAAACGGCGCGCTTCTGCCGCCAGTATACCTGTGTCATGTGCCCATTCCGGCCATGGCAACAAAGAATCGTCTCCCTCGGCATCCGGGGCGCCCAGAGCAATCAATTCCCGCTCTACCTCAAAGTTTTCGCCCGGTGCATCCAGACGTAGCAATGGACCTCTGTCCACCCGCCCTGCCAGTAATTGATCAATGCTCTCTCGCACATGGACACTGCCATTCACGCTATCTTGCGCAGCTTGTGCAGCTATCCTGACCATCAGTTCGCTCAGACTGTGCTTCTCTCGAATGGCCCCCAACACATCTGTATAGGAAACCTCCAGAGCTGGCGGAAGCATTAATCTGCTTCGTGCTTTCTGCAGCCCCGTAGTTCGACGATTCCCCGAATTACCGAACAAGATAAACGGCTCGTTGACATTACTATCCCACATCTTCATCATAGAGCCGCCTCACTTTTATTCTTTTTAATTTTAAATTCAATCCGTTTTAGAAATCCATTGGAGCAAATTACTCTGTCAGTGATGGATAGCGCCAATCATCTTCTTCATCTGCTTCTTGTTGATCTTCTACGTTCACAGATAAACCTGAGTTTTTCCAGCGTTCCATCATTTCACTAGACATATAATGATAGCTCAAATCCAGATGTTTTAGCCCTTTTATACTTTCACTAGCCAGCAGCGCTTCTGCACCTTGATCAGACAATGTACCTTGTGAGAGATCTAGCACTTCCAGTTGTCCAATCACAGGGGCATTAGCAGCAGCAATGGCAATTTCATCCTGTATCTCACTGTCTTTGAGTCCCAAGTATGTAAGTTTGGGAAAAGGATTGCTGTCTAAAAACGGTAAAATATCTTCCAGTTTACCGTCAAAACCATAATCCTCGACACCCAAATACAGCTCCAGCTTGCGCAGTTCAGGCAGTTCGGCATTACGGATTTGCTGAAGGACGCTCACAGGCAGACCACCACAAATAATAACCAATTCTTGAAGATGATTATGGCGAAGTGGTTCCAAGCTCAGGTCTTGGCTTCCTTTAATATGTAAGGATTCAAGCTTTGGAAACGCTTCTAACAGCGGCGACAGATTCGTTTGGTTAATCCATGATACCTCACACTCATCATATTCCATATCACCAATAAACAGCTTGCGTACCTTAGGAAATTGATCTTTAAGCTTCACTAACACCGGTATAAAATCATCTGGTGAGTTTTCATAGGCGCCTCCCCAATCTCCAATGATCAGATCCGTAACTTGGGCACTCTCCGGCTTGGCTGCCAGTTCCTCAATAGATTTAGCCATCGTTTGGCCATTCTCATAAGCTTCATAATCTACAACCAATTTCACTTCCATCTCACAATTCCTCCGATCGCTTGTCTGAGATCTCGTAAACTATCTATTTCCAATTTAGTCTATCCTATTCTACCAATGTTCGTCAAAAAAAGTCCCAAATCGACATTAATTCTATGTAAAATGTGCAAATGAAATAAAAACAAGACAGCCCACTTGCGGGCTGCCTTGGAATGTATCCATAATAAATTTCTACTATTATAAAGAACGCAAGTTTAGAACCAAGTTATTGGGTAATTGTAATCGGTGAGTTATCGGTCAGCAATGCCAGATTATTTACGATCACATTCTCTTCCTTGCTCAAGCCACTGGTAATGAGTGTTTGTGAACCTGTCGTTTGAACAGTCTTCACTTCCTTGCGTTTCGCATGGTCGCCGTTTACTACATATACATATTCTTTACCTTGATCCTGTTGCACTGCCGCAGTAGGAATAACAATACCTTCTTGCGCATTGGCAGCGACAAAGCTGATATCAGCCAACATGCCGGATTTCAGTTTCATATCTGGATTGGCTACTGAGATTTTTACAGGATAGCCTTTTCCGCTTGCATCCAACGGGCTTACATTTTTGACTGTACCTGTTGTTACAATGTTAGAAGCTGCAACACGAACCTGTACCTTGTCACCTGCTTTTACATTGTTGATCTGTTCCGCAGGGACATAGATCAATGTATTGACCGTACTCAAGTTAGCAATGACTAGCGCAGGAGACTGAGCGGATACCATTTCGCCCACTTCTGCATTTTTCGTACCCACAATACCGTTGATCGGTGATGTAACAACGGTGTCATCCAATGCATCCTGAGCAATGTTTACATTCAGTTGTGCCTGCTTAAGAGATTGTTGGCTAGACTCAATGCCAGCCGTATTTTGAGATACTTTAAGTTGATTTTGTGCATTGCTGTAGCCGCTGTTGGCATTACTGTAGCTATTTTTTGCTGACTCATAGCTGTTGCGGGCTGTAGTTAGGGCCTTTTGAGCTGCTATCAATTGATCTTTTGCATTAGCCTGCGCATTTTGTGCATTATTATAAGCCGCTTCTGCATTCACAACTGCGGTTTTTGCTTGTTCTAATTGTGCTTGGGTGCTTGCACCAGCATCAAACAGACTTTGTGTACGTGTTACATTCTTTTGTGCATCTGCCAAAGCTTGCTGTGTTTGTTTCACCGTATTGGCTGCCGAGGAGACACTATGTGTCGCTTGTTCTACGGCTGTAGTTGCTTGATTAATAGCCCCCTGAGCCTGATTGATTGCGCTTTGGGATTGAATCACACCGCTTTTGGACTGCACTAAGCCCGAAGTTGCTTGAACCATCGTTGATTCATGGGATGCTTGAGCGGTGCTTACGCCTGCTGCTGCGGCGGCGGCGGCGGCACGGGCTTTTGCAACATTGTTACGCATATCCTTATCGTCAAGTTTGAATAGTACTTGGCCCTTTTTAACCTCAGAACCAATATCCACAGGCAGCTCAACCACTTTACCGCCTACTTTAGGCACAATATTGACTGTTTCCGAAGGTGTTACCGTACCTGTATAAATATTTCCCTGTCCGATAACCCCCTGCTGTGCTTGACTAATTTTAACCGGTACGACCATGTCCTGAGCCGCTCCGCTATTACTGGAGCAGCCTGCCAGCACTGCGCCGCCGAGGACTAAAGCCGCTAATGTACTTTCTACTCTCAATATTTTCATGATAATTCCCTTTCTTTCTGTCCGTGGAAATAATGTAAGCCATCCAGTCGATATTTTTGTATTTCTCTTTATTAAGCTTCCGGCTGTGTCTTTGCTTTCTTCCTCTGAATAAACAAAAAGATGAGTGGAATCGTGCAAAACAGCGGTATAGATGAAATGAGGAACGTATCCCCAATTCCTCTCGATGTAGCATCCAGTGTGATTAAACTACTTATGGATGACATCCATGAGCTACCCAATGTCGCTTGTAGCGTATGAGCCGAGTCTTGTGTAATGGACTCCGAAATTTGCTGGGCATGGGCAGCTGAACGGCTTTGCATAATGGCGGTCAGTACCGCAATCGCCATAGATGCAGCCACCGTACGTACCAGATTGGACGCTGTAGACGCATTGGCTACCTTGCTCGGATGAACAGCATTCATGCCGACCGTGGACAATGGCATCATGCAAATACCAATTCCCAGACCCCGTAATGCCATTACGGTTTCCAACCAGGCATGCGAAGTATCTGGCGTAAGCTGATGAAGATGATAGGTCATAAAGCTGGTTAACGTCAGGCCCACAAGTCCCAAAGGCACAATGCCGAACTTATCGAACAGCTTCCCTGCAATAGGCATCATCGCCGCCATGGCAATGGCCTGTGGAATGAGGATAATACCAGTATCAATCGGTGACACGCGCTGAATATTTTGCAAAAACAACGGTGTTAGGAACGTTCCACCGTACATCCCCATCATGACCAGACTGGAGGCGATAACACTAATCGTATATTTTGAATTCTTGAATAATGAAATTTCAATTACAGCATTATCTTTGCCGCTTTCTACATAGATGAGAAAGACAAGTGCCCAGAAAGAAATAAACAGCAGAGATACAATCCCAAAAGAAGTCCAGCCATCACGCTGGCCGTTTGTCAGTGCGTACAAGAGTGTTCCTGCACAGGTTGCCGCCAGTAAAAATCCTGGCAGATCAAACGGTTTCGGCGTAACCTTAGGCGGCTCCTTGATGAGAAGGATGACCATTAAAATGGCAAATAAAGCAACCGGCAGACTGACAATAAACAAGAAACGCCAGTTAAACCATTCAATTAAGTAGCCACTCAGCGTAGGCCCTATAGCTGGTGCGGCCATTGCAGCGATCCCCCATATACCAAGGGACATCCCGATTTGTTCACGCGGCATAATTTTGTAAATAATCGTCATACTCAGCGGCATAATGACACCGCCGCCCAGACCAGCCAATACACGCGCTGCAATCAGGGAAGAATCACTCCATGCAAAAATACATATTCCTGTCCCCAGCGAGAACACGCTGAGCGCAAGAATCAAAAACTTTTTGTATCCGATACGCTGCTCCATATATCCGGTAATCGGGACGATTACGCCGGATGCAAGCGTGTAACCTGTAATAACCCACTGAATACGTGTCGTCGTTGACCCTAAATCCGTCGTCAATCGTGGAATGGCGACATTGATCAGACTGTTGTTCAGAATGGCGACAAAGGCGCCTAAAACGATAGCAAAAAAGGCAAGCCAGCGTTCTTTGGAAGAATCTGTCGAAGGAGCAGCAGCAGTTTCATTGGCAGCCACATGGACCCCTCCTTTTTAAGATGTATGAATTTTTACTTCCACGTTCGTTCCAGGGATAAGCTTCATGTCCTTCGGCTTGTTCACAGCAATTTCTACAGGTACACGTTGAGTCACCTTATTAAAGTTACCACTTGTGTTCACAGCAGGAACGAGCGAAAACACTGCATTGGAAGCTTCGCCCACTTTACGAACCTTACCCTGAATGACCTGATCGCCTGCAGCATCAAGCGTAATGTCAACAAGCTGTCCTGGTTTAATACGGTTTATATCGGTTTCTTCAATATTCGTGGATACATACAGGTTGTTCATATCAACCATAGTCGCTACAGCACTACCCGGTGTTCCAATTTCATGTTCTTTCGAATAAATCTTAATAACAGTTCCGTTAATCGGCGCACGCAGCACAGACTTGCTAATCATGCTTGCATCCAGTCCTGATACATCCTGTTCGGCAATCGGTTCATTGCGTTGCAGCACATCGCCTTCTTCAACATCAATGTGGCTAATCTCACCGGAAATTTGCGGCATCACCTTATACTGATCGGCTTGAATGCGCGCATCGTCACTTTTAACAAAGTGTGTTGCCTGATACCAATAATAGTAGCCAATAGCTCCACCACTCAGAATGAGCAGCACGATGAGAATCGGCAATACAGTTTTCTTACTCACTTGTTCCACCCCTGTTGTCCAAAAAATTTTTATTATTCAACGCTAATATTTTAAAATTGAAATATTAGGGCATTAAACCAAATCTAGAGCATAAATAAACACATGGCAGCAAGCCATGCACAAGACAGGACTTATTTATGTACGTAGGACAAGCTGATCCATGGTCCACAAACCGTCTTTATTATATTTAAATATTTTCATATAACTATTGTACATTGAAATATTATAGATATATTTATCTATTCAGGCAATATAAATTTTCAGTTTTTTCAGAATTTTTTTTCACAAAAAAGAACCTTGTTTCCAAGGCTCTTTCATGAAAAGGGATAGTTTACATTTAAAGGTTCACACAATAAACCTAAGAGAAAGGCGTAGGTCCAAATGACCGATCCCTACAGTTTTTCGCCTCCCGCTCTTCCTTTTTGTCCTTATTCGCTCTGTTCTGCTGAGAACCTTGCTGCCCCATACATCCCCTACAACGACAGCGTTCTGCGATCCCATGCATATCCTCTCTGGAGTCTTTTAATAGTCGTACGTAATCCAAAGATTGCTGTAAAGAAGCCGAACCAGGAAGAAAACGAACCTTCTTGCCTTCTAGCAGACAGTATACTTCGATAAGCTGAGGGAGAGCTCCAAATGCATAATAACAAAATACATTTGTTAAATGTTGAAAAGTACTAATAACGTTAGGGTTGTAGTCCACCATATACTTTTGAATCAGTAATGAATCCGCTTGTTCTGATTGTTGCCAGGCTGCCTGAATAATCAGCGAAATATCGACCTCCAACTCAGGCACCGCTGTACAAAATTGTTCATACAACATCACAGGCACCAATAAGTCATTATTTAAGGCACATATTTTTGACAACTCGCCTGACACTTTATTTTTGACATCCCAGTAATGGAACAAGGATTCAAAACTGTTCGACTGTTTAGGCCACCACTTCTCCAGCACATACTGGACAGGGACTTCTCGCCGTACCTCTACTTCCATTCCAAAGTATTCGTTCAGCGCATGCCCTATCGCATACTGAACCCGTTGCCGCCAATTCCAACCCTCACGCCCTCGTTTTCTCTGTGATTGACGGATTGGCTGCGGAGTTCTCCACATCTCCTCAAGCTGATAGTCGTGCAGAAGAGGAAAGCCGCTTAAGCTATCGCTATTGCGCATACCTATCCCTCACTCTCTTCTCAGGACACTCCAATACCAGCCTGCGCAAATTGTCTTCCGTAAGCCCGGCAATTCTCCTTCTCATCATCGAGTGGATTGAATTCAATCTTCAGACTCTCCTGAACGACCGATGCGCCGCGTTCTTTGACTTTTTCCTCTACTAAGTCCACTGCGCCACAGAATTGTGTATAAGATGTATCTCCACTGCCAAATACAGCAGTCTTTTTACCAGACAGATCAAGCTCGTCTAGTTCCTCGTAAAAATCTAAAAATTCATCAGGAAGCTCACCATCTCCCCATGTATATACACCCAACAGGAATCCGTCATATGCAAGCAATTCTTGCGCGCTGCAATCATACGAAGCCTTCAACTCCGCCTCATGCCCTGCCTGACGAACACCCTCGGCGATCAATTCCGCGATTTCCTCTGTATTACCGGTCATGCTAGCATAAGCAATCATGATTTTACCCAAGTTCATCCCTCACCTTTATTTGAAATATGGGATGCTTTCATTCCCTATTACTCAAATAATATTTGATAATGATTCTCATTGTCAAATACTAATTTCAATCATCAACTGTATTTTGGTAAACATATACGCAAAAAAGTCGCATTATATGCGACTGTTCACAATTAAAATCTATAGATAGATGCGAAAATATTATGTACGTACAACATAATCCATCTTTCATAAATAGAATGAAAATCGGATAGTTGTACGTACAAGTGGGATTGATTTCATTTTAATATGGAAGCGCTCTAATTACAAGTACATCCGAAAAAAATATTTTTGCTCTGTCTAACTACTTACTTATTCATGGAATCATTCGATTGTTGCTAAGGTTTGTTGTACAATAGACTCCATATGGGGATTTTACGCAGCTTACTGCCTAAATCCTGAATTGACTGCTGAAGGATGGATTGTACATGTATGTAGCACAAGAGTGGAAAGACTATGAAGTAATGGATACAGGCGGTGGTGAAAAGCTGGAACGTTGGGGCAATATTGTCCTGCGTCGTCCCGATCCGCAAATCATATGGCCTTTGACCCAGGAAACAGCGGAATGGCGGAATGTTCATGGGCATTATCACCGCAGCTCTTCCGGGGGAGGCCAATGGGATATGAAAAAGCCTATCCCCGAGCGCTGGACGATTAGCTATGGACCGCTTAAATTCCACATTAAACCGACCAGCTTCAAGCATACTGGCCTTTTCCCAGAGCAAGCAGCCAACTGGAGCTGGATGATGGATAAAATTAAAGGCGCGGGCAGACCTATTTCCGTACTGAACCTGTTTGCATACACAGGAGGGGCCACGACTGCCGCAGCGTATGCCGGAGCCAGTGTAGTTCACGTGGATGCCGCCAAAGGTATGGTGCAGTGGGCAAAGGAAAACGTTCAATTGTCCGGTCTGGCTGACCGTCCGGTGCGCTTCATTACAGACGACGTGTTCAAGTTCGTGCAACGGGAACAACGTCGAGGCAACCGTTATGATGCCATTATTATGGACCCTCCTTCTTACGGACGTGGACCTAATGGAGAAACCTGGAAGCTTGAAGAAAGCTTATATCCGTTCCTTGAATCCTGCATGAGCATCATTTCAGATCAACCCTTGTTTATGCTGATCAACTCCTACACGACGGGAATTTCACCTACTGTATTGCGTAACATGCTGAGCATGACGATGCAACAAAAGTATGGGGGCCAAATTAGCGCTGGTGAAATCGGATTGCCGATCACACGCTCAGGATTGAATTTGCCTTGTGGTATTCTCGGACGCTGGGAGGCTTAATTCCTCTTATGAATCAAGATGAACTTACTCGGCAAGAGCATGCACAGCCGAATATTCCCGTACTATATGAGGACAACCATGTCCTGGCGGTTGTAAAGCCTGTCAATGTTCCGACACAGGAGGATGCCAGCGGTGATCCCGATCTGCTGTCTTTACTCAAGGAAGATTTGAAAATCAGACACAATAAGCCTGGTAACGTCTTTTTAGGTTTAGTTCACAGGCTAGATCGGCCTGTAGGCGGAGCCATGATTTTTGCCAAGACGTCCAAAGCTGCTTCTCGCCTGTCAGAGTCGGTTCGAAGTCGTCATTTTCACAAGCTGTACACAGCTGTTCTGAATGGCGTTCCTGCGGCTCTTCAAGGCCGGCTAACCCATTACCTGCTAAAGGACAGCCGTACCAACACGGTCAAAACGGTTCGACCCGGCACGGCCGGTGCCAAGGAAGCCATTTTGGAATACCGCGTTATCGGACAGGCTGCTGGACTCAGTCTTGTGGAAATTAAGCTACACACCGGACGCTCGCACCAAATTCGCGTACAGATGCAGGCAATCGGCTGTCCCCTCTATGGGGACCAAAAATATGGCGGTAATCTGAGCCGTCCTGGTCAACAGCTGGCCCTCTGGTCCTTGCTCGCTGGAGCACCGCATCCGGTCAGCAAGGAAGCGATGAGCTTCCACTCACTGCCTCCCGTCCAATTTCCTTGGAGTGAGTGGCCCTTGTCGCTTTATGAGAAGATGATTACGTCGGAGAATTGAGCAGACTTACTACAAAGAACCCGCACTGCATGTAAACAAACATGCAATGCGGGTTCTCTTTTTTCACAAAAGCAAATTAAAATGTATCCATGCTTATGATGAGGAAGCCACGGTATTCCCCTTCTCGCTGTTGACCAGCTGTTGACGGGAACGTGCGTTTTGTGCATTCGTATTTTTGATGAAAAACGCTAAAACCAAAGCCGTCACGCTCAATAGTGTAGCAATGATAAAAGCCGAGTTAATACCGTAAATCGTAGCTTGATTGCCAGCAGCCAGCATTCCCGCTTTGTCCGTAACGTTCAGTCCTTCAGATGCAATCATCGTGGTCAAACGATTGCTGGTTTGAGTAGACATTACCGTCACTAGAATTGCTGTCCCAATCGAGCCCGAAATCATACGCAGCGTATTGCCCATCGCTGTACCATGGGCATTCAATCGTTGTGGAAGCTGATTCAGTCCGGCTGTTTGGATCGGCATCATCAGCAACGACATCCCGAACATCCGTACCGTATAGTTGATTAAGAGTGTCAAATAGGTGGTTGATTCGGTTAAACGTGTGAATTCCCAAGTCGTT
The DNA here is from genome assembly GCF_000237325.1 of Paenibacillus polymyxa M1. Classification (NCBI taxonomy): domain Bacteria; kingdom Bacillati; phylum Bacillota; class Bacilli; order Caryophanales; family Paenibacillaceae; genus Paenibacillus; species Paenibacillus polymyxa. Next base: position 3,301,609 of record NC_017542.1, read on the forward strand.
ATAGTCATGATCAACAACCCAATTACAGACAGCCAGCGCGCTCCAATTCGGTCAAAAATAGCCCCCGTCACAGGAGACATGATCCCCATCAGAATCGCTCCTGGCAGCATTAGCATACCAGACTGGAGCGGTGTAAATCCGCGAATATTTTGCAAATAAATCGGAAGCAATATCATACCAGCGTACAGAGCCATCGTCACAATAACATTAATGATTGTCGTCAAGCTGTACACATCGTATTTAAAGATACGGAACTCCAGCATAGGCTCATCTACCTTCAGTTGTCGGACAATAAATAAAATAAGCGCAATCGTCCCGACGATGAGTGTAGACAGGACTGGAATACTTCCCCAACCTGATGTTCCAGCATCACTAAAGCCGTATAACAGCCCGCCGAAACCGAGTGTAGACAAAATAACACTGAGAATGTCCAGCTTAGGCTTGGATTGCTCGGTTACATTTTTCAGAAAAATAAATCCGATCACAATCGAAATCACGGAAATCGGCAGGATAATCCAGAACAATACTCGCCAGTCATAATGCTGCACTATATAACCAGATAAGGTTGGTCCAATGGCTGGAGCAAACCCCATCGCAAGCCCCAGCGTTCCCATTGCACGGCCACGACGCTCTATTGGGTAAATGTTCAAGATAACGACCATCATTAATGGCATCATAATCCCTGCACCCGCAGCCTGAATAAGCCGACCGATTAGCAAGATACTAAAACTCGGCGCTATTGCACATAACAGCGTGCCGATTGAAAAAATAGTCATCGCACTAATAAACAATTTACGAGTAGAGAAACGGGCAATCAGGAATGCGGTCACCGGGATTAATACCCCGTTTACGAGCATAAAGCCTGTGCTAAGCCACTGAGCTATATTGGCATCTACATTCAGATCACTCATCATTTTCGGTAAAGCCACACTTATCAACGTCTGGTTTAAAATCGCAACAATTGCGCCAATCAACAGAGCGGCCACAATGGGTGCTCTGCGGACATTACCTGGTAGTGTCATTTGAGGACTGCTCAAGTTGATTCATTCCCTTCGGTGTTAATTTCATGATCATTTGTTTATGAACATCCAAGAGCAACTCTAGCTGCTCCTTCGGGATGTCCAGAATTGGCAAGACGCGCTCCATCCACATGGCGTCTACCTTTTGCATGATATCTTTTCCTTCTGGCGTAAGCGTCAGTACTAAAGATCTGCGATCATGCTCATGCCGTCCACGAGCGATATATCCCGCCTTGGTCAAGCGGTCAACCACCCCGCTCATAGAGCTGCTTCCCACATGAGCTATCTCTGCCAGCTCGGATAACCCAATATTGGGACGTTTATTTAGAATGGCCAAAGCCATGTGCTGCATCGCCGTCAGATCCAAATGCTGCTCCTCATTCCAGAAAGCATAAAATATTGTCTTGTTAACCTCCCTTACCGATTGAATAATCCGGTACACCTCAAGTCTGTCTTCCTCTCTGTCACTCACTAGAACCATCCTTCTTCCCAATACATATTCTTTACCCATATACACAAACTAGTAACTATTCGTATACGAAATGTTATTTATTTATAACTATTATTTTATCATCTCTTATGTAAATGTCAACATTCCCCCAAATACTACCTATGCTTGAACACAAAAAAGCGCGGAAATGAATACCACGATCGGCATTTACCCGCGCATTTCTATTCGCCTCAGAAAGCTATTCTGCTCGCTCTATTTGTTCCTTTATTCCCTCGTTTTCACTGGCTGATACAGCAGTTTTCGACTTCGTTGTAATTTTCCCCAACAAATAAACTAGCAAATTCTGATTGTGCTGAGATATTCGGTTTAGCGCAGAACCCAGAAAATCGTCCCTGATTTGCAATCCACGCTCCACTTCTTCTCTACCTTGATCTGAAATAACAATCCATACAATTCTACGGTCCTTTACGTCTCTGAACCGGGTGACCAGTCGATTCCGCTCCATCCGATCCAATAGCATCGTAACTGCCGCAGGTGTGGTGGCGAGATATGGGATAAGTTGAGACGGCTTCATGCGGCCGTATTCGTTCAGAACCTCCAGCACCGTGAGTTGAGCCTCAGTTAGTGATGGAGCTAGTTGCTGCTCCATATGAACCTTGTAGTCCTTAGCCATTCTGGACCAGATTTTTGCAAATTCGGTCGTTTGCATTTTGCCTCACTCCTTTGAATAACAGGGTCAGTAAAAGCATCAATGTTACCGTATGGGCCACCGTCCGGATTGTATTTCATCACATTAAATTTTCGCCATTTCCCTTCAGTTTCCTGCCGTTTTTGGAGCATCAAATGAAAAGGGGAAGGAAGTCTCACTTCGGATTTGGAGGCAGGTCAAGGTTCGACAGCATGACGGCAAAAAGGTCCTCATTCGTGCCGGAATGGCACGTGAGGACCTCTCTTTTTCGAGCTAAAAAACGCTTGACTTTACAATTATTCTACTGTCTGCGAACTCTGAGGTTCACTACGCGGCAGCACATTTACAATTTCGTCCTTCTTCTCCACAGGAGCCAGCAGCTTGCCTGTATCCTTGCGGTCGGTTAAAGGAGCTTTTTCCGAAAGGAAGGACATCGTCTGCCCTTCTGATGTGATGACAAATAATTGAACAGCTTCACGACAATAGAAGGCAGCCACAATTCGAGTTCCGTTCGAACGCACCCGCTTGCCTTCCTTGAATTCGAAGGTGCTGATTCCTTTACCGCCTCTTCCCTGAGAAGGATAATCCAGCAGTAGCGTACGCTTACCGTAACCGGATTCGGTCAGTACCAGCACCTCTCCTTCATCCTCTTCTACCCATAGTGCTGCGACAATTTCATCGCCTTCCGCCAGTTGTATACCTTTGACTCCCGCTGAAACGCGGCCCATGGCATTAACCTCTTGCTCCTTGAAACGTATGCTCATCCCCGCACGGGTAATCAACATTATATCCTTGCTATTGTCGCTTAACGTTACTGATAGTATCTCATCGTCGCCAGCCACCTTGCAGGCTGCTACAGCACTGGAGCGTTTTGTAGCATATTCTGTAAGTTCTGTTCGTTTGACTTGCCCTTTCTTCGTTACAAACACCAGGCTTTTGCCGATTTCCTCCATGTTTTTGATCGGAATAACGCTTACGATCCGATCTTCCTTCGCTAGCGAAATGACATTGACAATTGGAGTGCCCGGCTCTTTCCACTTATACTCTGGTACCTGGTGCACAGGCAGCAAAAAGTATTGTCCACGCTGGGTGAAGACGAGCAGCACATCGAGTGTATTCACGTCAAGGAACTGGGTAATGTAGTCCCCTTCTTTAACACCTGAGTTTGAACGTTCCCCGCCAGAACGAGTGAACGACAGCATACTCGTACGTTTCACATATCCATCTTTCGAGAGGGTCAGCAACACATCCTCTGCCGCAACCATGACCTCCAGGTTTACCTTAATCTCTTCTACCTCACCCTGTATCTCCGAGCGGCGGTCAATACCGTACTTTTCACGAATTTCCAGCAGTTCCTTGCGGATCAGACTGATCAGCTTGCGGTCGCTATCCAGAATAGAACGATATTGAGTAATTTTCTTCTGAATGTCAGCAAGTTCTTTTTCGAGAGTTGTAATTTCAAGATTCGTAAGACGGTACAATTGCAGAGTCAAAATGGAATCCGCTTGTCGTTCACTAAAGCCAAACATCCATTGCAAATTATTTTGTGCATCCTGACGATTTTTAGAAGCTTTAATAGCCGCGATGACCTCATCCAGAATGTTCAGCGCCTTGACTAAACCTTCCAGTACATGTGCGCGATCCTCCGCCTTTTCCAGTTCAAACTTGATACGGTTTGTGACAACCTCGCGCTGGTGAGCTATATACGCTTCCAAAATGGACTTTAATCCAAGCTGGTGTGGTGCTTTGTTTACGATGGCTACCATATTGAAGTTATAAGCCACCTGTAGATCGGTTTTTTTCAGCAGGTATGCCAAAATACCTTCTGCATCCGCTTCCTTCTTCAGCTCGACAACAATACGCAGGCCATTTCGCCCGCTCTCGTCACGAACCTCGGCAATCCCTTCTACCTTTTTCTCCAAACGGATGTTTTCCATAGCGGTTACGAGCCTGGATTTAACAACCTGGTATGGAATCTCTGTAATAACCAGTTGCTGCTTGCCTCCACGCAAAGACTGAATTTCCGTTTTGGAACGGATATAAATACGTCCTTTGCCTGTTCTGTAAGCATCCTTGATGCCTTCGCCACCCATAATGAGTCCGCCAGTCGGGAAATCCGGACCTTTAATAAAGGTCATAATCTCTTCTAGCTCGATCTGCGGCTTTTCCATCACTGCGATGGTGGCGTCAATCACCTCACGCAAGCTATGAGTTGGAATTTCCGTTGCAAATCCCGCTGAAATCCCGCTGGATCCGTTTACCAACAAATTAGGATAACGGGATGGCAGCACAACAGGTTCCTTTGCCGAGTTATCAAAGTTATCCTTGAACAAAACCGTACGTTTTTCGATATCACGCAGCATTTCCATTGCGATCGGAGATAATCGTGCCTCCGTGTAACGCATAGCTGCCGCAGGATCGTCGTCCTGAGAGCCCCAGTTGCCGTGGCCATCCACCAGTACGTGGCTCATTTTCCAAGGTTGCGCCATCCGTACCATCCCATCGTAAATAGATGAATCACCATGAGGATGGTAATTACCCATAACGTCCCCAACGGTTTTGGCGGATTTGCGATACGCTTTTTCCGGGGTATTACCCGAATCGTACATCGCGTACAGTATTCGGCGTTGCACAGGCTTTAATCCATCCCGTACATCAGGTATCGCCCGATCCTGAATTATATATTTGGAATATCGGCCAAAGCGGTCACCGACCATTTCCTCCAGATAAGCTGGCAAAAATTGCTCCGATAAGCTCATGTCTACACCTCATTTAATAGCACTACTCTACGTATTCCGTGAAATCCACGTTTTCCACGATCCAGCGCTTACGTGGATCCACCTTATCACCCATCAATGTGGACACACGGCGTTCAGCTTTGGCAGCATCCTCAATCTGAACGCGCAACAGGGTGCGTGACTCGGGATTCATTGTCGTTTCCCATAACTGATCAGGGTTCATCTCCCCGAGTCCTTTATAACGTTGAAGCTCAAAATTCCGTCCAAATTCTTTTAAGTAATTATCAAGCTGCTCGTCAGTCCAGGCATAACGAACCGTTTCGAGCTTACCCGACTTGCGGGTTATTTTATACAATGGCGGCTGAGCAATAAATATGCGTCCTGCATCAATGAGTTCTTTCATGTACCGATAAAAGAACGTCAACAACAGTACTTGAATGTGCGCGCCATCTGTATCTGCATCGGTCATAATGATGATTTTGGAATAATTGCTGTCTTCCAGCGTGAACTCAGTTCCTACCCCCGCGCCAATCGCTGCCGTAATCGCACGATACTCATCATTTTTCATAATATCCGCCAACTTTGATTTTTCCGGATTCATCGGCTTGCCCTTTAACGGCAAAATTGCCTGGATTTTGGAATCCCGTCCTTGTTTGGCCGATCCTCCAGCCGAATCGCCTTCCACGATAAATAACTCATTACGTGTAAAATCCTTAGACTGCGCAGGCGACAGTTTGCCATTCAAATTAGAACTTTCACTGCGTTTCTTGCCAGAACGCATTTCGTCCCGAGCCTTACGTGCAGCTTCACGCGCTTTGGATGCTTGAACTGCCTTTCTGATCAAGGTTTGCGCTATCTGTGGATTTTCCTCCAAAAAGCGCTGCATTTGTTCAGATACGATGGCATCCACTGTACTCCGCGCCGAAGCACTACCCAGCTGATCTTTTGTCTGACCGACAAATTCAACCTCGGCCATCTTGACACTGATTACAGCCATCATACCCTCACGCAGATCGTTACCTTCCAGGTTTTTATCCTTTTCCTTCAACATCGCTGTTTTGCGTGCATAGTCGTTCATGATACGAGTGTAAGCGGTTTTGAAGCCTGTTTCATGCGTACCCCCGCCACGTGTCGGAATGGAGTTAACGAACGAAGCAATCGTCTCTGTGTAGCCGGCATTGTATTGGATGGCAATCTCCACTTCAATGTCTTCTTTCTCGGCATTAAAGTGAATAACATCATGCAGTACATCCTTACCCTCATTCAAAAAAGAAACAAACTGACTTGCTCCACCCTCATAAAAATATTCATCTGACTTTCCGCTGCGCTCGTCTTTAAGCTGAATACGAAGGCCGGAATTCAGAAAAGCAATTTCCTGAAGGCGTTCAGCCAGCGTATCGTAGTTAAAATGAATTCCTGACTGAAAAACGCGAATATCCGGTTTAAATGTAATTTTCGAGCCCGTCTTGTTAGTATTGCCCAGCACTTCAAGGCCTGTGGTCGGTTCACCGACATGCTCCACGCCCTTCTTGTCCTGCCAATATTCAAACCGCTGACGGTGAATCTTGCCGTCTCGGTAGATTTCCACTTCAAGCCATTCCGAAAGAGCGTTCGTTACAGACGCACCTACCCCATGCAGACCCCCGGACTTTTTATATCCCGAACCGCCAAACTTACCTCCGGCGTGCAAAATGGTGAATACAACTTGAGGCGTAGGAATTCCCATTTTGTGCATTCCCGTAGGAATACCGCGCCCGTTGTCTGATACTGTAACAGAACCGTCCTTATGCATTGTGATATCAATGCGAGAGCAAAACTTGGCGAGATGTTCATCCACCGCGTTGTCTACAATTTCCCATACCAAATGATGCAGTCCCGAAGAACTGGTGCTCCCGATGTACATGCCCGGCCGTTTGCGAACTGCCACAAGCCCTTCGAGCACTTGAATGTCGTCCGCGCCATATTCTGAAGCTCCGTTCTGTGTACCGGAAGCTCCCGCAGACAAGTCGATTTTGTCGACCATTCATGCTCCCCCTTTGTCTAATCGTAACCGTGTTTTGCCTTATTCTTGATGGTTTTCACCAAAAATGCAAACAGATGTTTTCTTTTACCTTGTCCATTTTAATTCAATATATCCCGTTTCGTAAAGACGGCGAATGAAACAATCAACGCCGCAGCCCCCCAAATGCCCAGTACAGCTAAAGAAAACGGCAGGGTCATTCCCTCAATCGGGGCAGGGCTTCCAGATAAATAATCGGTTAATCCGAGGTTAACCATAAATAAATATTTGGCGCTCTGCCAAGATGAAGCCATGTTGGTCAGTATAGTGCCCGAAATGAGCGCGGCCATCATGACCACGATACTTGCAGCTGTACTACGTACCAGAACAGATACCATAAAGGCTAACGAAGCAACCACCAGACTGACAAACCAGATCAATCCGGCTTGCAGCATCAGGTAATGCCATTGTGGAATGGCATGTACAGCAGACAAATCCACCGTCGATCCAACAATTTGAAAGCCGGTAAATACCGGAACATTAAAACCACGAAAACCAAAAAACAAGCCTGATATGAGATAACTAATGACAAATACGGCCAAAATGATGAGCGAAACGAACATATACAGTGTCAGCAGCTTGCTCAGCAGTATTTTCCACCGCCTGACCGGCCGAGTCAGCAACATTTTTATCGTGCCTGTCGTCCGTTCTCCTGAAACCAAGTCCGAAGCAATGGCCATGATCAACAACGGAACGAACAGATTTATGGAGTTATCCATAAACTCTCTGGTAAAAGTGACGCCACTCGGCTCATTAGGATTCACATCATTCTCCAGATAATATTGCATCTGCTGCACAAAGACCCGACGATAGGTCTTCCATTCCTCAGGAACCCTATCGCTGCCCAGCGAGTTTTGGTTATCGGTAATGGCTTGACGCAGTTCCAGCCGCCAATCATTGCCGAATTTCTTGCGATTGTTTTCTGCCACTTTCATCTGAGCGTACGTAAAAATCGGCACAAGCACAAGCAAAACAAGTAAAATGACATAAAATCGTTTCTTCTTGATAATTTTAAGGGTTTCATTTTGTACGAGCGGTAAAATATTATTCAAGTATCTCACCTTCCGTCATTTTCAGGAATAGTTGCTCCAGTGTAGGATTAATTTTGGTTACACCTTTAACGGAAATACCGGAAGCTGTCATGTGTGCGACCAGCTTCGCAATATGCTCTTCATCCATTTCTGTAAAAATAGCATCGACTCCGCTGCCTGCAACAATGCTGTCATCAATTAATTCATCGACGTTCGTAATTATGTGCACATACGGAGAATTTTGCAATAGGGCAAGGCCTTGATCGCGAGGCTCCAGCTGCCATACAGCCATATGTGAGTGTGTCTCAACCAGTTCCTGTACCCCACCAACAGCCAGCACCTTTCCCCGACTAATAATTGCCACACGATCACATAGCAACTGGATCTCGCTGAGCAAATGACTGGAAACAAATACAGCCATGCCTTCTGCCGCTAACAAACGGATAAAAGCTCTCATCTCTTTGATTCCCTTGGGGTCTAGCCCGTTCGTCGGCTCATCCAAAATGAGTAGCTTAGGTCTGCCAAGCAAGGCTTGAGCTATACCAAGACGTTGGCGCATCCCCAGTGAATATGTACTTACCTTATCATGGATGCGACGATCGAGCCGAACCAACTCAACCACCTCGCGGATGCGCTGTTCATCTACGCCAGGCTGCATGCGGGCAAAATGTTCTAAATTCTCCCATCCTGTCAGGTAGCTGTACACCTCTGGATTTTCCACAATAGAACCAATATGCCGTAAAGCCTGCTCAGGGTCACGATTTACATTATGACCGCATACGGTAATCGTCCCTTCCGTAGGCTTAATTAAATCGACCAGCATACGAATAGTCGTCGTTTTTCCTGCTCCATTGGGGCCGAGAAATCCGAAAATTTCACCTGCGCGAACGTCGAACGTTACATCATGAATGATCATTTTGCGTTTAATGCGTTTTTTAACATGCTGAACAGAGAGCACGATTTCATTATTGCTGCTGTCTCTGTCTGCGCTACCAACCTGATTGGAGGAATGAAGACTGGACACTGCATTCGTGGATGTCGAATCTTGGGTCACGCCAGCCTCGGTCTTGTCAGCAGATTGGATGCTCATTACTTGTTCCCTCCCTTTTTCGCTTCTGCAGGTTGGCTACTTGTAGACTGTTGATTAGGATTTACATGATCGGTACCCTTCGTTGCGGTAACAGCAAATCCTTGTGCGATACGTTCAGCGATTGCCTGATAGCCTTGTCCGTTGGGATGAAAATGATCGGATGATAAATAGACCGGCAAATTTTGCTCGAATAAATCGAAAGTTGGAACCAGCGTCATGTTACTGTTTTGGTTGGTAATTGCCATGGCAGCCATATTCCATTCAGTTACCACAAGATTACCGGGAATTTTCATTTCCCGCAGATCACTGAATGGATTATACAATCCTACATAGACAATTTTAGCATTCGGATTGATTTTCCCTACCTTTGTTAGCACCTTTTGCAGACGTTTGGCTGCATCAGGCAGAGCTTTGCGCAAACCGCTGAGTGTAGGTGGCTCTTTGCCGGTTTGGGCCGCCTGTGCGCCCTGAAATAAATCATTTCCGCCAATCGAAACTATAATCACATTAGCCTTCTTCAGTACATAAGACACACCAGGCTCATCCAGCTTGGTTAATAGTCCTTGAGTCGTCAGTCCATTAATCCCTAGATTATTTATGAGCCGAGCTTTATGTCCTTCCTGATCATTTAACAAAGTCACCGACCGACGCACAAAACCACTTCCGGAGTCATCCCCTGTTCCTTTGGCTAACGAATCGCCAATGGCAGCTACACGCAACTCTTCCGTCTGAGCAGTAGCCGATGGTGCAGTTTGTGTCTGCGATGAACCGGATTGTACAGGTTGAGTACTTACCAATGGCTCTGGAGCCGTAATACTTCGTACTGCTGCAATAAATCCGTACAATAATAGCAGTGTGGCGGCAATGGAAACGGAACCGACAGACCGCCAAATCCATTTTGATGAATTCACTCGTGTTCCCTCCTGATAGCTTGGTGAAATAAACATAAAGCTTCTCCTGTCATTTTGCAAATAAACCGTTCTGGTTCAAGCGAAAATCAATGATTACAATCCCATATAATTTTCCATGAACATACTAAAAAAGGATGGCAAATTCCCATCCTTTTATTATACTTTTTGTGCGAATAGCCCTTCCTCTCATCAGCGGGATTAGACGGAAGGAACTATTTGCTATCAGGGATGAAACTTCTAATCCATTGTCCAAAACTACCCGGATTTCGGCTTTGAATCAGTACTGTGCCTTCACCGCGAAAACGGCATACAAGGGCTTCCCCACTCGTTACGCTGGACAACCAGCCTTTAGATGCTTTTTCAATTCTATAATCCATATAATCCGGCCACGCCACTAGATGAGCATTATCAATAATACGCTCCTCTCCTGGCGCAATATAAATAGGGTGAATGGCTCCATAAGAGGATAGGAATACTGTGCCTCGGCCACTGATTTCTACAATAAAAAAACCTTCACCGGAGAATAAACCTTTCATCAGGTTTTGCATTTTGGTACTAACCTCAATACCTTCTGTACAGGCCAAAAAACCGTCCTTTTGGACCAACAGCCTATACGTGCCATCCAGTTCCACTGCTTGTACATCACCTATGCTTGCGGGGGCTAGCAGTACTTCAGCGGGTCCCCGGGCTGCCCTCAGCTCTTGAAAAAAGAATTTTTCTCCGCTCAGCATTCTGCCTAAACCACGTAACAGTCCACCGTCTACCGTCCCCTTTATATCTACACTGGAAGACATGGAAACCATCGCTCCCATTTCCGCTTTAATGGTTTCTCCGGGGCTCAACTGTACCTTGAGCATAGCAAAGGCACCTTCATGCACGATTTCGTAGCTCATTTGTTCACCTAGCTTTCCAAAAGTAGTCTGTTATCCATTCAGCTTACTGTCATCATACTATAAGCGCGTCCCATATGTCTTTTCTGGGATAGAGAAATGGTTTATGCTTGAAGAATCATGGGCGACATAAAAAGACCCGCTGAACGTTGTCAGCGGGTCTCTAAATTACGTTTCGTCACTATCTTTTTATAAACAGAAATCACGTTTGAAACGTTTTTTCTATCAACTTAGTTACGTGTGAACTCTTGTACCCAATATCCATTGTAGTAAGCCACACCGATTTGTGTATATTCTGCCTTCAAAATATTTTCACGATGTCCCTGACTATTCATCCAGGCCTTCATTACTTCTTGTGGTGTTTTTTGTCCCATTGCAATATTCTCACCCGCATACGTATAAGTTACACCGAATTTTTTCATCATATCAAATGGTGAACCGTAAGTCGGAGATGTATGGGAAAAGTAATTGTTCGTGCTCATGTCCTTCGCCTTCGCTAAGGCTACTTCTGTAAGCTTCGCATTAGAGGTGAGGGGCTTCAGACCTTTTTGGCTGCGCTCGTTGTTTACAAGCTTTACCACCTCGGCTGCAAATTGAGACTTGCTCAGTTGTGCATTAGAATCTGTAGACTGACCTGCACCTGAGTTGGCGTTTTGTGTTTGGGTCTGTTGCTTGGTAACAGTCTTTGAAGCCTTTTGGCTAGCCTGATTCGTCGTTTGCTTGCCAGAAGAAGGATTTGCTGTATTTGTTTTAGCCTTGTCCTTTTCAGAATAATCCTTAATGACAGTCTTCGTTATTGTTGTCGTCCCGTTGGACATATTGACTGTGTATCCGTTATTTTGAAACCATTGTTGTAATTGGGCAGACAAATCGTCAGCTGGTGAAGCTGATGCCGGAACGATGAATCCTGCGGATAAAACGGCGCTTAAGCTTCCCATCACCAGTGTTTTTTTCAACATATTCTTCATTTCGTCATCTCCTTGTTGTATAAGTGCCTTGGTGTGAACGTCTCAGGTTACAACTTTGTAATCTTTACTCTAGCAGTATATCATGTTTTATAGCATCATCAATGGTATAAAAGTTGGAAAAAAAATAGCCTGCTCGGCAATGGCGAACAGGACTAAGTTAAAAATATTGAGGCTTTAAGTATTAGATTGTTTGTTGCAAGCTGATTATCTAAGCTTTTTGCTGAAACGGTAGCCTTGCTTCTCAAAGCCGATTCGGTTGTAGAAAGCACGGGCCTCTACTTGTTTGATGCGGTTATTCGCTCCAGTAATGAATAAATGATAGCAGCCTTGCGCACGCCCCCACTCCTCACCACAAGCAACCAATCGTTTGCCAATGCCTTCGCCGCGATACTCCCCGCTCACGACCAGCATGGTGATTTGTACAGCAGGATCAGGATAGGCCAGGCTTTGAGCCGTATGCATGCCGATTACTCCGACAACACAACCATCCATTTCTGCAACCATCATATTCGCTTGACTGTCCTCCTGCGCTGTTCCCATAACTTCTTTCATAACGCCACAAGTCATCGGGTATCCGACTTCTCTAAGTAGTCCAGTTACGGCTTCACAATCGCCAAGCTCTACGGAACGAATTGTCAGTACTGGAATCATCACACTGTTAGACATGATTTACCTCCACTTTCAGCATATTGGCAGCTTCTTTGGCTGTCTTCCGTGCTGTCTCCACATCTTCTGCAGCGCTAAGCGCTACAGCCATCCGGCGTCCCGGCTTGGTTTCAGGCTTCCCGAACACTCGCACCTGTGTCCGGGGTAGCAATAGTGCATCATGCAGACCGCTTATTGCGAAATCGCGCGTTGCCACTTCTGCCTTCAAGGTAGCTGAAGCTCCTGGTGTAAGCAGCGTGACCGAAGGCACCGGGAATCCGAGAATCGCCCGTACATGAAGCGCAAATTCAGACAAATCCTGCGTGATCATGGTTACCATACCTGTATCATGCGGACGCGGGGATACTTCACTAAATATGACGCTATCAGCCGTTAAAAACAGCTCTACGCCAAACAATCCGTAACCCCCCAGTTCATCCGTAATCGTACGGGCAATGTCTTGCGCCTCCGAAAGCTGCTTGTCCGTCATGCCATGAGGCTGCCAAGATTCGACATAATCCCCATCTTTTTGAATGTGGCCAATCGGTGGGCAAAAAGTCGTGCCTGATTCCGATCTGACGGTCAATAAGGTAATTTCGCTCTCAAACGGGACAAAAGCTTCAACAATGACACGTGTCGTTTTGGCACGCGCGCCTTCCAGCGCCGTATTCCAGCAGGATTCTGCGTCTTCGAGTGCCCGACATACAGACTGCCCTTTACCTGACGAACTCATTAAGGGTTTGACCACACATGGCGTGCCCAGCTCTTGAACCGCCGACCGTAACTGCTCAAAATGATCTGCAAAACGGTAGGCGGCAGTCGGAAGCTGTAATTTCTCGGCAGCCAACCTGCGGATACCCTCCCGGTCCATCGTAAGACGGGCGGCCCGGGCCGTTGGTACTACGTGAAATCCCTCTTGCTCTAATTCTTCCAAAGCACCCGTAGCAATAGCTTCGATTTCAGGTACAATTATGTCGGGCTGTTCCTTGCGAATTAATGCCTTCAACGCCTCAGCATCCTGCATATCCAGACAGTGAGAGCGATGAGCCACCTGCATTGCTGGAGCCAGCTCATAGCGATCTACAGCAATACATTCCACGCCAAGCCGCTGAGCTTCAATAATGACTTCTTTTCCCAATTCGCCGCTACCCAGCAGTAGCATCTTCTTAGCCTTGGCAGAAAAAGGAGCACCCCACATCTTGAACTCTTCCCCCTCTGACGATATTGCTCTGATCTCTTTTCATCTTTATTTTCAGGGTTTAGCTCCAAGAATGCAATAGTGCTCGGCATTTTAATTTACAAAAAACGCGATTTTTTGATCTTTTTTTTACAAAAATCTGAACTGTGCTTCCACCAGCCCCCGATATATTCCATGTTTTTTCATCAATTGTTCATGATTACCACTTTCCTGGATTTCCCCATGGTCCAGTACAACGATATGATCAGCATTCCGAATAGTGGACAAACGGTGAGCAACCATAAAAGAAGTTCTGCCTTCCAATAGAACCTGAAGAGCCTCCTGAATTTTCAGCTCCGTTTCCGTATCAATGCTAGCTGTGGCCTCATCCAGAATAAGAATTCGCGGATTAGCCAGTAAGGCACGAGCAAAGGATAAGAGCTGGCGCTGGCCCATGGACAGCATCCCTCCACGCTCCTCTACCTCTGTTTCATAGCCATCTGGTAAGTGAACAATGAATTCATGAGCATTGACCGCCTTCGCAGCCGCTTCAATTTCCTCATCCGTTGCATCCAAACGGCCAAATCGGATATTATCGCGTATCGTCCCCGAAAAAATAAATGTATCCTGAAGCACGATGCTAATCTGGCTGCGCAAGCTCTCCACCGTGACATCTCGCACATCATAACCATCAATGGTAAGTCGCCCTGACGTAATGTCATAAAAACGACTGAGCAAATTAATAATTGTACTTTTACCTGATCCGGTATGACCTACAAGCGCTATAGATTGACCCGCCTCGACAGAAAGATTAATACCTTTAAGCGCCTGACGTCCCTTTTCATATTCAAAAATGACTTTTTCAAATTGAATTTCACCCCGGATAGGCGGTAAGGCTTTTGCTCCCGGTTTGTTTGCAATATTCGGCTGTTCATCCATGAATTCAAAAATTCTTTCTGAAGAAGCCATCGCAACCAGTAGCTGATTGTACATTTGACCCAGCCGATTGATTGGCTCCCAAAAGTTCCCTACATAGTTGGCGAATGCAACCAGCAGCCCCACCGTAAGCTGATCTGTCTGAATTAAATGCGCTCCAAACCAGAACAGCACAAGCGTACCTAATCCTCCGGTAATATCAATAAGTGGGCCAAAGACCTGATTCATAGCAGAAGCCTTATCCCACGATTTTTTACTGGAGCTGTTCATATCGTCGAAATAAGCCATGTTTTCCTGCTCCTGCGTATACGCTTGTGTCACACGAATTCCCTGAATAGATTCATTCAAATGAGAATTGATACGCGAGTTCTTCATGCGTACTTCTTGCCAGGCGCGACGGATGCGTACTCGCAGCTTGGTCGAGATCAAAAACATGATCGGAACGGTCACAATCACTGCCAAACCGAGCTTCCAGTTAATAAGCAGCAAAATAACGATAATTCCGAAAAGCTGTACGCAGTCAATCAGGACATTCACTGCACCATTCGTAAATAAATCCTGTAGCGAGTTAATGTCATTCGTCACACGTACTAATACAGAACCCGCCGGTCTTTTATCAAAAAAGTTAAAGGAAAGCTTCTGAATATGCTTGAACAAATCTTCACGCAAATCGTAAATAACCCGCTGACCAATAATATTGGTGAATTTAATGCGGTACGTACTGGCTGCCCATTGAATTAAATATAACAAGAGCACGGCACCCGTAATGAGCAACAATAACTTTACGCTCGGCAGTGCAGGCCATGCGGGAGCAATGGCCTTGTCAATGGCCAGACTGATCAAATATGGAACCGTCAGCTTAGTAATCGTGCCGAGAATCATCATGACCAGAAGAATCGGCAGAATCTGACGGGCATAAGGTTTCATGTATGCTAGCAAACGTTTGAATTCCTCCCAGTTAAACGGTTTATCAATGACCTCATCATCTTGATAGACAAAGCGCTCATTGGTCGGCTTCTTTAACGGTTTGGCTTTTTCTACTGGAATATTCATGGTCTCACCTGCCCTTCGGATACACCGTCTGGAGCCTCCGCTATGTAATCGGCGTATTGAATATGATACACATCTTGATATGGACCTGGAGTAGCAATGAGCTGTTCATGTGTTCCACGTTGGACGATTCGTCCTTCCTCAAGCACTACAATTTCATTGGCATGACGAAGCGAAGAGATTCGATGAGCTATAATAAACGTTGTGCGTCCACGCATAACCTCTTGAAAACCGGACTGAATTTCATGCTCCGTCTCCATGTCGACCGCACTGGTAGCATCATCCAGCACGAGAATTTTCGGATTTTTGAGTAGTGCGCGCGCGATGGCGATCCGTTGTTTCTGCCCTCCAGACAGTCCCAATCCACGTTCACCAACAACAGTGTCGTAGCCCAGCGGTAATTCAGTTATGAATTCATGCGCCTGAGCCAGCTTGGAAACACGTATGATGTCATCCATACTGACATGACTTAACCCATATGCAATATTGTTGCGTATAGAGGACGAGAACAGAAACGTCTCCTGAAACACAGAAGAAATTTGAGCACGTAAATCGCGAATTTTCAAATGACGTATATCCGTCCCATCCAGCTTGATGCTTCCTGCATTCACATTGTAGGCTCGCATGAGTAGTTGAATAATGGTCGACTTCCCGGAACCTGTTCCTCCTAAAATCCCAATAACCGATCCCGGTGGCGCATCCAGATTGATGTCAACAACAGCAGGTAGCTTATTTCCGTAAGCAAAGGTAACATGATCAAACGTCACATGTCCCTTCACCTGATCGGCGTTGAGTGTAAGTGCATCAGCTTCATCGGTTACATCTACAGACTGATTCAGCAACTCCAAAACCCTTTCACCGGAAGCTTTGGACTGCGTATAGTTATTGATATGAAAGCCAATGCTCCAGATGGGACCGATAATATACCAAATTAAGCTAAAGAAAGCGACGAGTTCCCCCAAGGTCATTGACTTCTGGATAACTAGATATCCACCCATGCCCAAGAGAAGAACCACACTGACCGAGGCAATCAGTTCCATCGCAGGAAAAAATCGACTCCATAAGGAAGCAGCCTGAATTTGGTTACTTTTGTACTGCTCATTACGTACGGAGAATTTTTCCACTTCATAGGATTCGCGAGCAAAAGATTTAACGGTTCGCACACCTGTAATATTTTCTTGTACCGCTGTCGTCAGGGCGCTGAGAGCAATTCGCATTTCCTGAAAGGTGGGATGAATCCGAGATTCAAATTTGAATGTGACGAAGAGTAGCAATGGCATGCTGATCATCGTAAAGAGGGTGAGCTGCCAATTAATATACAGCATCATGATAGAGCCGAATACGACCATCAGTAGCACATTGAGGAGTTGCGCAAAACCAAACCCGATAAAGTTGCGAATCGCCTCCAAATCACCAGTCAGACGGGACATAAGATCCCCCGTTTTGGCGGTGTCATAATATCTGAAGGACAGAAATTGCAGCTTTTCGTAACAGGCATTGCGAAGTCGATACGCCAGATAGTTACCCAGCCGTCCACCAAAAAAACCATGTAAAAATTGCATAAACCCTTTGATGATCACGACTCCCAGTACAGTCAGAGCCAGAACCGGAACTTTCTCGAAGTCACCGGGAATGATAGCGTTATCAATGAGCCGTTGGAGCAGGTTCGGATACACCAGTCCCAAGGCCGTCGCTATCGCAAGGCATAGAATGGAAAGAAATAGATAATGTCTCCTCTCACGAAAAAAAACTTGCAGTTGCCTGAGCACTTCCATGTCAAGTCCCTCCATTAGTTGCACGACGTTGTTATATGGCTTAGTGAAGTTTACCATCCGTGTTCCAAGGCGGCAAAGAGGATAACGGGCCGTTTTCAGGCAGGTTCGCAATTGGTAGGTGATTAGACAAATTAAATCGCTTTCTTATCATTGAATATGGCTATTTCCTCAGTTTTCCTTTCTTTTTGAAGTATGCTTAAAACACCGGATTGTCCCACAACCCGGTGTCTTGATCTTAATGCAATCATGAACATATTTATATTGACTCTAAATTCGCGAGCTGATCAGCAAGCTCTTCCCAAACTTGTGGCTCCTCACCGCCCTTAAGTGCATGTTCCATACCACGAATCGTCTCCAGCATTTGCTCTCGTAGCTGTGCTTTCTGCCATGTTTGTTCCTCTTGCATCATAGCAATGTAAAAAGAAGACATTCGTTCTCGCTGCTGATCCACAGCTTCTCCGATTAACTGGCGTAATATGGGCTCCAGTCTAGTTTGTAAATTCGCCCGACCCATCCCTTCAAAAAATAGCTTTGGATTTTTAAAGCTATTCCAATAATCCTTCCACTGAATGGACTCCTGTAAGGAAATATCGCTCAGTTCGGGGACAACCCATTCTCTAAATCCAGGAACTGTGCAATCTAGCCCATTCAACTGAAGGTTCATGTGATCTACGCACTGTTGGATAGCTTTACGCACCAAGGCTTGTCCCATTTTTTCTAGTCTGAGGGTGGTTGCCAGCAATTCCTGAGACAACTCCAGTTCGATCAATCGCATCAGCTCACGACCACAAGATGCAAAGGCCAAACGAAGATCACCTACTCCTTCACGCAAAACAGATGGATGGAACGCTTCTGCCATAAATTCACCCGTCCGGTAGGCTAGCCTTTGGCGTACATGATACAGCAGTTCATCGGTTTCGTCCGACAGCACAGATCCACCATTGTTGTCAGTCGAACCAAGGAGCACATTCTCTAGTTCCCCACGAATTCGAGTTAATTGCTCTAATCGGAGCTCACGCTCTTCAGCGCTATACCGGGCATCAGCAGCATGTTGTTCTATTCGGCTCCGCAGACGTCCCAGCTCCTGCATAGCAGATGCAATAGACAAACCTGCCAGCTCTTCGGCTGCAAATGCCGAAAAATCATTTTCAAACACATCAAACCGTGAAGCTGCACGTAGCGAAGCCTCTCCCTGCTCGGCTGCTTCCAACGCCAGCATGCTGGAAAGCGAATAAATACGCGGCTTGCGGATTCCGTTCGCCTGAAGTTGTTCCTGCACATGCTGAGTCACAGAATATAGTTCATCTTCAGAAGACGCCAGATCGGATGCGTTGACGATAAAAAACGTCTGATTCAGCGCCAATGTCTCTTTGACTCGGCCCAATTGATTCAAGAACTGCCGGTCTCCTTGCGTAAACGCATGGTTATAATATGTCACAAATACAAGAGCGTCTGCATGCTTCATATAATTGAAGGTCACACCTGTGTGCCGTGCATTCACAGAATCGGCACCTGGCGTATCCACCAGCACGATGCCCTGACGAGTCAAAGTGCAATCATAATAAAGGTCGATATGCTCCACGAAGCATGATTTGCGCTCGGATGCGACAAAATCTCGATATTGCTCTAGATTCACCTGAAGCTGTTGTCCTAGCAAGCTTTCAGCTTCTTCCCATCCAGCTGCAGCAGCCTTCAAAAAGCTGTAATGAGGCCTTCCCGCAGGATGAATACCTTCTGGTGATAACGCATTTACGGCTTCTTGCCAGCCCACGGACGCTGGCTCTCCCAATCCTAATAACCGAAAAGAGTATTTAAGATCTTCCCGTAATGCGTCCACTGATTTCATGTAGACGTCAGCCGTGGCATGGCGCTCATGACTTGTAGGCGCCATAATGCGGTTAATCGCCGCTGTCGTCGGATGGGGCGATACGGGCAACACCGCTTCGCCCAACAAAGCGTTGGCAAAGCTGGACTTCCCGGCGCTGAACGCTCCGAATAGCGCCAATGTAAAGCGCCCGCCCTCCAGTGCAGCGGCACGCGCATGTAAATCCCGAACAGCCGCTTGCATGGCAGGGTACGGGCTTATTAATGCAGCGGCGGCCTTCAATCGTGTCGCTGCTGCATCCAGCCGCGTACGGCGGCCCCCGGCGGCAGACCGCGCTGTCGTCGTGCTTGCTTGTGACTGCACCGATCCGTTGCGCGAGCCAGCAATGTCTGGACGCACGGCACCAGTTGATGCCGTATCTGTCGGGGCAGCAGCGGCAGTATCGGCCGCAGGAGCAGGCGTGCCCACACGGGGCAACCCGCCAGGCGCGGAAGCCTGCGGCAGCATGCTACGCAGCAGGTCGGCGTGCGAAGCCAAGGCTTGCAAGCGAGTGCTGTA
Source organism: Paenibacillus polymyxa M1 (assembly GCF_000237325.1). Taxonomy (NCBI): domain Bacteria; kingdom Bacillati; phylum Bacillota; class Bacilli; order Caryophanales; family Paenibacillaceae; genus Paenibacillus; species Paenibacillus polymyxa. The sequence continues at coordinate 3,321,420 of NC_017542.1, forward strand.
ACGGCTCGCAGCTTCCGCCTGCGCCAGCAACGCAGTGCGCGCATCCGCGAGAGCCTCGCGGCTGGCTTCGGCCCGTACCGCAAGCTGGGCCAGCAGGCGGTCTACCAGCGCCAACGCCTTGCGGCGGCAATCAGCGGTCACAGCAGCGCGCAGGTCCTTGCAATAGTTCAACGTATACTCCGGAGACAAAGCATTTTCCTTTACTGTCTGCTCTACCAGTTGCCGATCCATTGCAGGGCGGATGTCATCCAGCTCCTGTTCCATCGCAGCGGTCCACAAACCTTGACCTTCTCCCCATGACCTCAGTAACTCACGCACATGAGGCAACAGTTGTCCCTCCACCTGATCACTCAGCATCCCTGCCAGCCGGTCCAAACGGCGCTCCTTTTCTCGCTCCGTCTTTCCTCCGGCAAACCATAACCCTGTTTTAAAGCCCGGCTTGCGGCTTTCTAAATATTCGCCAGCCGCTTCACGTAGCTCCGCAGGCGTGAGATGAGCATGTTCCAGTAGATGATCCAGTTCTTGACGAAGCCGTTTATGCTCCTGCTCTGGAAGCATCCTCCAGTGTTCATCCTCTTGCTGTAAGGCCTTCTGCTCTATGTCCAGGCGCAAAATGGCCTCTTCTCCACCTGCTTCTTTGAGCAGTGCGTTCAGTTCCTCTTCTTCAGCGGCCTGCACCGTCTCCACATGCTGCTCTACCAAATGGTGCATAGAAGACACTAAACTATAAGCCAAAAGCTCTGCTTTGCGCTCCAGCAAATTCGGAATCAAGTACGTCAACTGCTCCCACTGATTCCAGGGGTGATTCTGTTCCTTCAAGGAAGTAAACAGAATGTCCGTGTAATGTACCTGCCAGGCATGAAAGCTGCTTTCCACCTCATTACGATAACGTGTAAAGGATAGCTCCCGCTCTCGGTGCTTATCGATTTGATTGATTATCAAATATAGTGGCTTGCCCCAATCCGACAAACTTTTGGCAAAAGACAAATTATTCTCAGATTGGACATGATTGTAGTCCATCACATAAAAAACAATATCAGCCCAATGTAAAGCTGAATGTGTCGCCATCGCGTGTCCGTGGTCTGTGGAATCTACGCCGGGTGTATCCAGCAGCACTCCTCTGCCAGATAATATCGGTATATCCTCCCATACTTCAACTGATTCATAGGCTCCACCATTTTTACAATACTCAGCAAGCTCGGACAGGGAAGCTTCCACGATTTCCGGCTCCGGGTTTTCTACCGATCGGGCTGGATGAATAAGCACTCTCGAACGTCCATGACGGATGGACACTACATTAGCGCTTGTAGGCACCGGTCCAGATGGCAGCACGGTTTTACCGCACAGGCTGTTAATCAAGCTCGATTTACCTGCTGAAAAATGTCCACAAAAGGCAATGGTCAACTCTTGCGCATGCGCTTTTTCCATCAAATCCCCTAGCGCCCTCGCTCCCGCTTCATCCCCTGCTTTACGCAAGTTATCCTGTATCTGTTCTATCGTATTCAACCACTTGTCCGCATCTCCTGTAATCGTTTGCATCATAAGCTACGGTTTCACTCCTTGTTTCTTATCTGCACCAAATAGCTATATTGTAGCATTCCTAAGCCACTGTGAGAATCATCACATTAAAAAAACTAAAAAAGCGCTCCCTGCCTGTACCTGGCTTTCGGGAACGCGTTCTTGTAAATGGCAAACCATAAGTTTATTTTATAATGTCCAAAACAGATCATCACAGTAATGCTTCAATATATTCTTCCATATCCAGAGGGTCTGTCGTTGCTTCAAATCGTTTGATCACTTTCCCGTTCCGATCAATCAGGAATTTCGTGAAATTCCATTTGATCGAATCTCCTGGTAAGTACTCAGGATGACGCTCATGAATTAAAGGAATAAGTATTTTGGCAACCGAATGTGTTTCATCAAAGCCCTCAAAGGGCAACGACGAAGCAAGATATGTAAACAACGGGTGAGCCTGCTCATCACGTACATTCACCTTTTGGAACATGGGGAATGCGACCCCATAATTCAGAGTACAAAATGTTTGCACACTTTCATTGGAATCCGGCTCTTGATCGGCAAATTGATTGCATGGGAACCCGAGAATCACCAAGCCTCTATCCTTATATTGATCATATAGACGCTGCAAATCCTGATATTGAAATGTAAAACCGCACTGGCTGGCCGTATTTACAATCAACACTACTTTATCTTTATAATCACTAAGGGTGATCTCCTTGCCGTTCATCGCAATGGCTGAATAATCATAAATGCTCATTTAAGAAACTCCTCTGAAAATGTAATTGAAGATTTCATATTTAAATATGTGAAATCATCCATATCCAGCGTTTTATGACGGTCTTCAAGGTTCGTGTAAATATGCGTCTGCGGGCTGGTTAGACCAGCCGAGCCGCCTATACCGGAACATGCAACGCATGTCGTCCGCTAATTACACTTAATTAGCTGCAGTCTCAAGTACTGGCAGCAAAATTTCAAATACTTGACCATGCTGTAAGATCGTAATTCCACGGGATTTATCCTTCATTACGACCACTTCTGGTTTTTGTGACATACGCTCCAGGTAATGCTCAGGGACATCACCAGAATGACTAACTGTGATTCCCTCTAGCTCGCGCTCTTCGTTTTCAGCAAACTCTGTTGTTACAATTTGCTCAAAAATATCGGAGAACGCCTCAAAATTATCTGTATATACCGAAATGCACTTCATTACTCTTCATCCTTTTCTACACATAAATGGTTAAACCCTCTATTACCTTTATAGGTCTTTCGGGTCTTTAAGCTCTACGTTTCTTATCTTTTCTGATAAGAGACGTTTTCATACGTTTCTTGCCTTCCCTGCACACATCCAGCAATGGACACACCTGACATTGAGGGTTTTGAGCTTTGCAATGGTAGCGTCCGAAAAAAATGAGCCGGTGATGGGTCACAGACCATTCATCCCTAGGTACCCTTTTCATCAGCTTTTTTTCCACCTCAAGCACTGAATCATCCCACCCTGCAAAGCCGAGCCGTTTGGAAACGCGCTCTACATGCGTATCTACCGCAATAGCTGGTACATCAAAGGCAGTAGATACTACGACATTAGCCGTCTTGCGGCCAACACCGGGTAGCTTGACCAGTTGATCATGCTCCGAAGGTATCTCTCCCCCGTACTGGTCTATTAAAATCCGGCAGAGGTTATGAATATGCTTGGCCTTGTTTCGGTACAAGCCGATTCTACGAATATCCTGCTCCAGTTCCTCAAGAGGAACAGCCAAATAATCCTCAGGTGACTTGTATTTTTGAAACAGGTCTGCCGTTACTTTATTGACCATCTGATCGGAGCATTGAGCAGACAATAACACGGCAATCGTTAATTCAAAAGCATTGTCATGGTTCAGCTCACAATGGGCATCCGGAAACATCGTACCGATGATGTCCAATATATGACGTGCGGTTGCTGCATTCACGGAAATCCTACCTCCTAGCAAAAAAAACGTCTTGATACGGGATAGCCCGCATCAAGACGGTCACTCTAAATAATCATCCGGAAAGAAACGAATACTATTTGTGCATGACTGCCTGCATAGGCGAGAAATACACTCCTATATTATCATTATCTGTCACAGATTGCACGTGAAAAGTGTGTAAATTCTCAAGAAATTTTCATACAGTCTGATCGATTAGCGGCTCATTGGGTGCTCCAAATCTACATGTCCCATTAAGGACTCCAGAGATTGACCATCTACGAGCAAATCCAGCGTTTTGACTTCCTTGAATTGGAACATCGTTTGCTTCAAAGCATCGATAGCCAATTCCTCGCCGCCAGCTCCCAATCGAGCCTCATCCGGCAGGGAAATATCAAAGGTCAATGCACCGTTATCCAATTTGATCTTATGCACGGTAATTTTCTCGGACCACAACGGAATCAGAGCAGAATCACCGCTCTTTTGTAGAGCTTCAAACGCTTTTTGGAATTTTTCCAGCTCGCTCGGATAGGTAATTTCCTTTTTCTGTTCTTTCAAACCGTTCTCTTGTGTATCCGTATAGTACACTGTGATCTGTTGTGTTTGACGATCTCCTGACTTTTCCGTGTCCGTCTTGGTCTTTGTAGGCTCCGTCGACGGAGTTGCAGGTGTTTGACTCGCTCCATTATTTTCAGCAGACTGAGCTGATGGATCAGGGGTCGTCTGTTCGGGTGTACTATTTTGTGCAGCTGAAGTTTGTGTTTCCTGAGATGGAGTCGCAGGAGCCGATGTTTGCTTAGAGGCACACCCTGCACCTGCAATGGCAAACAGTGCCAGCAGACCTGCAATTACGATTTTCTTGTTCATATGTCTGTCCCCCTCCTTACTTGACGTTGGCAAGCGATTTGTTGAAGATTTATTTTACGTCGAGATACTCTGTGATTCCATCTGCAATCCCTTGAGCTACCCGGTTTTGAAAATCTTCATCAAACAGTGTTGCTTCCTCTTTTGCATTACTCAGATATCCTACTTCAAGCAAAACAGCTGGCATAGTCGTTTCCCGAATTACATGGAAATTTCCATAACGAATGCCGCGGTCTGTCAGACCCGTCGCAGGAGCAAAGTACTTATGCATAACGTTGGCGAACGCTTTGCTTGCACTACGCTGGTAATACGTCTCTGTGCCGTTGGAAGCTGAGCTACCGCTGCTGTTAGCATGAATGGACACAAACACGTTGGCTTTAAGATTTTCAGCCACTTTTACGCGCTGTTTAAGCTCCAAAAATGTATCATTGCTACGTGTTAACACAACCTCAAGCTTGGGGTTTTGTTTTAATATGCTTTCTACTTTCAGAGCCATCGCCAGGTTGAAGGTCTTTTCATAATTTTTTCTTGAAATACCAACTGCCCCGGAATCTTTTGCTCCATGTCCAGCATCAATAACAACGACCTTTTTACCATTGCTATTAACTGGAGATGTCTGCGTATCGTCCGGCTCTGACCCATCCGGTAACGTTGCGTCTGGCGTTGTATTCACTGAATCCTTGGAAGCCAGATCGACGATAACACGATTCGATCCATCATTATATGCGGTATAATTCATGGCATGTTTCAAATCAATAACAACTCTCACCGTTGATGGTTCCTTTTGGAATAAAGCATATCGGATACCGGACACATCCGCTTCATTCTCAATGTCCAGCGAACCATTTAAGTTGCTATCCAGCTTCTGCTGGTCTCCAAAATTGTCCGCAAATGCAGTCGCTGGCAAATCCACCACTACCCGATCAGGGCCTGTCATCGTAAACGCTTTCGGCTTGACAGCACCCGCTGTTGTGATGGTTAAGCGGTTTTGGCTGAAACTGACTCCCTGCACCTGCGTCACACCTGAACTCGCATTATTGGTTGGCGCAGTTACACTTCCTGTACCTGTACTGTTATTTCCGGACTTAGGAGGTGTAAATTCCCCGTTTCCAGACCCACTATTGCGGGTATATAATTTTACGGACTTGGAGCTGCTGTCCCATTTTACGTCCAGTCCCATTTGCTCGCCGATAAAACGAAGCGGTACAAGGGCATAATTGGAACGCAGCAGAGGCGAAGCATCCAGACTAATGTCGCTTCCATTGACAGTCGCCGTCTTACTTCCGATTATCATTCGGATCAAGGTACTGTCCTTCTCAATCGTGATGGTTCGCGCCTGCTGCTTCCATGTCACGTCATATCCCAAATTTTCAGAAATTACGCGCAGCGGAACCATCGTACTTCCGCCAATTACTTGTGCCTTAGCACCACTAGGGACACTTAACTGTTGATCGTCGAGATAGATTTGTGTTCCACTCGAAGCCGCATGTCCATAACCCGGAACCGCCCACATGAAGACAAATAATAACAACAAAAAACCAAATTTCTTCATTCGTCACCCTTCCATTCATAATTTTTTTGCCACATGCTCCGGTGCGGCGACCTGATATACGCGCTTATGTAATATCAGACAACCTTATAGACGTTATCTCACACCAAAAGTTGCGAATATATTCCATCATAACAGAAATATACGTGCCAAAGAACTATTTTTGTCGAATTTTGACTAAAAATATGGACCATTTGCTTCCCGTCAAAAGTCGCAGCAAAAAAATAAAAAAAGCTACTTTTCACCCTCATGAATTTTCATTAAAAGGTGAGAAAGCAGCTTTTATTGCAAACTTTCTTAGTTGAGTGATTCAGTTACTCCTGTGCCTGTTCCAAGGTACTCTTTCAGGCCATCGACAATACCTTCGGCAATCTTCTGCTGTGTTTCTTCTGTGAACATGGCCGCTTCATTTGACAGATTACTAAGGTAGCCACATTCCAGTAATACAGCGGGCATTTGTGATTTTCTCGTCACCACATGGTTTGCCACCTTAATACCGTTATCCTTAAACTCGGTTGCTGCTACAAGATGTTTGTGCATGATCGTGGCCAGGCTCAAACTTTCCTGACGTGCATAATAGGTTTCAGACCCATTAGCTTTTCCGTTATTAGAAGTTGGCATACTGTTACCATGAATGGAAACAAACACGCTAGCCTGCTGATTATTAGCGAGCTGTGGCCGTTCATCCAGTGTGGGATACGTATCTCCATTGCGAGTCAATACAATTTGAATATCAGGATCATTTTGGGCAAGCTGCTGGACTTTTAACGCTACCGCCAACGTAAATTCCTTCTCATGTCGTCCAGTCACACTGCCTGCTCCAGGGTCCTTACCACCATGTCCTGGATCAATTACGACGATTCGCCGTCCTTCGACATTCGTTGGAGCTACTATCTCCGGGTTCACACTACGTTCACGCAACTGAAGGGTGATATCACCTATGCCATTTGTTGAAAGATCGTAATCACGTGCCTTATTCAAAGCAATGACGATACGTGCGCCCCCTTTTGTTCCATCCGCAGGAGCAAATCTGATTTCCTGTACATCCTCACTGTAACTATTCACCAACGCCCGCGTGCCATCCTTACGAACCGGGAACGACTGGAGAAGATCTGTCGACAGTGAAGTCTCCGGTAAATCTACAACTATACGGTCAGGTCCTGTCATTTTGGATACTTTAGGAGTTAGGTCTTTGTTCAGAGAAATCTTTAACGTTTCATTCTCAAAAGAAATGTTTTGTACAAGCACCGCATTTGTAGTAGTCTGTTCTACATTCTGCTCCTTGGCAGTTGAAGGTACGGCTTCCGTATGCTTGTCTGCTTCAACCGGAGTTATTGTTGTCGCTGTTGCTGTAGACGTTTTATTTGTGCTTTTTGTACTCTGTGTTGACGTTTGCGACGGTTGTTGGGATTGAGACTGTTTATCCGCTGGTTGAGTTGCAATCTTCTGACTGAGATTTACGGATTTATTTTGATTATTCCAATCCACTTTTAACCCCATTTGCTCCCCGACAAAACGCAATGGAACCATGGTCGAGCTGCCCCGCAGCACAGGTGGTGCATCCAAACTAACTGTTTTTCCATTCACATCAGCCGATGTACGGCCTACATACATAGACATATCGGTACTGTTTTTTTGTATTGAAATTTTATAGGCTTGTGGCTCCCACTTAAACTGATATCCAAGCTGCTCCCCAACCACCCTGAGCGGTACCATGATTTTACCATTGACCATTTCAGGCTTTGCACCTGCGGGCGCTTCCACCCTTTTGCCATCCAAAAATAATTCTGCTCCAGCCGCATTCACATGAGGGGAGGACGGCCATAACCAAATCAAGATAGCCGCTAGTATCACCCAACCATATTTCTTCATCCTCATTCCCCTAACTTATATATGTATTTTTTGTGCTACTTACAGACATAATCCTTCAGCCATTTTACATTTACAATACCATGATGAGTCGAACCGTCAACCCCTTATTTACCAATTTATTTTCTAAACATGATAAAAGCCCGTAGGCAAAAGAGTTGCCAGTACGGGCTGTCTGTCTATCAAATAAATTAACTATATTTCTTCATATTGAAATTGGACCGGAAATGAACATTATGCGCCTTGTTTCGCAGCACGCTTTTGCTCATAAGCCAGAATTTCAGACTCATGCTGGAGGGTCAAGCCAATATCATCCAAGCCTTGCAGCAGGAATTGACGGCGATGTTCATCCAGATCGAATTCAATACGCAGACCGTAATCGTCAGTGACCGTTTTTTCATTCAGGTCTACGTTTAATTGGTAATTATCATGCTTTGCCGTGCGCTGGAACAATTCCTCTACTTGCTCTTCAGACAGTTTGATCGGCAAAATACCGTTTTTAAAACAGTTATTATAGAAGATATCCGCAAAAGACGGTGCGATTACACAACGAAACCCATAGTCCAAGATTGCCCACGGTGCATGCTCACGGGAGGAGCCGCAACCAAAGTTGGCGCGAGAAATCAGTACAGATGCCCCTGCATAACGAGACTTGTTCGGTTCAAATTCAGGATTAATATTGCCCGCCTCATCAAACCGCCACTCATAGAACAAAAACTGCCCAAAGCCTGTGCGCTCGATGCGTTTCAAAAATTGCTTAGGAATAATAGCATCCGTATCCACGTTCACCCGATCCACAGGCGCTACAATTCCTTTTAAAGTTGTGAAAGCTTCCATCGTTAATTCCTCCTCCGTATCCTAGCGGACAACTTCTTCTTGCTTGAATTTCCAATCTCGTACATCGACAAAATGTCCATGAATCGCCGCAGCGGCTGCCATTGCTGGAGATACAAGGTGAGTACGTCCTCCGCGTCCCTGACGACCTTCAAAGTTGCGATTAGAAGTTGAAGCACAACGTTGCCCCGGTTGAAGTACATCTGGATTCATCGCAAGACACATGCTGCAACCCGCTTCGCGCCACTCAAATCCTGCTTCTTGAAAAATGACGTCCAGTCCTTCTTCTTCAGCCTGAATTTTCACACGACCCGAACCTGGTACCACGATTGCCGTGACTTTGTCAGAAACCTTGTAGCCTTTGGCTACTTCGGCTGCAGCGCGCAAATCTTCAATCCGACCGTTGGTGCAGGAGCCGATAAACACATAATCAATTGCAATATCCGTGATCGGTGTGCCTGGCTTCAAATCCATATATTCAAGCGCTTTTTCAGCTGCTTTACGTTCGTTTTCTGTCGGCAATTCTGCCGGAATGGGTACGGTTGAGGAAATATCTGTGCCCATACCGGGACTGGTGCCCCACGTTACTTGTGGAATTAAGGAATCCACGTCAAACTCCAGCACGACATCAAACTCGGCGCCTTCATCGGTGACAAGCTCTTTCCACTCAGCAACCGCCTGCTCAAATGCGTCACCTTGGGCTACATGTTGACGTCCACGCAAGTAGTTGAAGGTCGTTTCGTCCGGCGCAATCATACCTGCTCTGGCTCCGCCTTCAATAGACATGTTACACACTGTCATGCGCTCTTCCATGCTCAACTCGCGGATGGATTCACCCGTGTACTCAATAACATAGCCTGTAGCGAAATCTGTACCGTATTTGGCGATGACACCCAAAATCATGTCCTTTGCCGTCACACCAGGTTTGCGACGCCCTACAAAACGAACTTCCATCGTTTTTGCTTTTGCTTGCTGGAGACATTGCGTTGCCAATACGTGCTCTACCTCACTGGTTCCGATACCAAAAGCGAGCGCTCCGAACGCCCCGTGTGTGGAGGTATGGCTATCACCACAAACAATCGTTTTTCCCGGATGAGTCAGCCCCAGTTCAGGCCCCATAACGTGAACGACACCCTGATCCACCGTATCCAGATCATATAGTGTGACACCGAAATCGCGGCAATTTTGAGTTAATGTATCAATCTGCTGCTTGGAAATCGGGTCCGTAATGTTGTAACGATCTTTTGTCGGTACGTTATGATCCATTGTGGCAAACGTCAGCTCTGGACGACGCACCTTGCGACCGCTAAGACGTAGTCCCTCAAACGCCTGCGGCGAAGTTACCTCATGTACGAGGTGAAGATCAATGTACAAAATACTCGGCTTGCCCGCTTCCTGATAGATGACATGGTTATCCCAAATTTTCTCGAACATGGTCTTTTTACTCATCAATATTCACCCCTGTGTTTTTCGAACCTAGTGGAGAGAAGCTGTACGGCTCTCTCTTGGATGTCAACAATATACCACGACGTGTCTGATTGGTCTAAGATATGATATCTATAGAAGTGATAGTCTTGACCTATAAGCGCGCTTAAGAAAATATTGAGGCAAGACTAAAACACCAAAGGCCGAAGGTTATTTTTCCTTTTGACCTTTGGTATGACTCTATTTTTATATCATTATCGTTTTGCGCTAAAACATTGAGATTGAGTGCATCACCATACCGTACACCGTCAATCTCCGATGACTGCTTACTTCAAATAGGTTCCCGTTTCTCCAATTCCACCACTGCCATTCAAAACATATACCCTTGCATTTCCTTTACCGGAGCAAGTCAAGGTAATTTTGCCATCCGTAACTTTTTTGGAATCACCGGTCACTGCATCCACATAGGTTCCGTTCGGAATTCCGGAAAACGTTGCGTTTCCCGAAATCGTGACCAACGCAAAGCTGTCAATGCCTTTGGCGCTGTCGGTATATCTTCTCTTAAACGCAAGATTACCCGTTACATTTTCTGTAGAATACTGGCCTTTTTGCAAGGCAGGAACAGCTCTTCTAATTAAATTTAGCTGTCTGATATGTTTCGCCAGAGGATGGTTGAGTGATTCCGCAAGCGTGCCAGTAGCATTTGTGTATTTGCCATAATCTTGTACCATAACACTGCCTTCTATGTGATCGCCGTAGTAAGCCCGTCCCGTTTTGCTTAGCGGTGCATTTGGACCCGGATCAATGACTGCCCCCTTTTGAAATTCGATTTCGGAGCCATAGAAGATGGCGGGTATTCCGCGGAAGGTGAACATCAGATCGAGATTCTCGGCCCAAGTATCTTGTGTGCCCGCAAATCTTTGATTTTCCGGAGCCTGGTCGGGCGCATAGTCATGGGAGTCGACATAGGTTACATTCCAGGTGGCATCATTGTAGTATTGATCTCCACTTCTCATATTGAAGGCTTCATGCGCGGTCTTGAATGCCCAATGCATAGGAAAATCTATCACATCCATACCCGATTTCATCGAATAGTCAGGCGTATGATAGGTATTGCCGATTAAGAAAGCATTGTTCGAGGTTGGCTGTCCTGCTGTAGTAGAGTTATCCGTCCACTCTTGTTCAACCGACATTTTATTAGAGGCATAGTCATTTTTCCCATCGCCCGGATATGATTTTGAAGCCTTCCAAGTATAGAATGGCGTTGAAATCGCTGGAATCCCGCTGTTCCAAACATCTCTGTACCGGGTGGCTACTTCTCCAAAAACATAGAAATCCGAGCCGCCTCTTGTCTTCCAGGCAGGAATATAGTACTTGTTGAAAATATATCGGCTCACATGCTTCACTGTATCGACACGGAAAGCGTCAACGCCCATGTCTATATAGTGATTGTAGGTATCAATTAAATATTTGTTAACTGCAGGGTTTTCCGTGTTCAAATCCACGCAATCTCCCGCTATCTGACCAGTCTGAACAGTATAGGACTCCCAGGAAAGACTTTTCTCTGTATGGTAAATATTATTATTCGTTTCGGCGGTCTTCATTAAAGCGAGCCTTGCCTGATACTGCTGATCGGGTGTCATGGAATCATAGTTTGACGGCAGCTTATCCGTAGTTTTCACCAAGTTGTTACCGGTATCCGGTTTAGCCGGATCTTTCTTAAACATGGGGTACAGATTCTCTTCACCAAAATTACCGGTATGATTGACGACGATGTCCTGAATAACCTTCAGCCCTTTGGCATGGGCCGCATTGATCAAATCCTGATAAGAAGCTCCCGCCGATTCATACCTTGGATCTACTTTGGCAAAGTTTATAGCATGGTAACCATGATAATCATAACCGCTGGCATTCTGCACAACAGGTGTAATCCAGATGGCACTAAATCCGAGGGCTTTGATATAATCGAGCTTTTGAATCAGTCCCTTAAAATCTCCTCTCCAAGCCGGGTCCGAATCCGGATTACGCGCCTTGGTATCATCCCATGCATGCACATTGTTGCTTGGATCACCATCATAAAACCGGGAAGTAATCACGAAGTAAATAGTGTCTTCCCGAAAATCACCCTTATCTCCAATATTATAAACAAAGCTCTGTTTGGTTTGATTCCCAGCACCGTCTATAACAAGAAATTTTAATGTCGTGGTCTTGGAAATAAGGATGGACGGTCCGGTCAATCCGTCCAGTGCGTTACCGTGGATGTAGACTTTTGAGCTTGTGGTAGGTTCCGTACCATCCTCCGTGTAGTATGCCTTGGTCGTTGCCGCCTTGTTATCTTTCAGGTTGAAGGATACCGTCACAGAGGAACCGGAATGCCCGGCAGGCAAATTCGCCGTGATTGTTGGAGCTTGCAGATCAGCATTCAGGTCAATTACATAATCGAAAGAGGATACATCTCCAGTTTGACCGATTGAATTGACAGCGATGGCTTTGATAGTCAAAGAGGAAGCAACCTTGATTGGAGTGGTATACAAGGTCGAGGAGGTCGTAGGTGTCGAACCGTCTATCGTATAATAAATCTTATCGCCACTGTTGGTGCTGGACAGCGTTACCATTTGGGCGGAATCGTATGTTTTCGGCTCGGGAGAGATGGAAACCACCGGAACTTTTGGAGTTTCCGGGTTGGCATCATACCATACGTTATCCGTGTAATACCAGCCCTCTTTCACACTGCGGGACAAGTCGGCCGTCTGTTTGCCACTACTATCATTAAAGATGAGACTTGAGCCTGTCGCCTCGGCAATGGTATAGCTATACCAGTCGTTTCCGTCCGACTTCATCAGAATTCCGGGCCACGCCCCACTAATCGGAACGGTTGCCGGATTCAAATTCCAGTAATGGATTCGAATTGCTGAATTCCAGCTTGCAGGCTTTTTAAAGTGAACCGTTAATCCGTTTTGAGTTGATGTAGGTAATGTAGGTGATGCTGTAGGTGCATACGTCGCAGTAACGGTAGAAGTGGCCGATGCGGTTGGCAGTGGAAGAGCATTCACTGTGGAATGCGTATAGGCGGCTGTATAATCGGTGTTACTGGCCGAAGCACCGCCAGGTAAACCGAAAAAGTTCAAGCAAAGCGACAATATAATCAACCAAGAAATAAAACTCCCTGTTTTTTTTCTTAGCAAGTTAACACCCTCCTGATAAAATTTAGTAGCTAGATCGTGCAACCGGTTGCATAAAAAATAAAAAAAAAGAAAGACACTTATTTTGGATAAAATGAATCCATTGATCGCCTCCCCCGTGTTATGTAAGGAAAACCATTGTACGCGCTTACAAAATAAACTCTTAAAAAAGCCCGTTTAAATACGGATCTAAAATAATCAATGATTTTTCCTTTTTTGATTATATCATCCATACTTTTCCTTGGTCAATGTATTTGCTAGTGTGTAGATTTCCTCCGACCATAATCACTCTTTATGAAAAACCAATGGCTACTTTTCCAGAACTCTCTCGCTCGCTAAATTCCCAGTATACCTACCTCCAATCTAAACTATGTAAAATTTTGGTTGGGTGTAATGAATTTCACATCTTTCCGGGTCAACCTGTTCTACCATAGAAGAGTGATACGCCGTGCTGGGCAGACCATTTTGGTCGGGACGTTTACTTCCTGTTCTAAATTAGCTACAGAGGCTGTCTAGCATGCGCGGCAAGTACGCCTTTATTTTGATTCGAAGCGGAGTGTCCAGATGTTGAATACCGAATTGGAATACCGTGAGCGCATCAGGAAGCTGGCCGTATGTATTGTCAAGCATTACCGAGGAAAAGGACCGGACAACGTTAAGGTTTCTTTGAACTCACCACTCCGAGTTACAGTAGAGATCCAAGGTACTTTGTCTAATCTGTCCGAAATTCTCGTTCATGAAGGCGCTGTGGAAAAGGTCAGTGATTACTGGAATGTCCTTCGTCCTTATCTGGAAAAGGAGTTTATGAGGGAAGCCGAAAAAACACTTGGCAGTCCCTTCACTTACACTTGGGAGGTCTGCCCCTCCGTCCATGGAGACGGACATATTATCATTACTCTTGAACTACAACACATACCCCGGTTGGATTAGCGGGAAGGAGATTATCTCCTCGCTCGCGGATAAGCCAGTACAGAATGCAGCGTAAAGCGGCATTTTTGTATTGGCTTTTTTTATGTTACGAGTTTCATCTATTTCATATAAAAAGAGGTGCTGCACACATGGCAGACAAGGTATTAACAGTATGTCCTTACTGCGGAAGCGGTTGTCAGCTTCATTTGCTAGTGGACAAAGGACAGGTAATTGGCGCGGAGCCAGCTAATGGCCGTACAAATGAAGGAACATTGTGTCTGAAGGGACATTATGGGTGGGATTTTCTGAATGATCCACAGATTCTGACTGCACGCTTGCGCAAGCCCATGATTCGCAAAAATGGAGTCATGGAGGAAGTGGAATGGAATGAAGCCATTCAGTATACTGCCGAACGGCTGTCAGCAATTAAGGAAAAGTATGGACCTGACTCTATCATGGGGACGGGTTCCGCACGCGGTCCGGGGAATGAAGCCAATTATGTCATGCAAAAGTTCATGCGGGCAGTCATTGGCACCAATAATATTGATCACTGTGCCCGTGTTTGCCACGGTCCTTCCGTAGCAGGCTTAACCTACTCGCTTGGGGATGGGGCTATGTCCAACTCTATTCCTGAAATTGAACATTCTGATCTCCTTTTCGTATTTGGATACAATGCGCCAGAAACGCATCCAATCGTCGCAAGACGTATTGTAGCTGCCAAGCAAAGAGGTGCCAAAATTATTGTATGTGATCCTCGTATGACTGAAACAGGGCGCATCGCGGATATGTGGCTACCTCTTAAAGGCGGCTCGAACATGGCTTTGGTGAACGCCTTTGGTCATGTGCTAGTACATGAAGGGCTGTACGACAAAAGATATGTCGAAGCAAACACAGAAGGCTTTGCCGAATATGTAGAAAACATTAAAAAATATACACCTGAATATGCGGAAGGTATTACGGGTGTCAAGGCTGCTGACATTCGGGCGGCTATGAGGGAATATGCCAAGGCTCCTACCGCTACAATTCTATACGGAATGGGCGTATGTCAATTTTCACAGGCCGTTGATGTGGTAAAAGGTCTCGCTTCCCTTGCCCTGCTTACTGGTAATCTGGGCAAGCCAAATGTAGGTATTGGACCTGTACGTGGACAAAACAATGTCCAGGGCTCCTGCGACATGGGTGCATTACCCAATGTGTATCCTGGTTACCAGGATGTCATCGACACTGCAGTTCGCAAAAAGTTTGAAAAAGCATGGGGTGTTGAGCTACCGCGTAAAAAAGGTTATTCACTTACAGAAGTACCGCATCTCATCCTGAAAGAGAACAAGCTGAAGGCTTATTATATTTTCGGCGAAGACCCTGTACAAAGTGATCCGAACGCTGCCGAGCTGCGTGAAGCGCTAGAACAATTGGAATTTGTCGTAGTACAGGATATTTTCATGAACAAAACGGCGCTACACGCGGACGTCATCCTCCCTTCTACCGCTTGGGGCGAGCATGACGGGGTGTATTCTTCGGCAGATCGGGGCTTTCAGCGTATCCGTAAGGCCGTCGAGCCGCAAGGTGATGTAAAGCCTGACTGGGCCATTATTAGTGAGGTTGCTACCGCCATGGGCTACCCTATGTCCTATGCGAACACAGAGGAAATCTGGGATGAAATGCGAAGCCTCAGTCCTTTATTCGCTGGTGCCAGCTACCAGAAAATGGAGGAACAAGGCGGCGTACAATGGCCATGCCCTACAGAGGATCATCCAGGTACACCGTATTTGTACAAAGGCAATCAATTTTCCACACCTAGTGGTAAAGGTCGATTATTCGCCTGCGAATGGCGCCCGCCGCAAGAACAGCCGGATGCGCAATTCCCGCTTGTTTTATCTACAGTCCGTGAGGTAGGTCATTACTCCGTGCGTACTATGACTGGCAACTGCCGTGCATTGCGCCAGTTGTCTGATGAGCCTGGATTTATTCAGATTAGCCCTGAAGACGGAGCAGATCTGAACATTCTAGATGGCGAAATTGTGGCTATCTCCTCGCGTCGGGGACGCATTATGGCGCGGGCACAAATCAGTGACCGTGTGCAGAAAGGTGCGACCTACATGACCTATCACTGGTGGGTTGGAGCATGTAACGAGTTGACCGCCGATTTTCTCGACCCAGTATCCAAAACCCCGGAATTAAAATACTGTGCCATCCGGTTGGAGCGGATTGCCGACCAAGCGCAGGCTGAACGTGATGTACATGAATCATACCAACAGATTCGTAAACAAATGAACGTTCAGGAAGCCGTTTTAGCTGACAAGGTGACGAGATGAGCGGCGCGCGCAACACGCTGAGCCGTCCGACAAACAGAATGGGGTCAGCCGATAGAACAAGTGCTATTGCTTCCTCATTCGTCGTTGCAGACGGCGGGCAATGTATTGGCTGCAAAGCCTGTGAACTGGCGTGTTTTGCCGTTCATGGGCAGGCGGGCGGCATAGGCGCTTCGGTCGGAACCGTCAGTGTGCCTGTGGTTCCCAAGGTATATGTAGTGCGCGCCGGAGATACGTACGTGCCAGTGCAATGCCGGCATTGTGAAAATGCCCCCTGTGCACATGCCTGCCCGGTGCAGGCCATTCGCCAGGAGGATGGCGTAGTCATGATTGATGAGGACCGATGCATCGGCTGCACCTCCTGTGTCTTGGCCTGCCCCTTCGGAGCAATCGAGGTGTCTCCAGTCTATCGAGCCGGACACGTTATCACGCAGTCCGGTCTGACTCACCGTGCGAATCGAACCGCGCTTCCCCGCACTGCGGCAAGCAAATGCGATCTGTGCGCGGAAACAGAGAACGGACAGCCTGCTTGTGTAGAGGCCTGTCCAAATCATGTGCTACGGCTGGCCAATGGTATATCCGACTCGCCTCCAGAGCCTCGGCGGGAAGTCTTTTTCCCACGCCTGTAAGGTCAAAATCAGCCGCAGAAAGGTAGAAAAACATGTCAACAACAGACAAGATCTCTTCGCCTCCATGTATGAGGACGTCTGATTCTACAGACCCCGTCATTCATATTGACCCAACGCTCTGTACTGGATGCAGACGCTGTGCGGGTGTTTGTCCGGTAGATGCCATAGAGGGACTGCCTGGAGAACCTCAAACCGTGAACGCAGACCGCTGTGTTATTTGCGGTCAATGTGTGCAAATCTGCAGCGTATACGCCACAGATTGGGCAGATTCATCTCCGCAGGCAGCCGCCATCAAACGTCAGGAACGTATACGTGAACGCGATATGCCTGCCGACACCGGCGAACCGCTCTTTGCTGCCTATTATAGCTACAGCCTGAATAAGGTAGCTGACATGATGAAGAAGCCAGGACAGCTTCGAATCGTGCAGTGCGCCCCAGCCATTCGTGTGTCACTCGCGGAGGAATTTGGTATGCCGTTTGGTACCCTAACACCCGGAAAAATGGCCGCTGCCCTTCGTCGCCTCGGCTTTGATCGAGTATATGATACGAATTTCGGAGCTGACGTAACCATCATGGAAGAAGGCACTGAGTTGATTCGCCGCGTAACCGAGGGTGGACCGTTACCGATGTTCACATCCTGCTGTCCAGCTTGGGTCCGTTTTGCCGAGATTGAATACCCCGATCTGCTAGACCATCTATCCAGTTGCAAATCGCCAATGCAAATGGTGGGAGCGCTGGTCAAGACCTATGGTGCACAGCTGGATGAGGTGGAGCCTGCGAATATTTACAGCGTCGCGATCATGCCATGTACCTGTAAACAATTTGAATGCGATCGTCCCGAAATGGAATCCGACGGTTATCGTGATGTGGATGAGGTATTGACCACGCGTGAGCTTGCATACTGGATCAAGCAACAAGGCATTGATTTTATGAACCTGCCTGATGAGGAATTTGATGCACCGCTAGGGCAATATTCAGGCGCAGGTACTATTTTTGGTGTAACTGGAGGAGTTATGGAAGCTGCCATCCGCACAGGTTATGAACTGCTGACGAATGAGAAGCTGCCAAAGCTCCAGCTGGATTTTGTCCGTGGCGAGGAAGGCATTCGAGTAGCGGAGGTACAGGTGGGCGAATTGCAGCTCAAGGTAGCGGTCGTCGCTGGACTCCAGCATGCCTATCAGCTCCTGGATCGTGTGCAGGCAGGCGAATGTGATTATCATTTTATTGAGGTGATGGGCTGTCCAGCTGGGTGTATCAGCGGAGGAGGGCAACCCAAGCTCATGTTAGAAAAACAAAAAATCGAGGCTTATCGTGCGCGTAAATCGTCCATCTATGGACATGATGCTGCATCTCAGGTGCGCAAATCGCATGAGAATCCTTTTATCATCAAGCTGTACGATGAATTTCTAGGTGAGCCGCTAGGTCATGTATCACACCATCTGCTGCACACGACCTTTCAAAAGCGTGGACCCGGCAGGCAGAGCCGCAGCAGTGATATGTCCGTCAAAGGACATATCGATTATCCCATTCATTAGTACGTTCAACACATAGATATAATCATTAGAAATTATAATTTGCCGTTAGTTAGAGAGGAGTCGAGTTAGTATGAATCGTTTTGTTTTAGCTGATCCCGATCAGTGTATCGGCTGTCGTACCTGTGAAATCGCATGTGTTATCGCACATTCATCGGAGAACCCTTTTATCTCGCCAGATGACGAGTTTCATTTTCACCCTCGCTTAAAGGTGATCAAATCCTTTGGAGTCACCGCACCTGTCCAGTGTCGTCACTGTGAGGATGCTCCATGTGCTAATGCTTGCCCGAACGGCTCCATTACGAACGCAGACGGCTGCATTCTTATTAACAGTGAAAGTTGCATTGGCTGTAAAACCTGCATGATCGCCTGCCCTTACGGCGCGATTACCATGGTGCCTCAATACAGAGACGGACAGCCGGTCGTGCAAGACGGACTGTACACTAATGTGTCGGGTCGTTTGCAACCCAAAGAACGCATGATTGCCAGCAAATGTGATTTGTGCGAAGGTGTGGATGGCGGACCGGCCTGTATTGGAAAATGTCCAACGCAAGCCCTCAAGCTGGTCGAGCCAGATCTGGTTCATGCACGGGTTGAGGAAAAACGAGCTGCAAGTGCACGTCAGCTGCTGCATATGACACGTATTCCGGCGACGGGTCTATAACATGACTCCGTCTTCTCCTCTGGTCAAAGTTATGCGGACCGAACGGGATGCACTAGGAGACATGGAAATTCCTGCGGAGGCCTTGTACGGTATTCACACCGCACGTGCGATGAACAATTTTGCAGTCAGCGGCAGGCCCGTGAACAGAAACCTGATTCAGGCTCTTGTATTGGTGAAAAAAACGGCTGCTCAAGTCAATGGTGAGCAGAAACGGCTACCTACTCACCGGGTATCTGCCATTGTAAATGCCTGCGATGAATTACTCGCTGGACGGCATCAAGATATGTTTACCGTAGATGCCATGCAAGGCGGCGCAGGCACCAGTACCCATATGAATGTAAATGAGGTCATTGCTAATTTGGCCATCGTACAGCTAGGGGGGCAGCCAGGGCAATATGAGCTTGTACATCCGCTGGATGATGTGAACTGCTGCCAATCTACGAATGATGTCTATCCTACGGCGCTACGAATTGCTGCGATACGCCTGCTGCGCCCTTTATGTGACACGCTGTCTTCGTTACAAAATACTTTACAGCAAAAAGAAATAGAATATGCCGACCTGCTCAAGCTAGGCCGCACACAGCTAATGGATGCCCTGCCTATGATGGCCGGGCAAGGCTTTGGTGCCTACGCAAAAGCTATAGCGCGTGACCGTTGGCGCCTCTATAAAGCCGAAGAACGGCTGCGAGAAATCCCAATTGGAGGCACGGCGATTGGCACAGGTATGAATGCGCCTCGGGCTTACAGCTACCGGATGGTCGAAAAGCTGGCGGACGAGACTGGATTAGGACTATGTCGTAGCGACCACCCCATGGACCCGATTCAAAATATGGATGTCTTCGTTGAGGTATCGGGTCTACTTAAATCCGCTGCCGTAAATCTGCTCAAAATATCTGGCGATTTTCGTCTGCTGGCCTCTGGTCCTTTCGGTGGTATCGGTGAATACATGCTGCCTCCGGTCCAAGCTGGCTCCTCTATTATGCCAGGCAAGGTCAATCCGGTGATGGCAGAAATGGCCGGATTGACAGCGATGCGCGTGATGGCCAATGATGCGGCTATCACGATGGCTGCTGCCTCTGGACAGCTGGAGCTGAACGCGTTCCTACCGTTGATTGCCGAGTCGCTGCTGGAATCTCTGCACATTCTCAGCAATGCCGTTCAACTGTTCGAGGAACGGTGTGTGCGCGGTCTGATCGTACATGAGGAACGCTGCTCTGCTAATCTGCACAGCTCAGCTGTGATGGCTTCTGCGCTAGTCGCGGAACTTGGCTATGATGAAGCTGCTTCCATTGCATCAGCAGCCATTGCACAGGGGCGCTCACCAGAGGATATTGCAGAGGATCGCGGTCAACTGACCCGTGCGCGGATTGACCAATTGTGCCATCCCTATACCGTTACCAAGCCCGGAATTCCGGGGCAGGAAGAAGGAACTCACCATGGGAATGAATGATACCCCGAGAAGCAACCGACCACATATCGTTCTGCTTGGTCGCCGAAATGCAGGCAAATCCAGCATTCTGAACACCTTGACCGGCCAGCCCGCCGCTGTGGTATCACCTATAGGAGGAACGACTACGGACCCCGTTTTCAAGCCGATGGAGCTACTTCCTGCGGGTCCCATTGTTCTGGTGGATACCGCCGGACTGGACGATGAGGGTGAGATCGGGGAGCTGCGCCGCAACAAAACGCTAGAAATTCTTAATAGTACAGACTTGGCTCTGCTGGTCATCGACGCCACTGTTGGCGTCGGACCATTCGAGCATGAGCTGCTTGAAAAGCTACGCACTAAAAAGATTCCTGTCATTGGGGTACTTAATAAAATAGATACCCTTGCTGAATCAGATCCGATGGCTGCAACGCTGGGGAACGAATTGAATCTCACACTGATTCCTTTCAGTGCCGCTATGCTTCGGGGGGACACTGAACTGAAAAAGGCCATCACGAATACACTCCCCCAAAACGAAGATCGCTTCCGCATCGTAGGTGACTTGTTATCACCTGGCGATCTGGTCGTGCTGGTGGTTCCTATCGATAAAGCTGCGCCAAAGGGTCGATTGATTCTGCCGCAGCAGCAAACGATCCGTGATACGCTAGAGAGCGATGCCATCGCTGTAGTGACCAAAGAGCATGAACTACGTTTGACGCTGGAGCGACTGGGGCGCAAGCCCCGCCTGGTCATTACCGATTCACAGGTCTTTATGAAAGTCGCAGCCGACACACCCAAGGATGTACCTCTTACCTCTTTCTCTATTCTGTTTGCCCGTCATAAAGGCGATCTGGACGAACTGGTGCGAGGGGCAAGAGCCATTGATCGCCTCAAGGATGGAGACCGTGTACTCATTGCCGAAGCCTGCACTCACCAATGCCAATCTGACGATATTGGTCGAGTGAAGATCCCTCGTTGGCTCCGCCAAACGATAGGCAAACGTCTCATTATCGAGCATGCATCCGGCTCCAGTTTCCCTGACGATTTGAGTGAATATGCGTTGGTTATTCATTGCGGTGCCTGCATGCTCAATCGGCGTACAATGCTTCACCGAATGTCTGAAACGAAAGCGGCCGGCGTGCCGATTGTGAACTATGGTGTTTTTATCGCTTATGTCCAGGGGGTCTTCCCCCGTGCTATTGAATGCTTCCCATCTGCTATGCTGGCCTGGGAGCAAGCGGCTGAAGCCGGAAGTTATTCTTAAAATCTCATCATTAATATTTTTTCTCTAGACATACAAAAGCAGCCGCGTTGGAATCAGCGCGGCTGTTTTTGTATGTTCAAATGCTATTATTATTAATAATAAGAATTTTCATAGCGTGACGTGAAAGGATACTGCCAATAATATATAATGCTAAAAATACAAATCGCGCTCGCCTGCTTCTAATCGTTCAAGTCTGTCGAGCGTCAAACGGCGCGTCGATTCACGTGGGATACGCTCCAGATTCTCTCGCAACGCGGCAGCTCCCAGTTCACGTGCCTCCTCATCCCCATAATCCAGTAGATATTCTTGGAAGGTCAGCAGCGAATTCGGCTGGCACACATTATGAATTTGTCCGGATTTGGCAAGCTCCATGAAGCGATCTCCGGTTCGTCCCTCACGGTAGCAAGCTGTACAGTAGCTTGGCATATATCCGCCACGGCACAGACTTTTAATAATTTCCGATGGTGAGCGATGGTCTCCCACCTCAAATTGAGGCTTATCCTCCGTGTCCTGTTTGGCATAGGCCCCTACGCCCGTAGCTGATCCAGCACTAATCTGTGACACGCCTAAACCAATGACACGGTCTCTATATTCCGGCTCCTCGCGTGTAGACAGGATCATACCAGCATAAGGGACAGCCAGTCGAAGGACGGATACAATTTTCATAAAATCATCATCGTTGACCAAGTACGGATATCGCTCCAGGTCTACATTTTCAGCCGGACGCAAGCGTGGAACCGAGACCGTGTGAGGCCCACAGCCAAAGACTTCTTCCAAGTGCTCGGCGTGTTTCAGCATGGCTACAGTTTCATAGCGGAAATCATACAAACCGTACAACACACCGATCCCCACATCATCTATACCTGCACGCATAGCCCGGTCCATTGCGGTGGTGTGCCAATCAAAGTCCCGTTTTGGTCCTTGTAAGTGAAATTTGCGATAGCTTTCTCGGTGATACGTTTCCTGAAATAGAATATACGTTCCAATACCCACCTCTGCCAACTTCCGATAATCCTCTTCGGTAGTGGATGCAATATTCACATTGATCCGCCGAATGCTGCCGTTATCTACTTTGACCTCATAGATCTGGCGCAGACAATCAACGATATAGTCAATGGGACAATGGACTGGGTCTTCGCCCGCTTCCAGTACGAGTCGCTTGTGTCCCAGTTCTTGAAGTACTCTGACCTCTTCCACCAATTCCTCCGGGGTCAAGCGGCTACGCGTAAAGCTATCATTGGTATGTTTATAACCACAATATTCGCAGTTATTAACGCAATGATTGCTTACATATAAAGGAGCGAACAGCACAATCCGATTGCCATAAATCTGCTCTTTGACTGCCCTCGAAGATTTGAACATCTCTTCCAATAATTCAGGATCATCCACATGCAAAAGAGCCGCCGCTTCACTTGCATTCAGTCCGCGGCAGGCTCTACCCTTTTCTAAAATTTCCAAAATGCGTTGTCGATTGGTTGCCTCTTGTTTCCCCTGCTCCACTGCAGCCATAATCTCTGCTTCATTAATAAAATCCGCCGACACTTTCTCCCGTACTCCACTCACGTATACCCATCTCCTTATTTATGGTTACTGCAATGTTTCCGTCACGTTCTCACACTGTCCCCTGTCTCATAAGCTGTCGTTGCACTCTCAAACTATCGCCGCGCCCCATATCAACTTCAAATCCAGCTCCACGGATCCGCAGCTCCAAGCAATGTCTACATTGGGCAGACTCATCACCCAAACATATTTTATTCTCATAAATCGCATACTTAGGCCTCACCGCCAGTGGCGACAAATTAGGCATCACCACATTCGCTCCCGCCTGAAGCGCCTTCTCCCTTCCTTGGGGATGAATCGTCCCCATGGCCGTGGATGCCGGAATAAGCGCATCTGGAACGACCAATCGGGATAATGAGATGATATCAAGTGCCTTTTCCATGCTCCCCTGGCTGGCCTCACGAAGCGGCGTGTTGCTATGTGGTAAAAAGGGGCCAATCCCGATCATATCTGGGGACAGACTATGCAAATAGACCAAATCGTCTGCTAATTCACTGTTCGTTTGTCCTGGCAATCCCACCATACATCCAGCCCCGATCTGAAAGCCGATACGTTGCAAAGCCAGCAGACGGCTACGCCTGCTTTCGATCGTCATCGTCGGATGCAGCTTGGCGTACAAACTGGGTGAAGCTGTCTCATGCCGGAGCAAAAAACGGTCCGCACCCGCCTCGTATAATCGCTCATAAGTTTCGTCATCCCGTTCACCGATGGACAATGTAACCGCCACATCTGCAAAACGGCTTTTAATTTCCCGAATTAGTTTCGTCAGCCGAGCAGCCGTAAACCAGTAATCTTCCCCACTTTGCAAAACAAAGGTCCGATAACCCAGTTCATACCCCTCCGCACAGCAGGCCAGAATTTCTTCCGGCTGCAAACGGTAACGGTCTGCCTGTTTATTCGAAGCACGCAGCCCACAATACATGCAATCCTGACGACATATACTTGAGAATTCAATTAATCCTCGTAAAAAAACACCTTTGCCATAACGCTCCAATTTGGTGCGAGCTGCCAGTTGACGCAGTTGAGCTCGTAGCGCCGGCTCACTATCCAGACGTGTTAGCAGTTCCGTCATTTCTGTATGCGTCCATTCCTTGCCATCAGCCAGACGCAGTAATAATTCGTCCGTGACTCATCCCTTCTTCCCTCGTCCATCCGGACTTTACATCATCAGCGACTTATATCGTACATGTATTATTCTAGCAACATTAGAGAGAATATAACGTGACTAGTTTCACAAAAAATCCCATTTTCTGAAAACCAATTTCATTCTCAACTTAAAAACTACATATTCATCTCTACACAAAAAAAAGCTGCCTCCTCCCTTATGGAAGAAACAGCTTCTGTCGATGGTTCTGTTTATCACTGAATCAAATCAATCGCTTGCTGGGGTACAAAATAATCAACGCCGTTAAATACGACTACACCGTTGAGCGTAGAATTTTTACCATTGAGTGTAGCAATATTTTTGTATACTGGAAGCTCCAGCTTGTTACTGCCTTTGGTCACTGTAATGACTTTTGTGTCTGCAGTAAACTTGGCTCCTTTAGCTTCAAAAGCGGCTTTTGCAGGAACAAACAGTTGCTTGCTGACTGTATCCAAATCCAGTCCAAGTACACGTGTCATATACTTATTTACATCCGTATTGTCGATTACACCGGATGGACGGTCTCCGTTCGGCGCGTACGTGTACAACACAACATCGCCTCCTGTATGTCCACCCGTAGTCCAGCCAATATTGGCACGTTTGCTAATCATCGGTCCGACGGCATAATTCATGCTACCTTCTTTAGCATTTTTAATTGTCTTTACTTCTTCGTCTGTCAAATCGGTGATGCCAAAATACGTGGAAAGCACCTCTTTAATATTGCTGCGATCTGCATTCAGCTTGGCTTCCAAGCCTTCCCCCGTTAGCTTCGCTTTTTTCAGCGGGTCTATAAAAGAAGCCAAAGGCGTTTTGTCATAATTGCTAGTTGTATCACTGCTACCAATCGTCAATCCACCGTTTCCGTGGTCTGTCACTGCTACGACGACAGTATTTTGATTTTGCTTGGCGTAATCCAGAGCCACTTTCACGGCATCGTCAAATGAAAGCACGTCACTAATAATTCCCGTTGGATCATTAGCATGTGCAGCCCAATCCACTTTACTGCCTTCTACCATTAAGAAAAAGCCTTTATCATTTTTGGATAACACATCAATGGCTTTCGTTGTCATTTCTGCCAAACTAGGTTCCTTGGATGCATCGCGATCCAAGTTATACGCGAGGGCTTCGGGAGAAAAGCTGCCCCAGAGCTTGTTGGAGGTCGAATTTTTCAACCCTTCAGGTGTTGTGACAAAATCATAGCCCTGGTCTTTAATTTGAGCAATTATATCTTGGCCGTCCTTACGCCCTGCTGGCTCCAAAAACTTGCCTCCTCCACCTAACACAACGTCAACTCCGTTGTAGGCTTGTTGCATGCTGAGTGCATCATAATTTTTACGGTCAGGATAATGTGCGGTAAAATCAGCTGGTGTCGCATGCATAATCTCCGAAGTAGCAATAATTCCGGTCGATTTCCCTGCTAGCTTGGAAGCCTCCAGAATGGAAGCTACAGGTTTTTTGGCATCACCTGCTGCGATCGGTTGTTGTCCAGGCATCGTCGCTTCATCCGGAAGAACACCTACATAGCCAGTATGTGATTTATGTCCTGTGGCAAAAGCTGTACCCGCTGGAGCAGAATCGGCAATCGGTGCATCCGCGGAATGCGTGCGCACCATGCCGCTTGCCATGCTGTCTAACGTTAAAGATGATCCTTTGTACCATCTAGCCAGTGCAGTAGCGTCATTAGCCATACCGTCTGGAATCAGAATAATTACATTTTTAATTGATGTATCCTTCTCGACTGCCATCGCTGTCCCGCCGCTTACGGTTAGCATCATTGTCGCTACGAGTGCAGCCACCGATTTTTTCGTATGTATCCCCCAACATTTTAGCATTCATTTTCCTCCCAGACCTTTTTTGTACAACCAGAACTAAGATTAATTAGGTTTTATCAGGAGAATGTTAAGGGAATTCATTATCTGTATTAAAAGGCGCTATTTGTGAAAAAACACTTCATCTATATAAAACTTGTGACACATAAGATTCGTTAGGATTGGGCATTTAATTTTATTATTGTATAATCAGTCTATAATGTAATAGGAAAAGCTTATAAGATAGGAGCATGAAATTCGATGGAGTTCAGACAGCTTCAGTACACCCTGCAAATTGCAGCGGAAAAAAACTTCTCACGTGCCGCAGAAAAACTGCATATTGCCCAGCCTTCTTTGAGCCAGCAATTGTCCAAACTGGAAAAAGAGCTTGGGGTGCTGTTGTTTCAACGCAACACCAGCACGGTGGAATTAACACATGCCGGAGCAAGCTTTGTGGAAAAGGCAAAAAAAATAGTCGACGCGGTGGAGCAACTCCGACAGGAAATGGACGATATCTCTCAACTGAGAAAAGGGAAGGTCGTCGTTGGCAGCATGCCTATCACGGGCTCCCATTTGCTGCCGCATGTGCTGCCTGTATTCAAGAGGGCTCATCCAGACATTGAAATCGTGTTAGTCGAAGATTCCTCCATGAATCTGGAGAAAAAAACGGCAAGTGGCGATACCGATCTCAGCCTGCTCTCTCTTCCCTTAGTAGAACCTACACTTTCTTATGTGCCCATCGGTGAAGAATGGATTGATCTCGCCGTTCCTCCGGGTCATCCCCTAGCCGTGCGTAAAATCGGTGACCAGCCGCAGCCCGTGCATATGGAAGAACTTAAAGACGAGCCTTTTGTCGTCCTGAAAAAAGGGCAAGGCTTTCGCAAGCTGACGATGGATCTGTGTCATCAAGCAGGCTTTGAACCCAATGTGGTGTTTGAAAGCACTAATATGGAGACACTCCAATCGCTCGTTGCGACAGGTATGGGCGTGACACTCGTCCCCCGTTTTATCGCACGGGCCGCCAGTAGCGAGTTTGTTCCAGCATTGCTGCCACTAGCCGAACCTACCCCCAGCCGCACCCTAGCGATTGCTTACCGGAACGGACGTTATTTGTCTAAAGCTGCCGAAGCTTTTATTGATACCTTCCGAGAAACGGTCAAGCAACTTTCTCAAAAGTAGCCTCGAACGTGAAAATGACCGTCTTCCTCCCCAGCCCAAGCCAGAGAGGAAGACGGCCCTGGGGCTTCGCCCCTATACTTTCAATACTGCAATTAGATCACGGGTTCGATTACACTGTTGCGATGTTGCTTCCATCTGTCTTCAACGAACCACATTTCATGTTCATTTGAAATTCATGTCAGCCTCGCCTGATTACTCTACGCTTGCTCGGAAACTCCACTTTATCCATCCCGCATCACTTCTTTCCTTAAGGTCTCTAGTCTTGGTATCCAAGAATGTCCTACCTCAGTTCCAATGTGCTGTGTGATCCCAAAGTGTCTGTCCTCGCCTTGTTGTGATCAGGGTCTCCCTAGATGTGGTGGACTTTTGTCCTGATCATAGCCCATTTCATAGTTGTTTCCGACAACCTGTCTATTTAAGCCTCTCGGCCGCGACAGGCCATCCCTATTCGCCAGTTCGGATCTACTTTGGTTATCCATCGTTATCAACCTCCTGGTGTCGGGATACTATTATAATACACCTATAGGCTGTATCTGAAACAGGCGGGACAATTTTTTTATCGGGAAGAACCAAATGCTTGCTGCACGTCGGCTTCACTTACTTGTGTCTTAATAACCAGTTTCGAAGGATCTTGAGGCGAATATATAACCTCTATTATGCTTCCCTGCTGCAGTTTGGATAGTTGGGAAGAGAAAACATCCTTTTGCGTGGTTACATTAAATGTTTCGCCACTGCTTTTCGTCACTGTCAGCGTAAATTGAAGCTTGATTTTATTGGGCCCCGCTTCCCCCATGGGTGTGACATCCAGTATCTTCGCATAGGCTTGCTCACCGGTTTTGGCAATTTCCATCAGCTCAGGCGATACGCCCTGCTTGACCATCTGCTCATTCATTAACGCTTGCAAATCCATTTGCGACACCTGACCTTTCAGGTCAAGACCTACCTTCATTTTGTCTTTCTCAGATACGATCAACGGAACGATCGAGCCCGGCTGAAATTGAGCCATGGAGGTCAAAGGAATAATTGTCGTCAAAGCAGTATCATATTTGTCTTCTCCCTGTTTGGTTACGGTCAACCCGAGCTTTACCTGCGGCTGATTATTTACATAAGTCCCTGTTTGTTGAACACTTGTAATGATTCCCACTCCAGGAACACCCTTCTTGACTTTACCGCCTCCAAAAAATAGACCTAAAATACCCGGTAGAAATATAAGCGCAAATCCTGTATAAATTAACGGCCGATACCACGGAGCATCCATAATCAAAAATGGATCATCCCATAAATATTCAGCCAGAAAAGGCGAAAACCCTACGCCAAACACCAGAAGTACCCCAATCAGACTCAAAAATCCTTTCATCCTCCAAAACCCCTTTTTCAATCATCTATTTTAAAAATATGCCCGCAAGAATGGTGAAACGCTCCAATCATTTATGCTGTCACCAGCCCCATATAAATCAGCTCTGATGGATTTACCGGATTGCTACCCAGCCCCACTGTATCTCCGGGCCGCGGAATTTGCAGCTTGGAAACGAGTGTTTCCAGTGTTTTTTGGTATCGATTGCCGTTAACTTCCGTCACATCTAGTACAAGCACCACAATCGGATCAAAATTTACGAGCTTCCCGGTATCTGTTACCGA
This sequence comes from Paenibacillus polymyxa M1, assembly GCF_000237325.1. Taxonomy (NCBI): domain Bacteria; kingdom Bacillati; phylum Bacillota; class Bacilli; order Caryophanales; family Paenibacillaceae; genus Paenibacillus; species Paenibacillus polymyxa. The sequence goes on from NC_017542.1 coordinate 3,350,669, forward strand.
AATGACAACCGCAGTCGCTGCCATCGCCAATCCACCGTTAGCCGCTGCTTGAGCTTGTCTTGCCGAGTTTAAGCTCTGGTTGATCTGTTCCCGATGCTCTTTGGGGACCAGACCTTTCATAAGTAATCCGGATAAGCCCTTATTCATCAGTTGATCTGCATGTTCTATCGCATCCTGCTGTTTTTTCTTCTTGCCGAAAAAGTTCATCATGTGGCTGCACCTCATATTTTGTATTGTTGTTGTGCCTTATGAATTCAGTATAGAAGACGGTATCCGGCATCACAATATGTTTTGGCACATACAAAAAAACCGAAAAAACAGCAGCTTTAAACTGTATTTTGTCGGTTTAGTTTTGAACTTTGGGGCAGTTTGCACAAAATTTTGCGCACTTCGGAGCATTCTTTTACACGATCATCTGATCGTTTTGTGAAAAACGAATGCATCAGACTATTTTTTACGCAAAAGATAGACCAGTTTACGATAATAGGCTGATGATTCTTTATAACGACGACTGTCCTCGGACACTACAGCCAGCGTTTCATATAGTTGCTCAAGCCGCGCAGGATGCTGGAGGGCTTCAAAATAAGGCAAGCATTGCTGAGCATGCTTCCAAAAAGCATCCTGTTTTCCCTGGGCAAGCGCAAGCTGGCTTTCATAAAAATCAAGCCCCATTTGCTGATCCGTTGTCAGATTAGTTTTACGCAGCTGATCCAGATGCTGTGAGAGCAGCCCCCAGTTTTTCCGGGCAAACGCAATCTCGCAGCGATATATCAGCGTAACGGGCAGCATCATTTGTTGCATTTCCTCTCGCTCCCGACTCACCAGTGCTTCAAAACGCACCACTTCCTCCAAGGCCTTATCCAGCTCGCCAATCGACGTCAGCATAATAATCCGATTGTTCAGGATCGTCGTGAGCATATCTGCTGCATTTTCCAAATAGACCAAATTGGCCTCCGCCATAGACAACGTTAACAGTGCTTCCTGTACAGAACCCATAGCAAAACAATATCCGCTGTAAGCCACATACAGACCCGTCAAACGGTGAAAAAGCCGATCATCATATACTCTGCGCATCGTCTGCTCAAATACCTGCTTTGCCTGATCAAATTGCTTGACCTGAATGCAGGCCTCCATCATAATGTTTTGCGCATTGAGCCAGTTTTCCGTCCCTTCTTCCACCAGACGGATTAGCTGCGTAACATTATTTAGTACATCATAATAATGATTTTTAGAGCGGAAATACTGAATTTTATAAAATAAAATTGCTTTTTTTAGCGGTACAGGCAGCTCCACCTCATCCGAGCGACCAAACTTCTCCAAGTAAAAATTCAAATAGGTTTGATGCAAATAATCATAGGCCGTTGGGTCATTTAACTGTTGAAAATAAACAGCCTTCATTAAATAAGTCGTCAATTCCACCACGAGCGAATCGTTGCGATCCTCCAACTGATCCACATAGCTTTCCGTAGCGGGATTAGCCAGTTTGGACAGCTCTGTGAAAATCTTATCCGCTGTAGCCAGCGTCTCCTCATCTTCTGCTGATGCGCGCAATAGGTAGGAAGGTTGTACACCTAGCCGTTCAGCAATTTGCTCAGCCAGATCCTCGGCCAGCGGGTAACGATCAGCCAGTATATTCGCAAAATGTGCAGGTGTAACCAATCCGTCTACCAACTCTTTACGGGATAGGTTTTTCTTTTTACACAAAAATTCAATACGTTCCTTAAGCATGGATTATCCTTTCTACACTGACTATCGGTCATACAGCAGGGGACGCCGATCTTCAAACACCGGAATACGCCCACGCACGTCCTGAACCAAGGCTGATTCAATTGATCCTGTGAGAATCTGCTCTTGCTCTCCGCCCTCGGCAATCATTTCTCCCCATGGATCTATGATGAGCGAATGCCCGAAGAAATCGGTATCTCCGCTACGACCTACCCGGTTACAAGCGATGACATACATCTGATTTTCAATAGCCCGTGCGGTCAGCAGGGTACGCCAGTGATGAAGCCGGGGATGAGGCCATTCTGCGGGTACGATTAGCAAATTTGCGCCGGACAGAGCCAGACTGCGGGCCAGTTCAGGAAAACGGATATCGTAGCAGATTGACGCCCCAGCCTGAATCCCGCCATCCAGTGCGAATACAACCTTTTCCTCGCCAGGCTGTAAATATTTCTCTTCATCCATAAGTCGGAACAGATGAATTTTGGAGTACGAAGCTATCTCTTTGCCTGTACGGTCAAAAACGAGCATCGTATTATACACATGACCGTCGCTTTTTTTCTCTGCGATTGACCCTGCTACTACATTCACTTGATGGGTGGCGGCAAATGCTGCTATCCATGCCCGAGTCTCCGTCCCTTCTTCGTCCGCCAGCTCATGAATGCGATCCAAGGCATAACCCGTATTCCACATTTCCGGTAGAACAATCAGATCTGGCTTTTGTTCGGCCTTCACCGCTTGTTCCATTAAAGATCGGATATGACTGTGGTTTTCGGGGGGATTTCCTATCTCTATATGAGCTTGTATAAGTGCCACACCGAATGGCTGAGCTTCCTGATACGTCAAAGTCCTTCATCCTCTCTGTGAGCCGGAACTTCCCGTGTCCTGTCGTCCGGTATTTTCTCCCATCATAGCCCGATTAATCTGGATTACGCAACCATGAAAGCTCAATTCCCCCTATACAACTCGGTAAAATCGTGATAGATTGTTTCTTAAACTATTCCAAAAGGTCGTGTACATTGATGACTCATTTTTCTATTCCCTCTGCTGACGTCATGAAACAGTTACCCACTCAATTTTTTGCCACACTTGTACAAAATGTAAATCGTGAAATTGCAGCAGGGCATGATGTCATTAATCTCGGTCAGGGAAACCCAGACACTCCTACTCCACCCCATGTTGTAAAAGCTTTACAGGAATCAGCAGATAACCCGCTGTACCATAAATATTCACCTTTTCGCGGCTACAGCTTTCTCAAAGAAGCCGTTGTCCAGCGCTATCAGGAGGATTACGGTGTAACGCTTGACCCGGAAAGCGAGGTCGCCATCCTGTTTGGCGGGAAAACAGGCTTGGTTCAGCTACCGCAAGTTTTACTCAATCCGGGCGATCTGTGTCTCGTCCCTGATCCCGGATACCCGGATTACTGGTCTGGCGTAGCCTTGGCTAAAGCGGAAATGTCATTTCTCCCCTTAAAGGAAGAGAACCGTTTTCTGCCCGATTATGAGGCCATTGCCGAAGAAGATCGCCGCCGCGCCAAATTAATGTTTCTTAATTATCCGAACAATCCCACTGCGGCAACTGCCCCACTCTCCTTCTACGAGGATACGGTTGAATTTGCGTTACGTAACGGTATTGTGGTTGCCAGTGATTTTGCCTATGGCGCTATTGGATTCGATGGCGAACGGCCAGTGAGCTTCCTTCAGGCTGAGGGGGCTAAGGACGTGGGAATTGAGTTCTATACCTTGTCCAAAACATACAACATGGCCGGCTGGCGTGTTGGTTTCGCGCTCGGTAATGCCAAAATTATTTCACTGATTAATCTGCTGCAGGACCATATTTATGTAAGCCTGTTTGGCGGCATCCAGGCTGCAGCGGCGACAGCTCTGACGTCTTCGCAGGAGTGCGTAAGCCAGCTGGTGGCCCGCTATGAATCACGCCGTAACGCTTTTTATGATGCACTTGGGCATATAGGTTGGAAGGCGCCACGCCCAAGCGGCTCCTTCTTCAGTTGGTTACCTGTGCCGCAGGGCTATAGCTCGGCTTCTTTTGCCGATCTGCTACTGCGTGAAGCCAAGGTGGCTGTCGCTCCAGGGATCGGCTTTGGTAGCGGCGGCGAAGGGTATGTGCGGGCAGGGCTTCTGAGCTCAGAAGCCCGACTGACCGAGGCAGCTGATCGAATTGGCAAGCTAAACCTGTTTGGTTAAGCCGTATTTTCCAGCTACAACTTCTTTGCCAAACCTGGTCTTTTCGTGGTATTCTGTATCCAATATCATTTAGCGCGTTGAAGGGACTATTAAGAGAGACCCGGTCCTGTTCAGAGAGTAAATTCCGATAGGCTGCAAGAATTTACCTGGACTCTCTCCCAACTCCTATCCCCGAGCGCCCTGCGCAATCAGGCGGTCCCTGCCGTTAACAGGTTTTAAGTGGGATGATCATGAATCATCAATGAAGGTGGTACCGCGGAAGCACAAACTTTCGTCCTTTGCATACAAAGGATGGAAGTTTTTTTGCATTAAAAAGAGTAAAATTAAGGAAGTGGACGTCTTGTCAACACGTATCGTCATTAAAATCGGTAGCAGCTCACTGACTGGAGTGGAAGGTGGCCTGAATCGGGAAGCCATCGCTTATTTTGCTAGGGAAATCAGCTTGCTTCGTGCAAAAGGCCATGAAGTGCTGCTGGTTACATCAGGCGCTGTAGCCGCCGGATTCCGAGAGATTGGGTATCCCTTTCGGCCCAAACTGCTGCATGAGAAGCAAGCGGCAGCTGCCGTCGGCCAAGCTCTTCTCATGCAAGCCTATGAGCAGGCTTTTAAAAATTTTGACCTCGTGATCGCGCAGGTTCTGCTCACCCGTAGTGACTTTTTAAGCCGCAAACGGATGAACAACGCCGGAATGACTGTAGAAGAATTGCTGCGCCAGCAGGTTATCCCGATTTTTAATGAAAATGACACCGTATCGATTGACGAATTAAAATTCGGCGATAACGATATGCTGTCTGCACTAGTTGCCAATCTGGTCAAAGCCCAGCATTTGATTATCATCACGGATACCGATGGTGTATATACGGCTGACCCGCGCAAGCATCCAAACGCCGTACGTTTTGAACGTATCGAGGAAATTACTGAAGAGATTTATGCATTAGCCGGAGGTTCTGGATCAGCAGTAGGGACTGGCGGCATGCGCTCCAAAATCGAGGCTGCCAAAGTTGCTACACGCGGCGGTGTGCCTGTATATGTCGGCCGAGTAAGCGCAAATGGTGATCTGAACGCAGCTGTCGAAGGACACGGACCGGGCACTTATTTTGATACCCACCTCTCTTCACTGCCGATGAAAAAACAATGGCTTGGATTTATGTCCACCCCTCTGGGCTCGGTGCATGTAGACCAAGGGGCCGAAGAAGCGTTGGTACACGGAGGACATAGTCTGCTTCCGGTTGGCGTACGGCGTGTCGAGGGCAGCTTTCATGCCGGAGATGTCGTTGAGGTACTGGGACCGGAAAACAAGGTGTTAGGACGAGGCATCGTCAATTATGATGATGAACAGCTTAGAATGGTACAAGGTTTACCTAGCGGCGAGGTTGTGGGCAAAATTGGTCCCATCCATCGGCTTGAGGTGATCCACAGGGATGAATGGATTACATTATGTATGTAGGGAGGCCATAATATGAGTGATTTAACAACAAACACAGCAACAACAGCGGATAACCATTTCAGCGAAGTACGCACCAAAGCAAGTCTTGCGAAAAAAAGTGCCGGGGTTATGAACCGACTGACTACAGCACAAAAAAACGAGGCATTGCTTGCTATGGCAGAAGCTCTAGTGAACCATGCAGAAGAGCTGATTGCAGCAAACCATAATGACCTGAAACGTGGACGGGAACTGGGAACATCCGAATCACTGCTCGACCGCCTCAAGCTGACCGAGGAGCGAATCGGGGCTATTGCCGAAGGATTACGCCAGATTGCGGCGCTACCTGATCCAGTCGGCGACACGCTTGAGCAAATTGAACGTCCCAATGGTCTACGAATTGAAAAAATACGTGTACCGCTGGGTGTCATCGGTATCATATATGAAGCGCGTCCAAATGTAACCGTGGATGCAGCGGGCCTGTGCTTGAAAACAGGCAATCCGGTTGTACTGCGCGGTGGTTCGGCTGCTCTCTCCTCCAACCGCAAGATCATTGAAGTGCTTCAGCAGGCGCTAGACGCAACAGCCGTGCCACGCGAGGCGCTTCAACTCATTGAAGATTCAGATCGTGCCTCCGTCAATGAAATGCTCACCTTGAACGGCTTGCTGGATGTGATTATTCCACGCGGCGGGCGTTCACTCATTCAAAATGTTGTTCAGAATGCTACCGTGCCTGTCATCGAAACCGGGGCTGGCGTATGCCATACATTCTTGGACGCTACAGCAAATACAGAAATGGCCGAAGCGATTACACTCAATGCGAAGGTACAAAGACCGTCCGTGTGCAACTCGATGGAAACACTACTCGTACACTCGGATTATGCACAAGCACATTTAACAGGATTAGCTGAACGTTTTCGTGATGCCGGGGTTGAGCTGCGCGGCTGTGTAAGGACACGAGAACTGGCTCCTTGGGCTGTTCCTGCCACGGAAGAGGATTATGGTACCGAGTACAATGATTACATCTTAAACGTTAAAGTCGTACACAATTTGGACGAAGTACTGGAGCATATTGCCCGTTATGGTACGATGCATTCAGAGTGTATTGTCACTGAGAATAAAGCTCATGCCGATCGTTTTCTGCAAGAAGTGGACGCGGCAGCCGTGTACCACAATGCATCCACCCGCTTCACGGATGGCTTCGAGTTTGGATTTGGGGCGGAGATCGGAATCAGCACACAAAAATTACATGCCCGCGGCCCCATGGGATTGCCTGCCTTGACTTCAACCAAATACCGCGTGTACGGTACTGGACAAATCAGGGAATAATATCATAAATCAATCCGTATCTTTGGAGGTATGAATCCATGTGTGAATCACAAACAAAAGTTTTAATTAACGAGCAAATTACGTTTTTCGGGGCAGGTTCAATGGCTGAGGCTATTATTCGTGGGATGACGAATCGTTCTGTCGTCAAACGTGGCGGTATTACCGTCATCAACCGCAGTAATCAGGCTCGTCTTGAAGAACTTCAACAGCAATACGGAGTATTGTTCCAAACTGAAGATGCCGCCAAAACAGAACTGCTGCGTCATTCTCCAGTGATCGTGCTTGCCATGAAGCCTAAAGATGCTGCCGGAGCACTTGAACAGCTTGGTCCCCTCCTGTCAGATGAACAGCTGATCATTTCAGTCATCGCCGGATTGTCTATTCGTACCATGCAAACGTTGCTTGGTCGTAAGCAGCCAATCGCGCGGACGATGCCCAATACATCCAGCTCAATTGGACTGGGAGCCACAGGCATCAGCTTTTCCAAGGAGATCAGCGAAAGTCAACGTAAAAACGTGCTTACAATGTTCGAATCTGTAGGTACAGTCACGGTTATAGAAGAAGAGAAAATGGATGTATTGACCGGCATTTCCGGAAGCGGCCCTGCGTATGTCTACTACTTAATGGAAGCCATGATTGCTGGGGGAATCCGCGGTGGCTTGACTCCTGAACAAGCGCACGAACTAACAGTGCAAACTGCGCTTGGTGCAGCACGCATGGTGCAGCAAACCGGAGAGGAGCCTTCTGCCCTTCGTCACAAAATTATGTCTCCTAATGGTTCCACGGTAGCTGCATTGGAGACACTGGACAAAGGTGACTTCTACGAAACAGTGATTGCGGCGGTGCAGCGCTGCGCTGAACGATCCCGCGAGATGGGAGCTGTACTTAAGGAGGGAATTGAGTGAGCTATTGCCTGGCGACCTACCGAATATACGATGACAAAGCTGATTTTAACCAAAAGGCCCAATCTATTGCCATCGGCATGACGGTGGGCAGCTGGACTGAGCTCCCGCAGGCCAAGCGGGATGCGATGCAAAAACATCTCGGCTCTGTTCAATCTGTAGATATTCACGATGGAGGCCCCGGTGAGCGATACGCCGACTTGACGATTGCTTACCCGGATGTCAATTTCAGCCGAGACATTCCCGCATTGCTAGTTACAGTCTTCGGCAAAATTTCGATGGACGGCCGAATTAAGCTGATGAAGCTGGGGTTCTCGGAAGCATTCCTCTCTGCTTTTTCAGGACCGAAATTCGGTATCAGCGGCTTGCGCGAGCAGCTTGGCGTGTATGACCGGCCTCTGCTCATGAGCATTTTTAAATCCGTGATTGGGCTCAATTTGGAAGAACTGCGTGAACAGTTTACCCGTCAGGCTCTCGGCGGCGTCGATCTGATCAAGGACGACGAGATCTTATTTGAAAATGCGCTGACGCCGATTGAAAAACGTGTCGAAGCCTGTATCCGAGCTGCCGAAGAGGCTGAGCGTGAAACTGGTAAAAAGCTGCTGTATGCCGCTAATTTAACCGGTCCAACCTCGCAGCTCAGGGCGCAAGCCCTCAAAGCTATCGACGCAGGCGCGAACGCGTTACTGTTTAACGTACTGGCCTACGGTTATGATGTGCTGCATGAACTTAGCAGCGATCCTGCCGTTTCAGTACCGATTGCAGCCCATCCTTCATTAGCAGGTGCTGCTTACCCCTCGCCTCATTATGGTATTTCGGCGTCCGTCCTGCTTGGTCAGCTTATGCGGCTGGCTGGCGCTGATCTCGTCCTCTTCCCTTCTCCTTACGGTTCAGTGACGATGCCACGTGAGGAAAACATGGCGATCCGCGATGAGCTGATCACCCCTGATTCACCGCTGAAGGCCTGCATGCCTGTCCCTTCCGCAGGGATACACCCCGGCCTAGTGCCGCTCATTGTCCGCGATTTTGGTACCGATGTGGTGGTTAACGCTGGAGGCGGTATTCACGGACATCCGCTGGGTACGGAAGCTGGCGGACGCGCCTTTGTGCAAGCGATTGAAGCGGTCCAGCAAAATGTCCCGCTGGTACAATACGCCCGCACTCATCCCGAGCTGCAATCTGCGCTCGACACGTGGGGAGGCGAACGATGAGCACTGCCAAGAAGCCTGTCATTTTTTGCGATTTTGACGGGACCATTACAAACAGCGATAATATTGTCGCTATTATGAAGCATTTTAAGCCTGCGGGCTATGAGCCCATCATGCATCAAATCGTGAGCGGACATATGTCCATTCGTGAAGGCGTAGATGCGATGTTCGCCCTGATGTCTTCAGAGCTTAAAGAAGACATTATCTCATATGTACTTGGACAAGCGGGTATACGTGAGGGCTTTGCACGCTTTTTGGACTTTGTACGAGAGCAGCAGATTGAATTTTTTGTTACTAGCGGGGGCATTGATTTTTTTATTGATCCATTGCTAGAACCGTTCGACATCCCGCAGGATCACATCTTTTGCAACGGAGCGGACTTTTCCGGGGCTCACATCCAGATCACGTGGCCGCATCCATGTAATGAGCCGTGTAAGAATGACTGCGGCATGTGCAAAACGACCGTCATTCGTCAATACCCTCCCGAGCAATACGAACGGATTTTGATTGGCGACAGTCTGACCGATTTTGAAGGTGCCAAAATTGCCGATCTTGTGTACTCCCGCTCGCATCTGACATTAAAGTGTCAAGAGCTTGGCGTACCGCATGTACCCTTTGAGACATTTGATGATATTATCGAGGATTTAAAGCAAAAACAGGAGCAGGGGGTACTGTAATGAGTTTTAACTTGGCAGACATTTCATTCGAGGAAAAACGCCGTTCGTTGGAAGAACTCGCTGATGTCAAGGAGCTATTCGCCTCTCGTAACTGGTTCCCAGGCACAAGCGGCAATTTATCGATCCGAATCGGTGATTTTCATCCTGAACAATTTTATTTTGCAGTCACCGCTAGCGGCAAGGATAAGACCAAACGCACTCCTGAGGATTTTCTATTCGTAGACCAATACGGAAAAGCGGCAGAAGCCACAAACCTCAAGCCAAGTGCTGAAACGCTCATCCATTGCGAAATTTACCGCCTGACAGGCTGTGGAGCAGTTTTTCATGTGCATACCGTGTTTAACAACCTGATTTCCGAATATTACGGCGAGCAGGGCTTTGTACCTGTGCAAGGCATCGAGCTCATTAAGGCTTTTAACATTTGGGAGGAAAATGCCGCCATCCAGATTCCCGTGCTGCCAAATTTTGCTGATATCGCCTCGATTGCCAAGCTGGTACCAGGCGTGTTGAATGATCAAGTTCCAGGAATTTTATTGCGTAATCATGGCATTTATGCATGGGGTCGTGATGTGTTTGAAGCTAAAAAGCATTTAGAGGCGTTTGAATTTCTGTTTGAAACGACCTATCGCTCCCTACTACTAAAAACTTCGAAATGAATAAATCCTAAATATTAAAGATGCATATCATTGAATTGTAAAAGTGGTCAGTGAATATCGAGAACGGAACCTAGCGAAAGCACGGAACGTTCTTTTTTTTATTAAAAAAGCAACCTGTCCTACTAGCGACATAAAATCTAATCTTTTTTTCTCAAATTGAGCTTTTAAATCCGATGAAGATATCACTGAAAATTGAAAGGCAACTGGGGTGATAAGGTGAGTTGAGAATTAGAGGATACCATTTGTGATTACTGACTTTAACATAAAGGTGTTATCTTCAGATTTTGTACATGCAACATACTGTACTGAGTCGATTGATACCGGAAATAAGTCATTAAGAAGTTCCATTTGGAAATTAAATGAAGGGCAATGGCAAATGATTTTTCATCAGGGAACCCCAACCCAGTAGGAGCCCATTCTAAACCCTCGATCTCCTAAATCCTACAAACATCTTAGAATATTTTCATTGCCTGGCAAATTCCTTTTACTTGATGTTGTAAAAAAACGTCCCCTATTGGGGACGTTCCAGCGTGAATTGCTCTCCTAGCTTCGCATAGTTGTTTCCAGCCAACCGACTCACCGGACGCAACTCCTTGGCAATCACATATGTATTTTGGTACGCTTCCTCCGACAAATGATACTGCACTACACGCCCAATTAATAGATCACAGGCAGGTGTGTCCTCCTTGCCTCCCAGCGGTATCACTTTCTCCAAAATACATTCCAACCGTATTTTCGCTTCAGTCACACCAGGAACGGCGATTTTTGTACTCTTAATCGGGGTAAGACCTGCCAGTGCAACCTCACTCTCCTCCGGCGCCAGACGGGAAGCCGTCACATTCACCGCCCCCACATTGTCTTCGTCTGTAATATGTACGACAAAAGCATTATGCTCCATCGCATTACGTGCTGTATCTTTGGAAACTCCATCGACACGCTGTACGGATACAGACAGCAGTGGCGGCTCGGCGGCAACGATGGAAAAATAACTGAACGGAGCACCATTCAGCACGCCTTCGCTGCTCAAAGTCGTTACAAACGCTACCGGCCTTGGGATAATACTTCCGGTCAACAGCTTATAATTTTCACGCTCTGTAAGTGTGTCAGGATTCAATGAAATCATTTTTTCCCTCTTTTCCGGTTACATTCGCTCTTCGAATGCATATCATCAAGTTACGCTCCCTTACAAGTATCGCGCGTATAATACAAAATGTAAAGCTGAAGCTGGAAACACTCTCTATTTTTCAATCACATTTCCCTGACTGTCACGCACAGTAACCGCTATTCCCTCAGGTACCGCAATGGTAACGTCCAGCTGATGATGTGTTTGCATAAAACGTGTGGGAACCTGGCTGAGAAGTACATATAGTGTATCTCCAATATGCTTGGTCTGATACAGCTCGGTTCCTTTGAAATCATCCTCATTGCCTGTATATACATAACTCCCGAACACATGCACCTCCGGTGAGGTGGTTGCGTCAATTTTGACCGCATAAGGATCTTCACCCTGCACAATCACCTTAGTTACTCCGGCAGGCAGTTTTTCATGCCAGTCTGGAAGAATCCTTGTTTCCTGAACCGAACTCATTATTTCTCTAACTTGCGGAGTGATCCCCAGTGAACTGACCAATGCAAATCCGATACAACAAAAAACCAATACCGCCGTAATAAACATACTGAACAGGTCATAGCGAATGCGCTCACGTGTCCCTTTCCAAGCAGTATACATTAAAATTTCCAGTCCCAGCAAAACAAATACGACAGGCCACCAGGTTAGCGCCTGATCCAGTATGCCTGCTCCCCAAAACCTGGAAGCAAACGTTACACCGCCCAGCAGCACCAAGAACAGCCCCATGGATAGCCTTCCGACTTTCCACACCCCTGTTGGCGCGTTGGAGTTCTTAGAGGGACCATTCTTATGGGATGAAGTGCCCAATAAGCCTATCGCCCCATTCACATCGTTCTGAGAGTGATGGGCTCCCTTGAAGGAAGCCTCACTCTTTGAAAATTCAGTATCCATTTTATCGTTTCTCCTTTGCTCGCTTAGATTTGGAATTACCGATCATCATCCAAACACCGCCGCCAATTAATAGGAAGGAGACAATAATGGTTCGTAAATACATGTCAACTATATTGTAAATTTGTCCATCCGGGAACAGACGGTCCAGTGTGGGAACAAGTACGTTAATCAGGATGTAGTATGCACCTAGCAGAAGCAGTCCCAAGCCTACCCAACGGTGATATTGAGCAAACATACCGATCACAGGCTTGTCGATCAGCTGCTCCTGTCCATAACGGCTTACCTGCTGCAATGCATCAAAAAAGCTGTAAAACCACACCACCGGGATTAGGAACAAAAAGAGTGAAAGATGCAGCACATCCAGTATATAGATAAATCCTAAAAACAGTAGCATGAGCTGGAGTCCACGTTTTTGCAAACCAATATACATATGCCCAGCACCGGGAAATACCGATAAAATGGTAGCCAACATTTTACTACGACGTCCCTCAACTCTTCCATACTCCAGTTCCTCAAACAAAGTCCGGTCCTGAAGAATGTCCCCGGCTTGTTTACGATGTACATGCTGCACCGCATCAAACATGCAATACAACCAAATAATCGGCAACACGCCCGCAAACGCCAAAAATCCGGATTCGTTCGTTATGCTCGTAATAAAGACGAGGATCGCGCCAAAGCCAAAGAAGGATAGCAGAAAAGACAAGCCACGCTGCATCAGCCCCAAATGAAGGTGTCCCAATCCAGGAATAAATGACAGCAAAATCGTAAAAAATCGTTCATTGTCCGATCCTTTTTGAAAAGCAGGTGATCCTGCCATACCATAATGTCCTTGTTGATAATGGTTATACCCCGGCGCATATCCCATACCTGCCCCCGGGGCATTCGTGCCTGTGTCTGTTGCCCCCTCTGGTACCTCTCCTGTTAAATCCGCCTGTCCATAAGGTCCACTTTGCGAGTAAAAGCCATATGGATTGGGTCCTGCATGAGGGGGATAAGGAGCAGCGACTGCGCGAGGATCGTAACGTAATAAGCTAATCACGATATGCAGCATGCTGAGTCCCCATAAAAGAGCAGCAATAAAAATACTCACCAAAAAAGGCGTTCCGTCACTTGCTACCACTGAAAAAAATATTCCCCCTGCCAGACATCCGAAAAACAAAATGGTATATACAAACGCATTGGCTTTTCTGGTCCAGTAATAGTGTCCTACACCCGGAATAATGTTCAATAGAAATGCCAAGAGCTTGCTTCGTTCCGTATAAGCCATTGCTACACTTCCTTTCTATTTACGGGATCTTGATACAAATTCCCAACAGATGGTTGACTTTAAACTTGTTCATCTTACCCTTAACTTAATTTAGGGCTTTAATTTATCGAGCCAGGTTGTCGTAGCTTGCATGACTTCTTCACTGTAAGAGACGCGTTCTTTTGGAGGAATCGGCTTATCGCCTGTTTGCGGCATCATTTTGTCAAAGGCTCCACTGGAAAGCAAGATCAACGTCAGACTTGCGGCAACAACATAGTGAAACACAGGTTTTTCAAACCAGCGGCGTTTTTTGAATAAAACTTGATTTGGTTCCATTTCTATCTCGGGAAGAACCGCCATTACCTGATCTGTGAAGCGCTCCGTGTCCATCCAGGCAGAGTAATCTTTCAAGGTTGGCTCTAATTGCTCCAGTGCGACAAGATATAGCATAAGCGCCTGTTCATCTTCCAATAAGAGCTTTTCCAGTCGGGTAGATTCCTCTATCGAACAAGCTCCTGAAATGTATGCATGCCAGTCATTCGTTTGCCCTTCCATCCACGGTCTATCCTGTTGGTCAGTCATTGCCATTCCTCCTCCTTCCAGTGATTTCGAATCCATAGTCGTGCCCGGTAGAGTCTGGACTCTACCGTTTTTAAAGCTACCTGCGTCTCTTCTGCAATTTGGTCGTAGGTTTTACCCTGCATATAGTAAGCTTGAATAATATCCCGATGCTGCTGGGGTAACTGGGCGATTTTTTGTGATAGTTCTACCGTTTGCTCTTCGCGAATGAGACGGGCCAGTACATCCTCATCCGGGGAAGGGAGCTGCACAAGGGATTGCGCCACGTCTATAAGCTCTGCGGGCCGCCTATCTTGTTTACGTTTGATATCCAACGCTTTATGAAGCGCAATTCGGCTCAGCCACGTTTTAAACCCTTCGTTCCGGTACTGGGGGAGAGACTTGTACACCTGAACGAACGCCTCCTGCGCGGCATCCTCCGCTTCCTTGCTGTCATGCAGTACCGAATAAGCCACATGAAATACATGCTTGCTGTACAGCTCTACGATCTCACGGAACGCCTGCCGATCACCAGACCGGATTCGTTCAATGATTCTCTCTATATCAATGACGCTCTCCCCCTTCCCAATACTATAGACGCCAGGAATTTTTCTCCCCCTGCATATTTCGAAAAAAAAATTTAAAAAGGACACACCCTCCAAATCGGAAAGGTGTGTCCTCTATCATTAAAGTCTACTTAATCACTTTAATTTTCTGCCCTTCATCTGCACAGGCGAAACTCCCCGGTTGTCCATGTATCGCCCTTTCAATGTGAAAGCCATAGTGCATCAATTTACTACCTAAAAGGCTCAGTCTGCTACTTTAATTGCGACCGCCACCACGGAATCGCTGGGCATATTCTTTCGCATCCTGTGCATTACGGACCCGGTTTCGGCTCCATTCTAGCAAAATACGATCTATATACCGGAAATGTACCTTCCCAGCAAACACCGCTTCCTTCAAAGCCAGTAAAATCAGTTCCTCCGGATACCGATCCTGATCCACCCAACTGCTGATCGTCTCGTACTCCATCGGTGATAATGGTCGTCCGAATTCTTTCTCAAAAATCGTAAATAAATTTCGTTCTTCTGTAATTGGGGATTCTGATAATCCATTCAGTAAATCGGGCTTCCCGGCAAACAAAATGTCATCTTCATCGCGCTGCTCCGAACGCTCGGCGATCATACATTCAGCCAGCTTGCGATACAGACCCGCCAAGTTATAACGTTCAAATTGGACGGATGAGCTGCGGTCTTCCACGGAATCTATTCGCAAAAACCCTTCTTTCATGAGCTTACTGAAATAAAGCGCGATTTCGTTTGCAGTGCATCCGATACGAGCCTGCAATTGCTCCCATGTCGGAAATTCATTACGTTCCGCTTGTTTAAATGCAAGTAACTGCATCAGTAGCAGCATTTCACCATCCGTCAGCCGAAGCGTCCGATAATGCTTGAGCAGAGCGTAGGGAATTTGAACCATTCCGGTTTCCATAGCATAGGCTACTCCCTCCGCCCATTCTGCCGCTGATGTCTTGTCGAATGATCCTGTCATTGATTATGGATACAAACGATACAGCATGCGTGGGAACGGAATCGTTTCACGTACATGATCGAGTCCACAAATCCATGCTACTGTACGCTCCAGTCCCAATCCAAAGCCAGAATGCGGAACGGAACCATATGTGCGAAGATCCATATACCATTGATAGGCTTCACGTGCCAGGTTATGCTCGTTAAAACGTTCTTCCATCAATGCTGGATCATCAATCCGTTGGGAACCCCCGATAATTTCGCCATAACCTTCAGGAGCGATCATATCAGCACACAGAACAACCTCTGGGCGGGCTGGGTCAGGTTTCATATAGAATGCTTTAATGTGAGTCGGCCAATGCGTAATGAACACAGGCTTGTTATATCTTTCGGCAATAGCTGTTTCATGAGGAGCACCAAAGTCTTCCCCCCACGGGATATCGAATCCTTCACCTTGAAGGAAGGCAATCGCCTCATCGTACGTAATCCGTGGGAACTCGCCTTGAATTTGCTCCAGCTTCGAAACATCGCGTCCGATGGCTTCAAGCTCCTTCGCACAATTTTTCAGAACTGACTGCACGATATGGCTTACAAACTGCTCCTGAACGCGCAAGGATTCTTCATGATCCACAAAAGCCATCTCAGGCTCGATCATCCAGAACTCAA
This sequence comes from Paenibacillus polymyxa M1, assembly GCF_000237325.1. NCBI lineage: Bacteria > Bacillati > Bacillota > Bacilli > Caryophanales > Paenibacillaceae > Paenibacillus > Paenibacillus polymyxa. Next base: position 3,366,809 of record NC_017542.1, read on the forward strand.
TCAGGTGACGACGTGTTTTGGACTTTTCCGCACGGAAGGTTGGACCAAAGGAATATACTTTACCCAGCGCCATTGCCGCAGCTTCCATGTACAACTGTCCGCTTTGTGTCAAATAGGCATCTTCGTCAAAATATTTGATATGGAACAACTCTGTTGTGCCTTCTGCAGAAGAAGGAGTCAAAATAGGCGGGTCTACCTTCGTAAAACCGTTGCCGTTGAAAAATTCCTGTATAGCACGGATAATTTCCGCCCGTATGATCAGGACTGCACGTTGCTTGGCGGAACGCAGCCACAAATGGCGATGATCCATCAGGAAATCTACACCGTGCTCTTTAGGGGTAATCGGGTAGTTTTCGGTCAAATGAATTATTTCTATACCTGTAACCGTTAATTCATAGCCCGATTGACTGCGCGGCTCCTCACGCACGATTCCAGTTACATATAGGGAGCTTTCTTGAGTCAAGGATTTGGCATCATTCCAAATATCCTCAGACACTTCGCTTTTTACGATAACCCCTTGAATATACCCGCTACCATCACGTAGTTGCAGGAACTGAATTTTACCGCTAGATCGCTTATTGTTTACCCAAGCGCCGATTGTAACCGTTTCCCCTACATGGCGGCCCACTTGGGCAATCGTACTTTTATTTGTCATGACCGTCTCTCTCCTTGAACCGAAAATCAAACAGCCCTTCCCCTTGGGTCAGGCTGTTTGCTCTCGCTGTTTGGTGCATGTGGTACTTAAACCATAGTTCCACATGTATAAAGTTTAAACTTAGGGACCGAACTACTGAACCAGACGGAACGTGTCACGGGCAATTACCAGTTCTTCGTTTGTTGGAATGATCAGTACTTCTACCTTTGAATTTGCAGTTGTAATCCGACGAATCTCGCCAGAACGAATAGCATTCAATGATTCATCCAGCTCGATACCGAGGAATGTCAGTTGTTCCAACACTCTCTTACGCAGAACGATGGAGTTCTCGCCTACGCCTGCCGTAAATACAATTACGTCTACCCCGTTCATTGCGGCAGCATACGAACCAATATACTTGCGCAGACGGTATTCATACATTTCAAATGCCAATGTAGAATTAGCTTCGCCTTTTTCCATACCTTCAGTGATTTCACGCATATCACTGCTGATACCAGAAATAGCTAGAAGTCCACTATGCTTGTTCAGCATCGAATTGACCTCATTGACAGTCAATTCTTCTTTGTTCATGACATAAGGTACGATTGCTGGATCCAAATCACCACTACGAGTACCCATCATCAGTCCTTCCAGTGGAGTCATACCCATGGAAGTATCTACAGACAAACCGCCTTGAACTGCTGTTACACTACCACCATTACCGATATGGCAAGTGATAATCTTCAGGTCTTCCAAAGGACGGCCGACAAATTTGGCAGCTTCCTTACTTACAAAGTCATGGGAAGTGCCGTGTGCACCGTAACGACGTACCTTGTACTTATTGTACAACACTCTTGGTATGGCGTACATATAAGCTTTTTCTGGCATGGTTTGATGGAACGAAGTATCAAACACCACAACTTGTGGTACTTCTGGCATATTCAATTCAGCCGCTTTAATCCCCATCATGGATGCGGGATTATGCAGTGGAGCCAGGTCGAACAAGCGACGGATTTCACTCTTCGCTTCAGGAGTTACGAGCGCTGACTGTTTGAAGATTTCGCCTCCATGAACCACACGATGGCCCACAGCCTGAATTTCGCTAATACTGGAGATAACACCATGCTCTGCATCTGTGAGTGCATTCAGCACTTTACGGATGGCAGTAGTATGCTCCAAAATTTCGCTAACTTCAGTGTATTCTTCCTTATTGGTTGGTTTATGCGTCAGAATTGAGGAGTCCATACCGATACGCTCTACCAATCCTTTTGCCAAAACGGACTCGTCCGTCATATCATACAATTGGTATTTCAGGGAAGAACTCCCTGCGTTGATTACGAGAATTTTCATATCCGGTCACCATCCTTGTCATACTTAAAGAAGCCTTCGCCCGATTTCACGCCCAGATTACCTGCACGCACCATTTTCTTCAGGACGATGGACGGACGGTATTTCAGTTCGCCAAATTCACGGAACATCCGCTCCAAAGCAGCCAAAACGGAATCCAGACCAAAGCGGTCAGCCATTTCCAAAGGACCGTTTTGGAAGTTGTAGCCGATGCGCATAGCATCGTCAATGTCTTCCGCGGAAGCTACGCCCTCTTGAAGTACATGAGCTGCTTCGTTAATTAGCAGACAGATAATCCGGCTAGTTACAAAGCCAGGAGATTCATAAATCATGACTCCTTTTTTCTCCACGATTTCTTCCACGAACATTTTCGTGTTTTCAAAGGTATCGTCTGAAGTTTTCAAACCACGAATAATTTCTACAAGATCAATACGGGATACTGGATAAATAAAGTGCATACCAATAACACGCTCTGGATACTTGGTCGAGCTGGCAAGCTCGGTCAGGCTCAGCGTGGATGTATTACTTGCAAGAATAATGTTGCTTGGACACACATGATCCAGCTCTTGGAAAACAACTTTCTTCTCGTCCAGATTCTCTGTAATGGTTTCAATGACCATATCACAGCTAGCGAGCTCCGCCAGATGGGATACTTTTTCAATGCGAGATAAAATCAGTTTTTTCTCTGCTTGGGTGATTGCCCACTTTTCCAGTTGCTTGTCTAGACTTGTTTCAATCATATTATAAGCGTAGTCTAGTTTCTCTGGTGTCTGCTCTACTAACAGCACATCGATTCCTTTGGACGCGAGCATTTCAGAAATACCTTGTCCCATGGTGCCGCCGCCAATGACGCCGATTTTTTTAAATTGCATGGTTCTTAACTCCACCCTTTCCTGGTCACTCTCATATATTGTATCCTTCTTTGTCGAAAAATACATGTTTATGTCCCAATAGATAATAATATCTTAGCACGGACTAAAAGTAAAAAAAAATAACCAGCATAAAAAATTATGCTGGTAATAAAGCATTTTCACTAAATTGACATCTAAATTGATCCCCAGACAGAGTTTCTTCCTTCATCAGAATGTCAAGAGAATTGTCGAACACAGGACGATGCTTTTCCAGCAACTCCAAAGTCCGATTATGCAAGTCATTCATAATTTCGCCATTTTCCCGCATAAGTTCCTCTTTTGTAACCATTTCCATGTTAATAATCCCAAGAGAAGTCAAACCGGAAGTCATCATCGTATGAACAATGTTCAGCGCCTGCTCAAAATCATTACTTGAGCCCGTACTTCGACCGCCATAGTACATTTCTTCCGCAGTAGCCCCTGCGAGCGAGATCATAATCTGCTCCTCCAGGTACTGCTTGGTATATAAATAATGTTCTTGCTGTGGATTGTGACGCACGTAACCGAGCGCTTTCCCACGCGGGCTGAGCGCTACTTGACTTACGCTACCGGGACGGACGATTTCAGCCATAATAGCATGTCCCAGCTCGTGAATCGCTACACGTTTTTTCTCTTCCAATGTTGATTCTCGGTCTGTTTTTTCACCCATCATCACCTTGTCAATCGCCATGGATAGATGACTCTGTGCAATCATTTGACGATCCTGTCTCATTGCATAGATGGCCGCTTCATTCATGACGCTCTCCAACTGTGCACCGGAAAAACCGTAAGACTCCTCAGCGATTTTGTCCAAATTAGCATCTTCCTGAATCGGTTTGTTTTTGGCATGAATTTTAAGGATATGAAGACGGCCCTTCTTATCAGGCAAGTCTACTTGAATATGGCGGTCAAAGCGTCCTGGACGCGTTAAGGCGCTGTCCAGCATTTCTTTACGGTTTGTTGCCGCAATAAGTAATATCCGCGGTGTATCTGCCGAATAAATGCCATCCATTTCTGTCAGCAGCTGATTCAAAGTCTGATCATATTCTCGTTGCTGTCCACCCTCACGCTTACCACCAATAACATCAATCTCGTCAATAAAAATAATTGCATTTTCTTTCTTTTCCTTGGCTGCACGAGTGCGAGCCTCCCGAAACAACTCACGGACACGACCTGCACCGACACCCACGTACATTTCAACAAATTCACTGCCTGAAGCTGCAACAAACACAGAATTGGTGTAGTGTGCAGCTGCTTTCGCCATCAGCGTTTTTCCTGTTCCCGGAGGGCCTGTAAGCAAAACGCCTTTCAATGGACGAATACCAAATTTGGAAATTTCATCATGACGATTCAAAAAATCCAAGGCTTCACGCAATTCCTGTTTAGCGCTTTCTTGTCCACCAATTTCCTCAAAAGTCAGCTTGTCCGGACCATTTTTTTTACGTTTGCGCTCTTGCCCAGCACCTACGGCCAAGCCGCCACGAGCATGCATGAGCATTAACAAGCCGCTGAGCATCACGCCCGCAACCAAAAGAGGGATAATATTCACCCCAATAAAAACGAGAAATATAATGGTCACCGGCACAATACCGATTAATATTTCCTTGATCCATCTAGGCATTAGGCCATACCCCCATTTGCTGAGATTGACGTGGCAAAACGATAAACTTAGTCGCATTGCCTTCGCTGAGTCGGATATAGACATTGTTTGAATCCATATCGGTATCAGCCTTGATACCTGCTTTTTTCTTTTTCATCTGCTCAACTGTAGATGAAATTTGAGTATACTTTTTATTTTCCATCGCTTCGGCTACAGGAAACATAGCCTCAGACCACCATTGATTCAGTGCTGAATTGGAACGATCTGCGATATCCAGCTTAATGGTACGGCTGCCAATGATGGATTGCCCTTTTTGCTTAACCACATCAACCAATCCGGCCACATCCGCCTGCGGTTTGAGATCTAGTTTCAATACGACCTGATCCTGTTTAATATCTATTTGAGCGCTTGTCACGCCTGGATATTGAGATACCAGTTTTTCCAGAGGACTTTGCATTGTAACCTGACGGTAAATGAACCATCCCCCAAACATCAACAAGGCTGCCAAAACAGCCGCCACAACAATAGGAACTGCACGCAATTTCAAACAACATCCTCCTCTCAAAATGTAAAACCCAGAAGAAACGGGACGAATGTCAACAAACAACCAAATTGCATGATCTTATAGAGATCAGCAACTCATTTTTCTATCATTTTTGTCTATCACTTATAAAATATAGTATATCATAACGTGAATCTAATATCGAAGGCAATGTGTGGAGGAGTTGGAGTTGGAGTTGGAGTTGGGGTTGGGCAAAATCATTGGTTATCGGTGAGGAGGGGGAGACACTGCGTGTAGGATTTAATCTTATGATCGCTGTTGCCATGGGATTCTCTTGATAGTATAAAACATTTAAGGATTAGAATCCCATGGCAAAGGCGAACGCTCCGCTTCTTAAGATTCTAATCCTCCACTTCGCTACTGCCTGCTATAAAGATGAATTTGCTTAAAGAGAGTAGTTAGTTTTTTCGGTAAATAAGTATGAGACTGAAATATGCAAAGCTGTTTTTTTAAGAAACTTCATACATAACCACAAGAAATACAGACCTAAAAAACAACCATTGAAGACCTACCTCAGAACCATTGCCCTGAATAATACACGCTTTCAATCAATTGGGTAGCATCCGCTTGTGCCCAGTCCGATATACTTGCTCTCTCGTAATTTGCTGATTCGTTGATTCAATGATCACAACCGAAACAATACAACCTTGTCAAGGCGATATCTACGATAATTTAACTACCGAATTGTTTCGTAAATACAAGGATAGAATTGGGTTGAAGCAGCTCTTCTTCTTCAATAGGATCATATCTATACCAACTCTCTCTGAGGGACATACACTAGAACTAGAATCAAATAGACCCACTTTGGAGGAGGAGGGATCATGATTCAGGCCGTCAACTATATTAGACCACTTATTGGATGGAGTTTACCTCACTTGATGGAATGCAGCGATGGTAATTTATATGTAGTCAAACTGTCAAGCAATCCTCAGGGAGTTCGGGCTCTCGCGAATGAGATGATATCCTGCTGGATAGCAAAGCGATTAAATCTCCCTGTTCCCGATAGTCAAGTTATCTACATTCACGACACTTTAAGGATTCAATACTTAAACCTAGGGTACAATCTAGGACATGGTCCTCATTTTGGTAGCCGATATGTTCCTGATTGTACGCACCAACCTACAGATGTAGAACTTGCCGGTTGTATTAACATTACTCAGGCCGCTGATATGATTGCATTTGACCACTGGTTGGATAATAATGACCGCTATTTGTGGCAAGAATCTGGTCAAAATATCTTGGTATCTAGGGGGGAGTTTCCAAAACTGTGGATGATTGATAATGCCAATATATTCAGTGGACCAAACTGGACGGTGCAGTCGATGTTAAGTTCAGTTTCTATGCATCGCACGTTTTGGGGTCCTTTGTATGCTAAATTTGTTCCCTTTTTGGATGGTCCTGATCCATTTGGCAAAGCAATAGCTAACATCAAAGCGCTGCCTATAGGCGATCTGCTTGAAGTTATGGCTGTAATGCCAATTGAATGGGGGGTTACTCATGAGGAAATCACAGCAGTCTCGTATGCATTAAATAGCCGAAATAAGAATCTTCCCTATTGGCTGAGTCTCCTGCAAGCTAATTTTCCAGTGTGGAAAGGTCATTCGGAGGGGTGTGATAAAGTATGACAGTCTTCAATATCCAGGTATACCCTGGCGTTCATCGGCCTGGTTCTCCCTATGAGGTACAGTGGTGCAATCCGGCTGGCTTACCCTTTCTTGGGGCAGGCGCACAAGGTGCAGTTTTTCAACTATCGACAACTACTTGTGTCAAGGTCTATGCTAATGAATTCGATACTCAGCAGGAGGCTGACTCCCTCCTTAGGGCTTCCTCCGCATCGTTTGTTCCCCAAGTTTACGAAGTCGGTCAAAACTATATCATAATGGAATTTATTCAGGGACAAGGCATTAAAGCATTTCTTTCTGTCCAGCAATCATTTCCTTCTTTTCTTGCTAAAGGATTGTTAACGATACTTTATGAAATGAAACGAGTTGGATTTACTAGGATTGATACTGCATTGCGCCATGTATACGTTACGCCCGAGGAACAGATCAAGGTGATTGACCATGTGAATTCGTATAGGACAGTTCAACCATATCCGGCAAGAATGCTAAGTAGTCTTGCAAATATAGGTTATTTAGCCCCTTTTATTCACTATGTCAAGAGGGAAGACCCAGCGATATACACTGAATGGAATCAAGCATCTATTATTCCTTAGGATCAAATTGAAAATTTAGGATTCTATTTTCAGTCTAAGCCTTTATTTTCACATAAGAGTTAGTTAAGTAGGCAAGTAAAGGCGCTTCGCTGGCTTACAGCCAAGCTTGCGGGGTAGTAGTTAAAAAGACGGAAATACGAATTTTATCGTATTCACGTCTTTTTTACCCTTGAAATATTTAATATAATAACGAATCCCTTAGCAACAGCGATCATAAGATCAAATGGACTACGCAGCGCTCCTAACGATTCTAACTCTCCAAACCCTGCTAATCACCATAGCCACACCCACATCACTCTAATTATTGGGCAAAGTATACTTTATCCCCGTCGATGCTCCATCTGAGAAACGGTAAAAGGTATAGTTATGATGGCTTTCATCATCGTAAAACAGTTGCCATACATATTCGCCATTGAACACACTCGGTTGGAGCCTTACAATTTTTGCATTTGGAAGTTGCTGCTGAATTATCGCTGTCATTTTTTGCTCGTCGACTCCGTTTTTCATCAGCTCGGTATGAACACCGCTTGGATCTGCGACAGGTATGTTAGGTTGTCCTTCCATTTTTTGAAAAGGAACCCACACCATTATATTTTCATTCTGTGCGTTTTTTCCTTGAACCACCCAATATATCTGATCCCACACAGACTTCCATGTCTGAGTCGTGCTAACCAGACCACCTGATTGCTTGGCCTTAATGATAGCGGCATTTTTCTCAGCCACCTGGTCTTGAGTAACATAGGAATAATACCAGAAAATGCTGACCAGGATCAGTATTACGGCCAAAATGGCGACCGCTATCCATTTCTTCTTATTTTTCAAACCTGTGCTTCCTCTCTAAGGGGATGTGACACCTGAATTAGCGCGACAGCAGCCCTTCAAAGGCGGCTTGTGCCTCATGTTTGATACGTTCCTCGTCCATCGTCAGGCATTCGCCGTTTTTCACAACCTGACGACCGTCTACCCACACATGGGCCACGTCTTTGGCACTTGCAGAGTATACGGCATGGGAAATAAGATCTGTACGCGGCAAGAAATGGGCCTGATTCAGATCTAGCGCGATAAAGTCAGCCTTGTTGCCTGCTGCCAGCGCTCCTACTTCTTTTAAACCAATCGACTTTGCACCATACTCTGTTGCCAGACGCAGTGCTTCATTTGCAGGAACTGCTGTTGGGTCGCCAGATACTCCCTTGTGAATGAGTGCCGCCAGACGCATTTCCTCGAACATATCCAGGTTATTATTGCTGGCAGGACCGTCTGTTCCAAGAGAAACAGTAACTCCTGCACGCAGCAATTCAGGCACTCTAGCTACACCACTTGCCAGCTTCAAGTTGCTGCCTGGATTATGTGAAACCGCCACACCTCGTTCCGCTAATAAAGCTATCTCTTCGTCGTTCAAGTGTACGCCGTGGGCAACAAGTGAAGGGCGGGAGAAAAAGCCAAGCTTATCTAAGTGTGCAACTGGACGCAAACCGTAGTCGCGTACGTTTTGCTCAACTTCGGCGATGGTCTCGGACATGTGCGTATGCAATGGTAAATCGAGATCATGTGCTGCTTGAACAAATTTCTCAATAAACGCTGGCGGGCATGTGTATGGGGCATGCGGAGACATCATCGTTGTGATACGTCCGTCTGCTTTTCCATGCCAGTTACGGGCAAAAGTCACGGCCTCAGCCAGCTTGATCCGCTGTTCTTCTTCTGAACAGAGTCCAATGGCTCCACGCATCAAACTTGCACGGATGCCCGACTCTTCAGCTACACGTGCCACCTCATCCATATGATCGTACATATCCAAGAAAGTTGTGGTTCCACCTTTCAGCATTTCCAGCACTGACAAGGATGTTCCCCAGTACACATCCGTAGATGTAAACTTGGCTTCCATAGGCCACATTTTTTCCTGAAGCCACACTTGAAGTGCCAAGTCATCTCCATACCCTCGCAGCAGAGACATCGCCGCATGACCATGAGTATTAATCAGACCAGGCAAAAACAATAACCCGTTACCGTCGATTGCTTCCGTCTCTTCCTCACCCGCAGGCAGAGTCTCGCCAATGTAAGTAATACGGCTATCCTCCACAATCATAAAACCATGGATTACCCCAGCTTCAGGTCCATTCACGGCAAAAGAACCGTTTTTAATCATCCATTTATTCACTGTCATATTGTGCTTCTTCCTTTCCGTCCTCCAGGTAATAAGCGAGGCTAAGCAAATCAGTTGTAAAGTCTGTGGCATGTATCCGAATGTTAGCCGGTGCCTTGAGAATGATAGGTGCAAAGTTTAAAATCGCTCCAATTCCACTCTCAATGAGCCTATCAGCTACGTGTTGTGCCTCAAAATCAGGTACAGTAATAATCCCGATTCGAATATTTTTTTCTTTTACAGTCGTTTCCAATTCATCCATCGGCTGAACGACTAAGGTATTGATTCTGGTCCCAACCTTATCCGGGAACGCATCAAATACCGCCACAATCTTCATATTGTCTTTTAAATAAGCGTTATAGTTTGATAGGGCTTGACCCAGATTACCCGCTCCGACCAATACTACATTAATTTGCTGGTCGATTTTCAGAATATGGCGTATTTTCTCAATTAGATAAGAAACATCGTAACCGATACCCTTCCGACCAAAATCGCCAAAATAGGCAAGATCTTTACGAATTTGGGCCGGATTCAAATCTAACCTCTGTCCCAGCTCTTGAGAAGAGACCGTAGCCACCTCCCGTTTGTGCAGTGCATTCAGATAACGTAAATATACGGGTAATCTCCGTACGACAGCCTCTGAAATTTTATCTGATTTCATACTTGCTCCCCCTAATTGTAACGGACTTTAGGTGTCCGTCCGTTGTGCCTCTGTCTCCGGGGCGGATTGGAGCCATTCGGCGATGCGGGGCACCATTTGCTCCGACGGCATATGCTCCATTTTTGGTCCCGGTAACGAGTACAAAAAGTGCTTTCCATAATAGGATTCGATCACACGCGTATCGTAAACGATAACGACTCCGTGGTCGCTCGCTGTACGTACCAATCGTCCAAATCCCTGTTTGAAGCGAATAACTGCTTGTGGTACAGACAGCTTCATAAATGGGTTCTTCTTCTGCTGCTGGAGCAGCTCGCTTTTTGCCTCCAGTAACGGGTGATTGGGCGGTTGAAACGGCAAGCGAACGATGGCCAGACAAGTCAAAGCCTTCCCTGGAATATCGACGCCTTCCCAGAAGCTGCTGGTTCCCAGCAATACAGAAGCCTTGGCTTCCTGAAAACGACGGGTTAGCTTGCTGCGGCTCCCACTGTCCACACCTTGTCCTAACACGGTAATATCACTGGATGCCAACGCCTCTTTGAGCGGCTCATACACTTGCCGGAGCATCCGATAGGAAGTAAACAGAACGAGCATTCTCCCCCGCGTCGCCTGAGCAGTCGCTCCTAGAGAGCTAACGAGCATTTCTACAAAGTGTGCATCCCCTACACTGCCCTTCACACTCGGAAAATCCCGCGGAATGACCAGCAACACCTGATCCCTGTAATTAAAAGGTGATGGGAGCTGTGACGTCATTAATCGTCCTTGATCCGCGGCCTCCTGCAAGCCGAGTTGATCGGTCATGTACTGAAACGACTTATCTACCGATAAAGTAGCAGATGTCAGAATAATACTTCTTTTTTTGTCAAAAAACATTTCTTTCAGCTGGCGGCTCACATCGACGGGCACCGCATAAAATTGCAATGATTTACTACGGAATTGCCCACTCGCTTCGAGCCAATATACAGTTGTTTCATCATCGAGTCGTATAAAGAAGCGCAAATTTTCCCTAATCCCCGCCAAATCCTTAAGCAGACCCGTGATATCTGTAATGAGACTATCCGCCGCATAATCGTCGTGTTCTTCCTTGACATCCAGCATCAGCTTGTCGCCCTTGCGCAAAATTTCACTCAACGTTACATAAAGCTGATTTTCCAACGCCGCCGCTTGATCCCACTTTGCAGGCTTGGCCGACGGTTTGAGACGCGAAGAAAATTGTCCCGTTTCACCCGGTGTGGCATCAGAGCGCTCTGGCAACATACCAAACAGCTTATCGCTTAGCAGGTCCCAAGTTTCCTTAACCTCTAACACGAGTGGGTACAGCTGATCAATGGTCGAGGCCCATTCCGTCGACTTCTCATGCCCCGACTTTGCCAACTGCTGACGTAACGAAGGCAATTGTCCGTTCTTACTGTCCTTGAACAATCGAGTCAGCGTATGCACGAGTGTGAAATATTTCATATGCATGCCTAAGTGCTTACCGGCTACTTCCTCTAAATGATGGGCTTCATCAATTACAAGATGTTCATAGCTAGGCAATAGCTGGTGACTTGCTTTGACGTCAGTGAACAGCTTGGAGTGATTCGTAATAACCACATCCGCTGTTCCTGCTTCATGACGTGCACGATGATAGTAGCACTTGCGGAACCATGGGCAAGAACGGCCGAGACAGGACTCGGAATCACTAGCTACTGTTTCCCAAAAATCCCCTCCACGGTTGCTCAGGTTCAGTTCCTCATCATCACCAGTTTCTGTCAGAGTCAGCCAGACAATCATTTGAGCCGCTGTAATCAAGTCTTCCTTTGGTGTCGCGAAGTCTCTTCTGTTTATTTTATGTTCAAACTTACGCAGACACAAATAATGCCCCCGACCCTTAAAAATGGCAGCCCGGAACGGGAACGGAATCACTTTTGTCAGCATCGGAATATCACGCTCTCGCAATTGCTCCTGCAGATTAATGGTATGCGTGCTTACTGTGACCCTCTGCCCATATTTTACACTGTGATATAGTGACGGAAGCAAATAGCCTAGGGACTTCCCTGTTCCTGTACCCGCCTCGATCAACAAATGCTTATCTTGACTCAGGGCTTGATTTACACCCTCAATCATTTGTGTTTGCGCCTCGCGCTCCTCATATTGGCTCAAGGATGAACGCAAATTGTCCCGCACATCATCCATATACTCCTCAAAGGAAACGCCTGAGAGTGGATTCGGATCATCTTCTCTACGTGGAGTAGCCAATTCGGTCCAATCTTCCACTTTAAGCGCAAGCTGACGAAAAAACTGATGTTTCTCCAAATCCTGAATAGGGTCTAGCTCTTTCTCTTCTCGTATGCCGTCAAGAAACCAACCCAGGTCACTGTCTTCCTCTGCGAACAAATCGCTGAGCCGCTGTATCGTTATCAGAGGTAATGCCTGAAGCTCACCCAGACACTTTAAAAACACCTCAGCCGTAGCCAACGCGTCGCTGTCTGCTTGATGAGGGCGGTCATGCGCCAGCCCAAACTCTGAGGAAACAAAACCCAACTGATAAGAAGATAACGATGGAAACATAATTTTCAGAAAATCCATCGTATCCAAAATTCTACCGCTAAAGGGTAAATATCCACACCGGTCCAAAGCGCTTTGCAAAAAATTGAAATCAAACGCCACGTTATGACCGACAAGCACGACATCGTCCAGCATAGGCACGAGCTCCATCATCATTTCTTCGAGTGCAGGTGCATCCTTGACGTCATCATCTGTAATTCCGGTCAATCCGGTGATAAAAGGTGGAATAGATCTGCCAGGGTTTACATAAGAGCCGTAAACACGGGAAATGCTGTTATCATGATCTATAATTGCAAGTCCGACTTGAATGATGTCATCCGCGGACTGGGTGCCTGTCGTTTCAAAATCCAATACCGCAAATTTCATTCGAGCTTAATCCTTTCTTATGACACATACAAAAATAATAACTCTGTATAATAGCATAGCAGAAGATTGTCTGTTTGGAAATTAAGACAGCCAAAAAAGACGATGCACACACCGCCTAAGGAGGTGAGCATGCATCGTCTTACTCGGTGTCTGACAACTACATCCAAGTCAACAAGGAACTGTCGTATCGAAGCTTTTCGGCACCGGACAAACAGGCTTGCATATTGTGCAGTGGCTCGGGCAGCGTTGGATCGAACTGATGCGCGAGAGCAAAATATTTTTGCGCCTCTTTTACGTCTGCCTGCTTTGCCATCAAACAGCCTAGCGCATTATAGATGACCGCTTTTAGCCCTGACTGTTCAGTCAGGTGTAGCACCTTTTGAAACTGGCTTATAGCCTCTGCTGGATCATCCAGTTGAAAATGCGCCATTCCCATATAGATACGACTCTGCCAGCTGTCCGGAAAATGCTCCAGCACCTGCTCAAATTGCTGGATTGCCTCCGGGTACATAAGTAATCGATAATACCCCTGTCCCCGGTTAAATGCCGGTAGCTCCTTTTCAGGCAGCTCAGCGTCAGACATGTCGGCCTCTGCGGAAAAGCCGGCTGCACGCAGGCAAACCATTTTTTCCTCAAAGGCCAGCCACTCATCCATAATTCCGTCACTCATTCTCCGCAGCAGACTCCAGTGCTGTAGCAGCTCCTGTCTGCGGGGGCCCTGGGCTGATGGGTAATGCTTCACGATATCATCTAACATGCTGTTCATTTCTGCGAATACATGCTGGAACATGTGCATCCCGCCCTTACGAAAGATGGATTAATACACTCACATTTTTCGCTTAAAAGACGGGTTTCATCCGCATTCCCATTCATTACATGATCGTTGCGTGTACTTCCTTGTTCATCGTTTGGGCTGGTTTATTATGTTCATCCACAAATACCACAGTTGGTTTGTATGTTTTGGCCTCTTCATTTGACATGGAAGCATAGGAAATAATAATGACTGTATCACCAGGCTGGACCAGACGGGCTGCCGCACCGTTGAGACAAATCACGCCGCTCCCACGTGGTCCGGGGATCACATAGGTTTCCAGTCGAGCTCCATTGTTATTGTTTACAATTTGAACCTTTTCATTCTCCAGCAGATCTGATGTCTCCATTAAATCTTCATCTATGGTAATACTGCCCACATAGTTCAGGTTGGCTTCAGTAACCGTCGCGCGGTGAATTTTAGATTTCATCATGGTTCTAAACATGGGAAAGTACCTCCACTTTCTGTATTCTTATATTATCAATCAGTCGGGTATTCCCAAATTTTACGGCTAGCGCAACAATGACATCTTCTTGCACATCACATAGGCGCTGCTCAGGGCGAAGAGGCTCCAGGCCAGGAAATGTTAATATTTCAATGTAGTCAATATCTGCCAAAGGAGATGAGGCGATGGTCGACTCCACCATTTGATGTAACTGCTCAATCGTAATGGTGTTCTGTACAATATCTTCGCTCACTTCTTGCACCTTGCGCAGTGACTGGGACAGCACCAACGCCTGCTCACGCTGTTCCGCACTCAAATATACATTGCGGGAGCTAAGAGCCAAACCATCGGCCTCTCTGACAATAGGACAAGGTATGAGGGTCACATTCATATTGAGATCAGCCACCATTTGTTGAAGCACAGCAACCTGCTGCGCATCCTTCATTCCAAAGAAAGCCAAATCAGGACCTACCATGTTAAACAGCTTAGCTACCACTGTAGTTACACCATCAAAATGGCCAGGACGGGAAGCGCCGCACAAACGGTCTGTAAGAGCGGATACGTGAATTTTAGTTTGAGTTGGCTGCGGATACATTTCTGCTACAGTCGGCATAAATACAATATCCACGCCTTCACGTCGCGCTACTTCCAGATCACGAGCTTCATCGCGAGGATAGCTGTCCAGATCTTCGGTAGGTCCAAATTGAATCGGATTTACGAAAATGCTAAGCACCACCGTATCTGCCATTTCACGCGCCTTTTGCATCAAGCTTGCGTGCCCTTCGTGCAGGTATCCCATGGTTGGTACAAAGCCGACTTTATGTTGCAGTAAAGAGGCAGAATCGTGTAAAGTTTTTGCTCCATTGGCTCCAAGTTGGCGACGTTCGGCAATAACCTTGCGTAGTTGAGCCACTTCTCTTACGATGATCATGACTGAGATTCCACCTTTTCCTTAGCTTGTTCCTGCGCTTGTCCTTTTGCCTGTCCGTACAAGGACTCCAGGGACTCCACAACACGGTCATCCGCGCTGAACACATGCTCTGCGGCCGGGAATGCCCGTCCTTTTACATCGCTCACATACTGCTCAATGCTGCTGCGGATCATGCCGCCTACATCTGCATAAGTTTTAACAAAACGTTTGCTGAAATATGGCGATGCATATTGAATCAGATCGTGGTAAACGAGTACTTGACCGTCACAGCCACGTCCTGCACCGATTCCAATGGTTGGAATGGAAAGTTCTTTAGAGATCGCCGTTGCCACTTCCTCAGTCACCAATTCCAAGACAATACCAAAGGCACCCGCCTGCTCTAATGCCTTGGCATCTGCCATCAACCGGCGTGCGTCTGCTTCGTCCTTACCTTGAATGCGATAGCCGCCAATTTGATTAACCGATTGCGGAGTAAGCCCGATATGGCCCAGTACAGGCACACCTGCCTGAACAGTCGCTTTTACGACATCGGCAATCTCAGCTCCGCCCTCCAATTTAACAGCATGCGCATGTCCTTCCTGCATCAGACGGCGGATGCCTTGAAGACTTTCGGATATGCTGCTGTGATATGTCATAAACGGCATGTCCGCTACGATAAATGTATGCTCAGCGCCTCTTGCGACTGTCCGGGAATGGTACACCATATCATCCAAGGTCACAGGGATGGTTGAATCGTAACCAAGAACTACGTTACCCAGCGAGTCACCCACGAGAATGATATCAATTCCCGCCTCCTCGGCTATTTTAGCCGATGGATAATCATAGGCGGTCAGCATACTGAGCGGAATGCCCTCTTGCTTCATTTTTCTCATTTTTACAATATTCAGTGCTTGTTTTCCTGCCATTGCGAATGGCTCCCTTCCATCTTTTTTTGGCACAAAAAATAACCTTTTATGAACGCCTGTACATCTGCGTCATCAAAAGGTCCGAACAGCCAAAAAAGACACTCATTTTGAGATCGTCCCTTCTGTCTCGGTCCTGTTCGGCTCAGAGCAGAATCCAACGTAACCTTCAAATGAAGTTATGATGGTCTTACAAACTTGCTAAAGTAGAGCAATGTGCCCTTGGAGTGCAGCTCGGACCGTCCGATGCCGCCTCCTGCACAGTATAACAAAAAACACCAGCTTTTTCACGTGAAGTTTTACACAGGAAACAGAAAGATTGTGGTCGTATACTCGGCTAGGGTCGCTTCTACAATTGTATATCCCCTGAAATAACCTGAATCCGCTCACCCTGATTCGTTTCTATTACAAGCGCTCCTGAAGGGTCCAAGCCAACCGCTGTACCTTCTACCGCTATCCCTTGTCCTGTATGTGCCCGTACGCTGCGGTTCATCGTCACAGATAATGCCTCCCACAGCATGGCTATTGGCTGGAACCCCTGCTCGGCATATAGCTTGCTTAGCAGCTCCATTTCTTCCAAAACAGCAGCAATCAGCGCAGTACGGTCAACTTCAAGCCCTGCCTCTATTTTCAAAGATGTCCCTACATGGGATAACTCTTCCGGATAATCTTCTACATTCAAATTAACGTCGATGCCAATGCCTGCAATGCAATAGCGAACCCTTTGATCCTCTGTTGCAGATTCCAACAGAATACCGGATACTTTGCGACCATGAATCAGCAGATCGTTTGGCCATTTAATGCCTGCCTCCACACCCGTCAGTCGGCGAATAGCCCTACACACCGCCACGCCTGTTAACAGGGTTAGCTGTGGGGTAAAGGCCAAGGGCTGGGTGGGGCGCAATACAATGCTCATCCAGATACCTTTGCCGCGAGGGGAATACCATTTCCGCCCCAGACGTCCCCGACCTGCCGTTTGTTCCTCCGCAAGCACTAACGTTCCCTCCGGCGCACCTTCTTCTGCCAAACGCATAGCATCCTGCTGGGTAGATACCGTTGAATCCAGAACGACGATACGCTGGCCAAACGATTGAGTATTCAACATATCTGCCAGTTTGGAGGCTTCCAGCCGATCTGGCTGAGAAATCAGCCGATACCCCCGACGTGAGGAGGCATCGATATTATAACCCAGTTCACGCAGTTTGTTGATCTGCTTCCATACCGCTGTACGACTAACCAACAGTCGTCGGCTAATTTCCTCCCCGGATACGTAATCGGATGAACCTTCCTCCAGTATGCCTAACAATCTTTCATGATTATTCACTACTCATCACCCGTTTCACTTCCTGAAGCAATGTTTCTGTTTCATTCGGGATATCTCCGCAAGCGACCGCTTGTAAAAGCCGTTCCATCATCTGGCCCAGCCAAGGTCCACCTGGTCGATTCATTGCCTGAACCAGTTCATTTCCAGTAATATTTAAATCTTTGATACGAACGACGACAGCCTGCTGTGTCCACGAGTTAGCCAGTTCGGCAATTTTCTTTACATGCTTTTCTACCCATGGCGGTAATCCACGGAATGAAGAAGGCAGTGTCTTGTGAAGCTCCAACCAGTCTGAAGCTGTATCCTTTCCCAGCTTAATTAACAAGCGAATCCAGTTACGACGCAGCACCTCGTCGTTGATAGGGTCAGAATCTCTCGAAATAGAGTTGTCAGCTATGGCAACAGCATGGCTGATGAGTTCGGTCTCCCATTCCAATAAATGAACCAAACGCAAACGTACGGCGTTGGAGAAGGTCCAAGCTCTTAAAAGCTCGTCCGCTGCCTCGGAGCTAAGTCTACAAGACATAAGGAGCAAACCCCACCGCAGCTCTGCTGGCAGCTGCAGAATCTCCTTGAGCGCCTGTGCGTCACATTGTTCCCAGGGAACCGGAACTTTTGTACAGCCGAGCAATCCGCTACGACCCAGCATCTCTAACCCACGTAATGGGTCAGGCCCCGCTAGCATCTTTTCTAACTCGACTCGTACCCGTTCCATGGCTATGTGTCGAAGTCCCTCTCTGCGACGGATCATACCTTTCCAGGTATTGTAGGCCACTCGGAACCGAAATACAGAGGCAAAACGGATGCAACGCAGCATTCGTAGCCCGTCCTCCTCAAAGCGTTCCTCGGCTCGTCCCACACAACGAACGAGAGCGGCTCGCAAATCAGCTTCCCCACCAAACGGGTCCACTCGCTCCCCATGTTCAGCCATCGCTATCGCGTTCATCGTGAAGTCCCGCCGCATCAGATCCTCACGGATGTCCTTCACAAAGGATACTTCCGTTGGACGGCGGTGATCGGTATAACCGCTTTCCGTACGAAAAGTGGTCACCTCGAATGCATGACCATCCTGCATGACCGTTACCGTCCCATGCTGGATTCCTGTCGGAATCACATGAGGGAACAGCGCTAAGACCTCTTCAGGCTCAGCCGAAGTGGTCAGATCCATATCATGAATAGCTCGTCCTAATAGCTCATCCCGCACACAGCCACCAACCCAATAAGCTTCGTGGCCAGCTGTGGTTAGTGTATGTATGACATCTCTACCGCGAAGAGCCATTTCTGGATCAGCATGTTGCCAAGTATTTGTATTCACAGGGTTTCCCCCTTTTCAAGTATTCAATAAAAAAACGGACGCGAGTCCGCCTCCTTAAACGCTGATCGGTTTAAGATCCGGCACCTCGCGTCCCAACACACGGTAATAGATTTCTTCATATTGACGGGTAATCAGCTCATCGCAGAATACGGTACGTGCGCGTGTCAGGCACGCTTCACGGAAACGTTCCGCCATCGCTTCATCGGACAGCAGTTCTACTGCATAATCCGCCATCGCCTCGGTATTCCCGATTTCAGCAAGATACCCCGTACTTCCATGCACGACAAGTTCAGGTACTCCTCCTGCCTGAGAACCAATTGTTGGTACTCCACAGGCCATGGCTTCCAGTGCAACTAGACCAAAACTTTCTTTCTCCGAGGGAAGCAGCAGCACATCCGCCATGGAAATCACTTCTGCGATTTGATCCTGCTTACCCAAAAAGAAGACTTTGTCCTGCAAGCCTAAACTTTCGATTTTACAACGAATCTTTGGAAGATCCGGTCCTTCTCCTACCAACAGCAGCTTCGCAGGTATCTTTTGTTGCACTCTGTCGAATATATCCAGCACATCCCCCACCCTTTTGACAGGACGGAAATTGGAAATATGCATCATAATTTTTTCGTGCGGTTGGGCAAAATCTCTCCTAAGCGCAGCAGCATCTCGTGGATAATATACTCGTTTATCTACAAAGTTGTAAGTCAAATCAATAGGTCGTGTGATTTCCAACGCATCAATCGTCTCACGAATCAAATCCTTGGAGACCGCTGTCACAGCATCACTTTTGTTAATAGCCAGTCGAATCAGATCCTTTAATGATTCATCCTGTGCCAACACTGTAATGTCTGTACCGTGCAGGGTGGTCACCACTTTCAAATGATCGCCCACCATTTCCTTCGCCAAATAAGCGCATACTGCATGCGGGACAGCATAATGGACATGGAGTACATCCAAATTCTTCATTTGTGCCACCTGGGCCATTTTTGTCGCTAGCGACAAATCATATGGCGGATATCTAAACACATAATAATCGTTAACCTCAACTTCATGATAAAAAATATTCTTCTGGAACGCCCCGCCTAATCTGAACGGAATGCTATTGGCAATAAAATGGACCTCATGCCCTTTTTCTGCCAGCAACTTACCCAACTCAGTAGCCACAACGCCAGAGCCACCCAGCGACGGATAACAGGTAATCCCAATTTTCAGTTTGTCATTCAAGCTAAGCTGCCTCCTTCCGTCCATCCGTAATCACTCATATGCCCATGTATTTCAGCATTCTACAACATGCGTAAGTATAAAATCCTTATGTGAATAGCTTAACCAGATGTGGCGTTTTGGACGCAAATCCTTCTGCATATGAAATCAGCTTACGTTGACCCAACAACGAGTCCCGAGCTTTTACACGTTCCACGTACCCCTGATTCAGTGGTGTGGATACCATATCCTTCCCAGGCGCTGCCTGAAATTGCGAAGCATAACTCAACAACGACTGCTCCTTGGCTTCATAATGCTCGGTAATGTCCACGATCAAGTCCGTTCTGCCGATGTCATTAATAAAATAAAAATATAATTGCTCTACCTGTACCGCAGGACTTTCTGGCATTAAACGTCTCAACTTGGCGTTAAACACAGCTTCCTCTACTAACTTGCTGCACATGACATGATCGGGATGCCGATCCTCCCAATAAGGGGCAAATACAACTTTTGGTGCATGGCGCCTGATTTCTGCTGTAACTGCAGCTACATGTTCAGGAGTTACATATAACCCACGATCAGGCAGACCCAAATTCGTCCGCACAGCAAGCCCGAGCACTTTCGAAGCGTGTTCAGCTTCTGCCATGCGAGTATCTACATCACCATTAGATGACATTTCAGCCCGTGTCAAATCGCACACCCCCACCTTTAACCCAGCGGCAGTATGCTTGGCAATCGTGCCTCCCATTCCTATTTCTGCATCGTCGGCATGGGCTCCGAAAATCAGGATGTCCAGCGTCATTTTACATCACCCTGCTGGTCAATGCCCGGTTTATATTTATGTACCAGCTCACGCCATGCAAAATCGCCACGATCCAGCGCTTTAACCAGTATTTCAGCAGTTGCAACGTTGGTTGCCAAAGGAATCCCCTGTACATCACACAGACGTAATAATGCGCTAATGTCCGGCTCATGCGGCTGTGCCATGAGTGGATCACGCAAAAATATAATCAAGTCCATATCATTTTGCGCAACCATAGCCCCGATTTGCTGATCTCCACCAAGCGGCCCAGACATGAAGCGGTGAATTTGAAGCTTGGTTTGCTCCATAATGCGCTGACCTGTTGTACCTGTTGAATATAATTGGTGATCTGTAAAAACATGCTCATATGCCGTTATAAAATTAACCATTTCATCCTTTTTGCGATCATGCGCTATAAATGCAATCTTTAACATTCCAAACTCCTCCTGCCTCATTCTATAATTCCATTCATCAATTCATTCGTATATTCTTAATCGATGTAATGCTCAAAACCATATACAAGCCCCGGGTGCTCCATTACCTTCTGGATACCGATTTTAACACCAGGCATATAACCAGCTCGTTCATAGGAGTCCTGACGAATTTTCAGAGATTGTCCAAATCCTCCAAATACGACTTCTTGCTGTGCGAACACACCGGGAAGACGAACACTGTGAATGCGGAAGCCTTGATAGTAACCGCCACGCGATCCTTCTAGCGTTTCTTCCTCTTCCGGGTTGCCTTGTCGTAGCTCCTCACGCTGCTCAGCGATCAGTTCTGCAGTCTTAATGGCTGTGCCTGATGGCGCGTCCAATTTTTGGTCACCATGATATTCGATGATTTCCAGATGCGGGAAATATTTCGCAGCCTGAGCCGCAAACCGCATCATCAAAATGACTCCGATCGAAAAGTTAGGCGCAATCAGACCCCCAATTTGTTGCTCACGACACTGCTTGTCCAGTTCATCAATTTGTTCAGGAGTAAACCCTGTCGTACCGATAACCGGACGAACTCCATGCTTAATAGCAAGCGCTGTATGTGCGTACGCGAAGCGCGGCCCCGTAAAGTCGACCATGACATCGGCTCGGCTCTCCAGTAAAGCCTGCTCTACATCCTCCATAATAGCGATACCAGCTTCCGGTAGTCCGACGAGAAGGCCGGCATCACTGCCGGCGTGTGTTCTGTTCACTGCGGCTACAAGCTGTAGTTCCTCATCCTGAAGAACCAATTTGACCACCTCACGGCCCATACGCCCTGCTGCTCCAACGACAGCCACTTTTATTGGTTCTGACATATCCCTACAACTCCTTATGCATCCATTTGTGCTAGATTTGTTCATTCATCTGCTGGCATAATTTCTTCATGAGGTTGGCAAGCTGCACATTGTGAGGAAACAGCGCTGCCGCCTCACGAGCAGCCTGCACAGCCAGCTTATATTCATTCAATTCGTCATAAATCAATGCGAGCAGCAAAAATGCGTCACCACATAGCGGATCAAGAGAAATTGCCCGTTCGAGCAGCAAAATCGCATCCTGGTGCATCTGTGGCGTAGCTCTGTCGACCTCCAGCATTTTTCTGGCCTTTTCTGTATACTGCCTGGCTTCCTGCGCATGCAGATGGAGAACATATTCATCCTGATGTGGCGCGAGACGAACCGCATGCTCTGCATATGCGAGGGCCTGCTCCAAGCGTCCACTGCGAGCGTAGGTAACCGAGCAACGGAAATAATGCTCCGCATGATCAGGCTGGGCTGAAATCGCTTTTTCAAACCACTCCACCGCCTGCTCAAAATCGTTCTGCAAAATGCACTGATAAGCTTTCTGAACGTATTCCTCCGCCTTCATGACACTGCACCTCCGGGTAACCGGTTTGGTACAGCATATGTACAAAATGCCTAATCGGTGTCCTTTTTGGTCCAGCGATTCGCATCACGCGTGTTAAATTTATGCATAACCTTATCATGTGCCTCGGTCAAATTGATACCTAGTGAGTTCGCAAAGCAAACTGTGATGAACAAGATGTCCCCCAGCTCCAGCTCAATGGAATTGTCCGCCTCATCCGTTTTTTTCGGCTTCTCACCAAAGGAGTGATTAACCTCCCTTGCCAGTTCACCGACTTCCTCGGACATCCGGGCCAACATGGCCAGAGGGCTGAAATACCCTTCTTTAAATTGAGAGATATACTGGTCTACCTCACGTTGAATTTCATCTAACGATTTTTCCATGAAACACGCAATCCCCCCATGTGCAGGTTTATTCATATGTTATCGTAAAGCACATTTTAAAACAAATTTTTTTTAATTGTGAACTTACGATGCCAACTTACAGTCATCTGTCTTTTAAAGCTGCCGCAAAAAGGTATACTAAACATAAGGGCCTGCGATTTAGCAAAAATTTGCATTCAGTCGCTCATCCTTAAACTGCTACTGTGAGGGATCTTATGAAAATATCCAAGTCCATGGAACAGCTTAAATTGATCTTGCCCATCGTATTCGGCACCGCCATCTATGCATTCGGTCTGCTTTATTTTATTATACCCAGTAAACTGATGGAAGGCGGTATTACAGGGATCACCCTGCTGTTAAATTATGCTTTTTCGATTTCACCTTCTCTCTCCACTTTGTTTCTGAACATTCCATTATTTTTAATTGGATGGAAAATGCTTGGGGGCAAGCAGATTATATATACGGGGGTCGGTATTGGGTCGCTCACATTCTTTCTGTGGTTGTTTGAAAAAATGATTCATTTCGGATGGATGGGGACGTTTCAGACTGAACACGATTTTATACTTTCTTCATTATATGCGGGGGTTACGCTGGGGGCCGGGTTAGGTATTGTGTTCCGCTTTGGCGGCACTACTGGCGGCTCGGATATTATCGCTCGTATTTTAAACCGGAAGTTTGGCTGGAGTATGGGAAGGATTATGCTGGTCATTGATATTGTCATCATCGGCGCTTCACTACTTTACATACCCAAAGAAAAAATTCTATATACATTAGTGGCTGTGTTCATTGCGTCCAAGATTATTGATTTTATACAAGAAGGGGCCTACTCTGCCAGAGCCTTTATGATTATTAGCGACCACACGATGGACATTGCAGATATTATTACCAGGGACATGGATCGTGGAGTTACGATTATTCCGGCTGTAGGTGCATTTTCCAAACAGGCCAAGCATGTTGCCTATTGTGTCGTGTCCCGTCAGGAAATACGGCGACTGCATCAAATTGTTAAATCAGTTGATCCACGGGCGTTTATTATCATTCAGGATGTGCATGATGTGCATGGCGAAGGGTTCAAAGAGGAATAGCCCGGTAATCCGGGCAATGGGCTGACATATATGGATGGATCCACAGCCAACGATGCGAATGTTCAAACTTTCATCGTTACCCAATGAAACCAGCCCGATATTTACGATAACCTGCGTAAGCCAGCGCCAGCAGGACAATCATGCCGATGGCCCATTCAGCCCGGCGCTCACTCTCACGCGGGATAAATGGCGCCAGTGCGGTAGCGTCTTTCTCACGTCCAAACAAGGCATTAAACGTCGGGTTGCCTTGGTCCAATGCTCCTCTAATCGCTGAGGCATCTGCATTTTGCTGATCTCCCAATCCTTTGACGTAGGAAATCCAGGAATCAGTCCGCACGACCTCGGTTGTTCTGCCATGGATCAATGCTGCTGTACGAATCGTTTCATAGTGGTCTTCCAGCACTTCGGTACCAGCTTTGAATCCCTTCATGTTCCCTTTAGCAAACTGGTTATTCAAGCCGCTAACATCTTCTCTTAAAATCTTATAATACTGCTGCCATAAGGGCTGGCGCGGGTGCGCAAGCGCATCTGTCGCAAGCCGTAAATTCGCAGCTGCCTTCACCCATTCATCCGGTGATGCTTGAACCGACTGTGTAGCTTGCTGCACCTCCAGAATGCTGCCGGATAGAGCATGAATGGCCTCTACAGATAGCGCTGCCTGCACCTGTCCAGTGCTGAACCATCTGCTCACCTCGGCTACATCCGCGCGTGCTTTTTCAATATTTCCGTCCATTACGTCACGGTACAGTGTCGCAGCTGCATGATCCAGTTCTTCAATTTCCTTGGTATTACCTTCGGGTTTTGACTGATCGCGCGCTTCTGCCATACCTGGAGGGACGTAGACGGACAGCAGCAGGACCATGGATAACACAATACTCAAAACCACACGTAACGTAATACGAACCCCCCGACCCCTAATCATGGGACATCCCTCCTCACCTTACTGTATGGCAAGGTTAACGGGACTAGAACTGGCTTTAGGTGAAACGTTAGAAACCGGCTATGCTCTGGACAAAATAGGATTAAATGGATTTTCATTACATCTGTTGGGATGCTTAGTCATATAAAACAGCGTAGTATCTTCCTGCTTCAGCACAGACATTTCGCAGCCGTCCTGTTCTTTTGGTGTAAAGCCAAAAACAACCTTTTTTGTATCTTTTTTCATGACTGCCCCTAGAATTTCATCTAAAGAAATGTCACCCGCTACAAAAATATCGTAACAATTCATAGTATCCCCTTCGAAATCTGCAACAACAATCGTATCGTATTGAGGTATGTGCCAGAACTTGTCTTTAAAAAATAAGGTACTATAAAATAAAACCAACCACTCATTGTTTTCCGCAGAAAAAAGTGAATACGGATTGAAGTCAGCACTCTTCATCTTCAACAACTGCAAATCCGACATTTCTTCTGTATTCAATTTCTCGATCCTTATGTCCAAGCTGTTAGGTGCCTTCCGGCTATATTGATACTCGGGTGCCGAAGCGAAGCCGAATTTAGGATAAAAATCCCTCACACTATCATTTCCAAACAGATAGATACCATCACAATTGCCATGCCAATCTTTCAGCGCTTGCTCTACTAAAAACCGACTCAAACCTTGATTCCTGTAGTTTGCATCCGTCATTACAGTCCCGATCTGAATATATTTTTTCTTCTCGCCTGATACATCAAAATCCATTAGACTTATAGATACATTGGCCACAACACAATCCTCATCCAAAAGGACATAAGGAATATATCTATCCTCCCAATCCCCCAATTGAAACCAGGCTTCAAAATCAAAGCCAAAACTCTGTTTTGCTAATTCATTAAAACTTGTTTTTATTTTGTGATCATCACGGATGCCCTTTTGGAATGCATATTCCTTTTGATTTATAACTATATGCATCTCTATTTCTCCATTCAAAAGACTCAAGCTATATCACGATGAGACGCTACCTTTCGATTACGCGCCAGCATGGCAAGCCATGCCACTACAATACTAACAAGGGTCAGCATGTAGGTAAAAGTACGCACTTGCGTTACATCATCCGTTAGCGTCCTGGGAAGATAAGGGTATATGCCAAAGGTATAATCCATCGTATCATTTAACAAGGTCCAAAGTGCGGCTAAGCATAAAGCAATCCATTTGCAGGTAAAAAAACGTACAAACAGTAAGGCTTCGACCGCCATTGCCGTGTGAGATGCTATCAGCATCCAATCCTGCCATACCATAGTTCCCCCCTGCGCAACTCCCCACAAAATAATAGCCGAAGCCCAAATGCCGTACTTTACACTCGTGACGACAGCCAACGCTTCCATAATCTGGCGAATAACCTTCAAGCTTTTGAGATGCGGAGGATAGAGCAAAAATGCTATGGAAATTGTAAAAAATAGGCTGGCTGTCGGACTATCAGGCACAAATACAATCTGCCACATCGGGTGATAATTCAGTGTATATTCCAGCTGTCCTCCATACCATATGTACCCATACACCGTTCCAACTAAATTACACCAGAACAGCAGCCACAAAAAGGGCCGGCTCGTCAAGAACGACCGGCTCCACAAATAAGATAACGACACGCCCTTCATCCTCCGTTCATACGACAGATACCTTGCACAGGCACTATCTTACAAAGACTATATCATATCCAAGCGTATCAAAAAAACCTGACCGCCGTTACGGGTCAGGTTTGATGATATAATCTCAAACTGGCGCTTGGCCATTTATGACCAACTTAAGCTTACCAAAAGCGTTCTAACTCATTGCTTTCAGCTCATCCGTAAGATGACGAAAAGCTACTTCATCTCCGGAGGCTAACGCCTCATCAATATCCTTGTAAAGTTTTTCACTCCGGTGTTTACGTAATGCCTCGTCCAAAACCATTTCAGCAGACAGGCCCAACATTACCTCATAAGTAACCTTCATTTTATCCATAGGATGCACCTCCAACATGAGTTTAAGAGATCCTATATTCTTTTCCTTTCGCCACATAGCTGAGTGTCGTTCGTGACATCCGCTGCAAATCTGCATCTGTCAATTCGCGCACCACTTTGGCAGGTGTACCGATAGAAAGAGTATAGGGTGGTATTTTGGTATTTTCCGTAACGACCGACCCTGCTCCTATTAAAGCATATTCACCAAGCTCCGCTCCGTTGAGTACAATGGCCCCCATACCAATTAAAGTGCCTTTGCCTATCGTACAACCGTGGATAATGGCAGCATGTCCTACCGAAACATCATTCGCCAGCAGCAGGGGCTGATCCGTGTTCACATGTCCCACGACGCCGTCCTGAATATTGCAGCGTTCACCGATGATGATAGGCGCCATATCCCCGCGCAGTACGGCATTAAACCATACGGAGGACTCTTGGCCGATCGTTACTTTTCCGACAACTTTTGCTCCTTCTGCCACATAGACAGATGAATGGAGCTGTGGCATGTTTCCGTTGTAGCGAATGAGCATCAACTTCACCCTCTCATATTTTGGGTGAAATTCTATCAACATGTGTACTGCTTGTCAATGGAGCCGTATACCCGAGTCGTTTCGCCCAAGGCGGCACTCTCCCGCCAACTTCTGCCCCCAGGCCGTCATTTGTACAGAAGGTCCTGTTGAATGCTCACCTTGTCGAAGCATACCCAAGTGAAGCATCATTCGTATAATCCTCTGATCAAAGACCGAACGGGGGGTATCATAGTAAAACGGTCGGATCAGTGGACCAATATGCACAAAAAGCGACTCCGAGGATGTCCATGGCCTGGCACATTCTCCAATCCAATAGACTAGTGAAAGCAGATTGGGTACGGCTCCTTTATACAATCTTAACCAAAACCTGAATAGCTGTATCATTTCATCCTCAATTGCAAGTTCCTGTTGTGCCTCCCCTTTTGCGGTCAGCTCAACCCGGTCTCCCTTCTCCTCAATATACTTGGAGTGACGGGCGTAATCGTACAGTAATGCCATTCGATCCGGATAAAATTTAAAAGAGGAACCATAGCCAAAACGCCATCCTCCTTTACCCAACAACGGCTCCGCAATGTGCAAATGCTCCATTAGCTGCTGCTGATTGCGACGGTACCAAGCTCCCTCAGGATTAAGCAGAACCTCATGTTGTTTCATATATTGAAGGAAAAGCCGTAAATCCTCCGCCAGTAGATGACCTTCATCCCGGTACGACGACGGTTCGCTTACCCTAGTCATCCCGTTTTGAAAGTCATATACCATAACACGCCGGAAGCGCTCTTTCATATCCGACGGAATTTGGTACAAATACCTCGTATTGTGCGTCGAACCGTTGAACAACCAGCCGCTAGAACGCAGACGGGTCACAATATCTCGTGGTCGCTCACCAGCATCTCCGTCATTCTCAACCGACTGTTTGGCAATCGCAATCAATTCCTCCATACTGAAATAAGGTCGGTCATCGAACAATAGCGCGTTCAAAAACCTTACCTCTGACAACCTCAGCTCCTTGACCTGCGTCTCAAAGAAACTACTACTACCGAGCTTTGTCAAAATCCCTTGGATCAACTCATGCTTGGAATTAGGTTTGCAGTCACAATCGTAATACACTGCGATTCTGTTCAAATGCACAATATCCGCAAATGTCAGCATATCCGCCAGATTCATTGTTCCATCGCCTCGTCACTGGACTGTCATCCGGAAATGATTCTTACCTGTTGTACCCACAGCTTTGACGGAATCTTCAGACTCTAAACCTCTTTTTTGGCAAAGGTATAATTAAAAAACAAAAAGACCACGACTCTATGATGAATAGAAGCCGTGGTCTTTCACAAATTATTTAAGTTGCAGTTACTTTTTCTCTTGCAAATGCTTTGTACAATTATACAAAAGCGGTTCCCAGTCCGCATCCTCACGCTGGAGTACACTTAGTGACAAATTGCCAATACGTTCCGTGAATTTTTCCTGATACAGAGCCTTATACAAATTAGCCAAAAAACCGCCGTGGGAAACGACCAGCAGATTCTTGTCCCGATTTTCCGTCCAAAGAGCCTCCATAAAAGCTAGCGCGCGAAGCTGAAGATCTGCATCGCTCTCCTGCCCCAAATCCAGCAGATGCCAGTCAACTCCCCACTTTTCTTCGCGTTCGGCCTGCGTCATCCCCTCGACCTGACCATAAGCACGCTCTCTTAGTCGATCATCAGGTTCCAGCAACGGCAAATGCAGAGCAGAGGCAATAATATCCCCCGTTTCTTTCGCTCTGGAGAGGCTACTTGTAATAAGCCCGTCCCAATGATAAGGCTCTTCCTTCAATCGTTCTGCCAGCAAGCGTGCCTGCCGACGCCCTTCCTCATTCAACGGAATATCACTGTGGCCCTGGATTTTACCTACCGCATTCCAATCCGTCAATCCATGTCTGATCAAGCCAATAAGCATTGTGTTAGTCCCCCGCTGTTGTGTTATTCAGGCATTATAATGAATTTTATATGGAGCCCATCTGCCAACTAATTTCTAACTCTTCTCGTCCGATGGATCCAGCCCAGAGAAAATAAAGCAAGCGCAAGTGCCAATACAGACAGCAACATCCAGTATTGCGGGTAAGTAGGAACAATGCTTGCAACCAGCGGATCCATAATGCCACTGTTCACATCTTTAATGTGGTATTGATACTGTGGAGATGTACTTGTAGTTTCCAGCAGGCCTGTCGGTAAAATACCCGTGTCCATGACAGGAGCCGCTTGGGGGGGATTTTCCTGAGAGGAGCTTCCATTCCAGTTCAAAAATAAAAAGCTGCACAAAAATACGGCCAAGAAGCCGGCGATCCATACAGACATATACTTACGGGCTGCTGGGTTCACTCGCGCACGTCGATGCTCGCCCGGAACAAGCCACGGTGATTCTTCATAAATTCGATCCATGACTCTACGATTCATTGCCTCTAGCTTATCATCTGTTATTTCAAAGGAAATATCACGAATAGCTGATCGACTTTCTTTTGACAAATTCCAATCATTCTCTTCCGAACCATGCTCCCACCCGGCAGACGAGCTTTTGGCCCGTCTGCGCTCCGAGTCTTGTTTCGATACATTTTTGCCTGTAGCGAACAAATCCTCAGCGTCCCTGGATTTCATTGGCTGCTCATCCCTTCGTTTTCCTCATAGAGAGGCTCAAAAAAATAAGGCTCCAACTGCGTCTTCACACTGGTTCTTGCCCGGAAAAGCAATGACTTCACCGCACTGACCGTCTGTCCTAAAATAGTCGCAATCTCCTGATAATCCAATTGCTCATATTCACGCAAAATCAGCGCAGATCGCTGCTTCTCAGGCAATCTGTTGATTGCTTCACGAACCATCTCTACCTTCTCACCGCGAAGAACAGCCTGCTCCGGAATCACATCCGATGGAGCTACCGGTACATAACCGCTCTCTTCCAATGGAACCTGACCACTACGGTGCTTGCGAAGCTCGCTTAGCACCGTATTGCGTGCAATTGTATATAGCCAAGTGGAGAACGATGCATCTACCTCGCGAAAAGAATGCAGGCTCCGATACGCTTTATAAAACGTCTCCGAGCATAAGTCTTCAGCAATCATTTCCAGGTTCGAACTTTTCAGCATATGATAAACAAAAGCTAAAATTTTACGTTGGTGTCGCCTCATTAATTCTGAATAAACCTCGACATTACCTTGTTTGATTTCCTGAATCATCTGGGAATCTGTCATCATCCGAGTGAGACCCTCCTCGCCCATACATGTGCTGTTTTCCCGTTCGATTCTGTCTATATATACCGAACAGGTCAAAAAAAGTTGCGCCCTCTGCGCAAATGGATGAAACAGCATCATGGAACATTTGTTATTTTCTTACCCTATGTAGTGCCAACATTAACGGTGCTATCCCCAACAATATTCAATATCCAAAATGGACTTACCCATTGTACCACAAAATGGCCGCCAGTAAAAAAGTCCAAAATCCCCACGATTTCCATCAAAGGCTCCCTAACGCTGGCAGCTAATTCATTTAAACAGCTTTTCAGTGGATTTTTAGTTTTTTCAAGATAAATGACAAACCCAATGAAAGTGTTCCATATAAAGCACCAGTAAGGATAATTACACAAAAAAAGAAAACGCTTTAAAAAAATATTGACAAAATGAAAACGTATACATATAATAAAAGTACAGTATGGTTTCTCTCCACTCCTATCCTACTCAGCTACTTTACTGAAAGTAGCTACCACCCGGGGCTTTACCAGGGTGGTCTTTTTTTGTTTTCCAATACTCCTCTTTACCTTACTCACCTACCCATATGTGGGTTGATAAAATACATCAATAATTTACCAATTATTTGATTATCCTATTGAAACACATTATTATATAATAAATTTTTTCAATAGGTAGGGGGCAGGTAATGAATAATAAGTGGAACAAGGCTGTATATAAGATTTGGTCTCCAATTTATGATAAGTTTTTCAATTCAGGCAGCTTCCTCAATTCTAGAAAGATCATATTTCAAGAAAAGTCATTTAATAGCGAGCAAAAAATACTTTTTGTAGGTGTAGGAACTGGAGCAGATTTAGAATTAATAAATCACTACGGGCTGGATATTACTGCCATAGATTATTCACCTGAAATGCTTAACAAAGCAAAAGAGAAATTTATTAACACCTCCATAAAATTCTTAGAAATGGATGCTCAACAAATGAATTTTATGGATGAGCAATTTGATATAGTAGTAGGAAGTTTAATTCTCTCAGTAGTACCTAACGCAAATAAATGCTTCGATGAGATGGTGCGGATATTGAAAAAAGACGGGGAAATTATTATTTTCGATAAGTTTTCTCCTAAAGGAAAAAAGCCCTCATTATTCAAAAAAACGATAAGACCCGTTATTAAGGTGTTAGGAACCGATATAGGGTTGAATTTTGAAGAACTGTTTGAAACCCAAAAAACAAAACTGCGTATCAAAGAGGATGCACCTATAATGTTTAACGGTATGTATAGAAAGATAGTAATTACAAAATAAGGCGTAGCTTCACCCCCTCTTCAAGTAACAAATAAGCGAGCGAAGAGAAACTTCGCCCGCTTTAGATCTTTTCTTACTACTCACTCCCAGAAAGTGTGGTCCTTTTATGGCGGCTGTAGCGTAGAGGTTCATTTGAATCTGGAGAAGCGTAGCGTTCGCCTTTGCCTACGGATTTTCACCTTTGAACATATAATCAGAAAATCCGCAGGCAACAGCGATCGTAAGATCAAATGAATCGCGGAGCGGAGTACCTCTTTGACGAATACTCATTCCACTTTACTCTTCACACCACCACTTTATAGCCCATCGAATCCAGCAAGGTTTTGGCACGTTCCCAATCCTGCTCTTGACGAAAGGAAAGCCGCATGATGCCAGGAACATCCTCCCGGCTTTCAATGATTCGCATATTGCTCAGATTAATGCTGTGATTTCCCAGTTCCATTGCAATTCTTCCGATAATCCCTGGGGTATCCGGTACATCAATATACAGATCAAACGTAGAGACAATAACTCCTTTACGACGCTCTGGCAGTTCACTACGGAAATGCCCAGCTGTCAAAAATTCGTCAGCAATTCCCTCTCCGTCTTGTGTTCTCAGCAAGTGAGTAAAACGCTCAATCTGCCCATTCCACTCTTCCAACAGACCCAGTAAAACATCACGATTACTCAGCAAAATGTCCCGCCACACAACCGGATCACTAGAGGCTATCCGTGTAATATCACGAAATCCACCAGCAGCCAATGTACGGTACAACGGATTTTCATCATTGTGCTTTCGCACCTGATTCACCAGCGCTGCTGCAATAATATGCGGAAGATGACTAATCGCACCGACAATATCATCATGCATATCAGGTTGGACACGCACAACATGAGCACCTGTATATTTCAACAAATGCTCCAGCGAGCTGTATGCTTCCTCAGGCACACCCTCTGCAGGGGAAAGTACATAATATGCGTTTTCAAACAACAACGCAGAAGCGGCCTTGACACCGGAACGCTCCGATCCGGCCATCGGATGCCCCCCGATAAAATAAGCGTTGCGCAAAGAAATTTCTGATGCTTTTTTGGCAATCGCCGATTTCGTGCTGCCTACGTCGGTAATAATACAACCCGCTTTAAGCGGTAGCTGACTTAACAACTCGAGATAATGCTCCAGTAAACCAACCGGGACACATAAAAAAATAAAATCGGCATCCTTTGCCGCCTCTTCAACCGAAAGAGTCGCAGTGTCTACGACACCACGGCTTAACATCGGTTCCATCAGTTCAGGGAGATGAGCGTGGCCGACTACCGTAATATCCGGTTTCCCTTTAAAACAAAGTGCGAGGGACCCGCCAATCAGTCCCACGCCGAAAATAGCAATCTTCATCTAATATCAAATCCCATCTGCGGAAATTATAGGCGTACTTTCGCCGCTTCCGCCCCTAGGACCTGTTCCAGCGCGCGAATAAACAACTCATTTTGCGGCTGTGATCCAACCGACACCCTAATATAAGTCGGATATTTGTGATGACCTGCGCGAATGATCACACCTTTACGAAGCAACTCCTGAAATACCTCACCGGATGGACGACGTACATCCAGCATAATAAAATTACCATGTGCCGGGAAAGACTCCAGCCCCAGACGTTTCAACTCATTTTGCAAATAAGCTCTACCCTCTGCATTACGATCTCGGCATTCCTGAACAAATTCCTGATCTTCCAAGGCAGCAATGGCCGCAGCCTGCGCTACCCGTGAGGTATTAAATGGCTCCCGAACCTGATTGATCAAGCGAATGGTTGACTCGGCCCCCATACCATATCCGATACGTAGCGAAGCCAGACCATAGATTTTGGAGAAGGTACGTAGTACAACCAAATTTTCATAAGCTGACAACAAGCGAATGCCGTCTGGATACGAACGATCTATCACAAACTCAGCGTAGGCTTCATCCAGCACCACCATGATATGCTTGGGTACTAGGTTTAGAAACGCTATCAACTCGGCTTCGGGTACAATCGTTCCTGTTGGGTTATTTGGATTACAGATCCAAATAATTTTTGTACGGTCATTGATATGAGATAGCATGGCATCCAAATCATGTACACCGTCACGCAAAGGCACCTCAACTGCAACTGCTCCCTCAATTTCCACGTTACTTTTATATACGGAAAATGTCTGATCAGCCATGATGCTTTCTTCCCCTGGAAGGAGAAATGCACGCGTAATCAACGCAATAATTTCGTCAGAGCCACAGCCATAGATAAACTGTTCTTCTTTTAAACCCGTCCGTTTAGCTAGTGCTTGTGTCAGAGCAACTGCACTTCCGTCAGGATACACACTGATGTTAGCAAACTCCTGCTGAATGGCCTGCAACACTTTAGGAGAACTGCCATACGGATTCTCGTTTGAGGCGAGCTTGATTACTTCATCGAGTCCCAGCTCACGTTTCACATCCTCAATCGGTTTACCGGGCTGATATACTGGCAAATGTACAATATGCGGTTTAGGTTGCATGCCCCTACCTCCTCTATCCAATCAGAACTATATTTAAAATTTCTATTTTGACCCTATTACTGCTTTAATTGTGCCACAAAATCACGAATTTGCAAAAGCCCTTCTTCTCTGCGTGCAGAATCCTCCAGCAATGGAATGGCTTCCTCCACCTGGCGCACAATGGCACTGCCAACCACAACTCCATCGCAAATGTCTGAAAACCGGACAATCTGCTTACGATTTGAAATACCAAAGCCTATCGCCACCGGAACACTGGTATGCCGTTTGACCTGCGCGATAAAGCCCTCTATACCTTCAAAAAAAGAAGCTCTTTCTCCGGTTACACCCAGCGAAGATACACAGTATACAAATCCACGGGCCTGACGGGCAATTCGTTCGATACGCTGTTCAGACGTTGGGGCTACCAGCGGGATCAGATGCACACCCACCTCTGCTGCACGTCCTCCCAACTCTTCTGCTTCTTCAAGTGGAAGATCCGGAATAATAAGACCACTGATACCGTGCTCCTGCAAGCCAGCAAAGAAAGCATCCATTCCCATCTGCAATACAGGATTATAATATGTGAACAGAATAAAAGGCAGGTTTGAACCTGCCGCTCTAGCCAGAGACGCGGTCTCCATACAGGTGCGGATCGAAATTTGCCGTTTCAATGCACGTTCAGACGCACGCTGAATCACAGGACCGTCAGCCAACGGATCCGAATAAGGTACGCCTAGTTCCAATATATCGGCTCCGGCCGACTCTAACTGCCGAATGATCTCTATCGTAGTATCTACGTCCGGGTCGCCTACCGTCAGAAAAGGAATTAATGCCGTTTTGCCTTCATTTTTAAGGCGTTCAAACGCCTGATCAATTAAATTCATGACGGATTTCCCCCTAAATACTTGATGATGGAGTCCACATCTTTATCCCCGCGCCCAGACAAACAAATAACGATAATATCATCTGCGGTCAATGTAGGTGCCAGCTTGGCGACCTGTGCAACGGCATGCGCCGACTCTAATGCAGGAAGTATTCCTTCGGTACGGCAAAGGAGCTGAAGTGCATCTAGTGCTTCCTGATCGGTAATCGGAACATATTGGGCCCGCTCAATATCTTTTAGGTATGAATGCTCCGGTCCAACACCTGGATAATCCAGTCCAGCCGAGATGGAATGCGCAGGCTGCACTTGTCCGTACTCATCCTGAAGCAGATAACTCATAGAGCCTTGGAAGACCCCTTGTGTTCCCTTGCTCATGGTAGCTGCATGGAATTCCGTCTCGACGCCTTTTCCAGCAGCCTCCACGCCAATCAAAGCGACACCCTGATCCTCTATAAAAGGATAAAACATGCCGATAGCATTGCTTCCACCACCGATCGCTGCCACGACTACATCCGGAAGTCTACCTTCCTTCTCCAAGATCTGACGGCGTGTTTCATCGCCTATCACACGTTGGAAGTCCCGCACCATCATCGGATACGGATGTGGGCCGACAGCCGAACCCAAAATATAGAACGTATCATGGACGTGGCTCACCCAATAACGCAAAGCTTCATTCCCGGCATCCTTCAGTGTACGCGTACCGGATGTCACCGGAATCACTTCTGCACCCAAAAGCTGCATCCGAAATACATTCAACTGCTGGCGAACTGTATCCTCTTCCCCCATAAACACCTTGCATTCCAATCCGAGCAATGCAGCCACAGTAGCCGTCGCAACACCATGCTGTCCAGCACCTGTTTCGGCAATAACCTTCTGCTTACCCATACGCTTCGCCAGCAATCCCTGGGCCAATGCATTATTAATTTTATGGGCGCCAGTATGGTTTAAATCTTCGCGCTTCAAGTAAATTTTAGCCCCGCCCAGATGTTGACTCAGTCGCTCCGCATGATAAAGCGGCGTTTCCCGACCCGAATAGTCTTTTAGAAGTCCATTCAACTCTGCTTTAAATTCAGGATCATCCGCATACTTTCGGTAGGATTCCTCCAATTCAATCAGTGCGTTCATCAACGTTTCCGGTACATAACGTCCGCCAAAAGTTCCAAAACGTCCGTTGTTATCAGGTAATTGTGTCATGCCTGCTTCACCCTTTCTACGAATGCTGTGATTTTTGCAATGTCCTTGACTCCGTTCGTCTCTACACCGCTGGACACATCCAGCCCTTCGGGATGATACTCGTTAATCAGCTTTTCTGCGTTATCGGCAGTCAGTCCCCCGGCTACAAACAAAGGAATTCCATGTTGATGAGTCCAAGCCTGATAGGCAGGAATCCGATCCCACGCAAACGTTTTTCCAGAACCGCCACCATACAGGGGATCGTATGTATCCAGCAGTAAAGCATCGATCGTTCCGACATAAGCCTCCAATTCGTCCGCTCGGTGTTCGATCTTCCCCTTCACGGTCTGCCCTTGGCTATCCACAGACCAGGCCTTGAATACTTGTATGCCAAAACGTTCCTTAAGCTCCCGACAACGCTGCGGACTCTCCTGTCCATGCAGCTGGATGACATCCAATGGTGCTTTCTCCATCACATCGTTTAACAGTGCGTCACTAGGGTTCACAAATACGCCCACGCTGCGAGGTCTGCTGCCTGGAGTCCATTCATCCAATACGCGAAGCAACTCTCCAGCATGTGCGCCGTCAATCCGGCGCTTGCTGTCAGCAAACACAAAACCTATATAATCGACCGGTAAGTTTACCATAGATTTTAGCACTTCAACGCTTTGAAGTCCACAAATTTTTACGCCCGTTTTGTTCATGCTCTAACCCCGTCCATCAATTCGGCTACAGCCTGTCCTACATCTTCCTTACGCATCAAATGCTCCCCTACCAGAATGCCGTGCGCACCTACCGAATGCAGATACTTCACATCTTCCGGTCCTGCAATGCCGCTTTCGCTGATGAATGTAACCCCTTTTGGGATCAGTGAGATCAGCTCCTCTGTCGTCTGGAGACGGGTCTCAAATGTCCGAAGATTACGATTGTTCACACCAATTAAGGTTGCTGTCCCCAGGTCCAGCACTGTTTTAAGTTCCTCACTGTCATGCACCTCTACCAATGCATCCAGACCAAGATCCTTGGCGATTTGTAAGAATGACCCTAATACATGGGGTTCCAAGATAGCCGCAATCAACAGTACCGCATCTGCTCCTAACAGACGAGCTTCATATATTTGCCGTTCATCAATGATAAAATCTTTTCGCAGCAGCGGAATTTTCACCTGATCGCGAATTTGCTGTAAATATTCAGGACTTCCCTGAAAATACGTCACATCTGTCAGTACAGAAATGCAATCGGCTCCTGCCCCCTCATATGCACGTGCGATATCCACCGGATAAAAATCAGGTCGAATCAACCCTTTTGACGGGGAAGCTTTCTTCACTTCAGCAATCAGCCCGAGCGGACGGTTGCGTCCGCTGGCGAGCGCATTTTCGAATCCTCTCGTCACAGGTAAATCCGCAATTAAGCGTTCGGCTTTATTAATTTGAAAATGCTGCTTCAGCTGCTCCACTTCTTGTCGCTTCGTCACCACGATTTTATCAAGATACATATTGATATTCCCCCGTTGCCTGTATTAATTGATCCAGCTTGGAAAGTGCCAGTCCGGAGTCAATGGCTTCTGCTGCTCGCGCTACTCCGTCTGTCAAGGTAGCTGTTGCGCCTGAGACATAAATACATGCTCCTGCGTTCGCTAGCACAACATCACGATAGGCTCCATGCTCTCCGTTCAAAATTCGTCGTATGATATCTGCGTTAACCTGTGCATCGCCGCCTAACACCTGATCTAGAGAATGTGTCTGCAAGCCCAGATCGGACGGATGAAGCTCGAACGTGTGAACCTTGCCGTCCTTGAGCTCGGATACTCGCGTCGCAGCCGAGATACTAATTTCATCTAGTCCATCCAAACTGCTGACAACCATGGCTCGTTTGGAGCCGAGCTTGTTCAATACCTCGGCAATCACTTCCGTTTTGCTGGCATCATAAATGCCCAACAGCTGTCGATCCGCACCAGCCGGATTCGTCAATGGACCGAGCATATTGAATACTGTCCGCACACCTAGCTCGCGACGCGGCGCTGCGGCATGCTTCATAGACGGATGATACAGCTGTGCGAATAAAAAGCAAATGCCAATGCGGTCCAGACACGCTCGCGCCTGATCACTTGTCAAATGAATGTTGACTCCGAGTGCCTCCAGGACATCAGCGCTTCCGGCACGGCCACTTGCAGAACGGTTGCCATGCTTTGCTACCCGCACGGAAACCGAAGCCGCGATAATAGCAGATATCGTGGAAATATTAAACTTGTGAATACCCGAACCCCCGGTGCCGCATGTATCCAGTAGACGACTGTTCCCTTCTCCAGCTTGCACTGGACTAGCGTAATTGCGCATTGCTTCGGCAAAACCGGTGATTTCATCTACCGTCTCTCCCTTGAGGCGAAGAGCCGTCAGGAGCCCGCCGATTTGCGCCTGTGTAGCACTCCCACTCATAATCTGTTCCATCACGCTACGGGCCTCCGTACGTGAAAGATGCTGTCCCTCAATGATCCGGCTTAACCCTACTTGCATCATGTCATGTCGTTCCATTGTCGTCTCCTCCTCAGAATCAGATTTTTGTGTGTTACGGAGTGTACAAATAATCTTGGTTGATGACGCTGTTGTAAGGCTGTGTCGTTGCTGGGAACATCGCTTCCGCCGTGCGGATTGCTTTCAGCAGTGCCTTTGCTTTGTTCACTGTCTCCTGATACTCGCTTTCCGGTACCGAGTCCCACACAATCCCAGCCCCTGCCTGGACATAGGCCCGGTTCTTTTTAAACACAATTGTGCGAATCGTAATGCAAGCATCCATATTGCCTGAGAAGCCCAAATATCCAATTGCTCCTGCATAGGTTCCGCGTGCTTCCCGTTCCAGCTCGGCAATAATCTCCATGGCCCGTAGCTTTGGAGCTCCTGATACGGTGCCGGCAGGCAGGCAAGACAGGAAAGCATCGAAGAAATCTTTGTCCTCACGCAGCTCACCCGACACATTCGATACAATGTGCATCACGTGGGAATAGCGTTCAATCTCCATGAACGTATCACATTTTACGGTGCCAAACTGGGATACACGGCCCAGATCATTTCTTCCCAAATCGACCAGCATCAGATGCTCTGCACGTTCTTTTTCATCCTTCAACAATTCTTCAGCAAGTGCCGCATCTTCTGTTTCCGTTACACCACGCGGTCTCGTTCCTGCAATCGGCCGGGTCTCTACGCGGCCGTTTTCCACCTTGACGAGTGCCTCCGGCGAAGTGCCTACGATGATCTCGTCATCCATTTTCAAATAATACATATATGGCGACGGGTTCATCGTGCGCAGCACGCGGTATACCTGTAGTGGAGAGGCCTCTGTATCAATGTGAAAACGCTGGGACAGTACAACCTGAAAAATATCACCTGAGCGGATATACTCCTTTGCCTGCTCCACGTTTGATATAAACTGTTCCTTCGTCACATTGGATTGAATCTCACCCAGTTCCACATCATCAGGAATGGAAGCTGATCCTAATCGCTCCGGTGGGGACTGCTTGCGCAGATACTGCGCCGTGTTCTCCAACTTGCGTTCCACATCTGCATAAGCAGCACGTATGTCCTCCTCGCGGAACCCTTCACCTATATGAACATTGCCAACCAGCAAAATTTGCTGTTTCACATGATCAAAGACAATGACTTGATCACAGAACATAAAACGAATATCATCCATATTCAAATCATCTACCGAATGCTCCGGCAGCTTTTCGTAATATTGAAGAAGGTCATATCCAAAAAATCCGATAGCCCCGCCTGTAAACGGAGGCATTTCTTTCAGTTTCGGACTACGGTATTTACGAAGCAATGCTTTGAGCGCTTCAATCGGCTTGTCGCTTAATATTTGCCGTTTACCGTGCTGTTCCAGAATCAATCGACCTTTTTTACCTGAGACCATTAGAAACGGGTCTGTTCCGATGAAGGAATGTCGCGCCCACTGCTCGCCTCCCTCTACACTCTCCAGCAGAAAGGCACGGTCCCGCTCAGCATACCGACGGAATATCCGAATCGGCGTCTCCATATCAGCCAGCACTTTTTTGTACACAGGAATCAGGTTAAATTCATTCGCCATCGCTATCACTTGCTCCACATGCGGCGTTAACATGAGATCACTTCCTTTCCAAATTGGCGCAGAACCCAATGGAGAGAATAAAAAAGCCTCTACCCGTAAGGTAGAGGCTGTCAGTTATTGAAATTATAAGAATGCTCCATATGTAAAATGATTACAGCAAATAGACAAAAGCATATACTCATCCCTTTGCATAACCACGCAGGTTACCTCAAATAAGCTTCTCTTTAGAAGAAGGTCTCTTCATGGACAAAAGCTTACCCGCTACCGCCGGTCTCTGTAATCTCATATGGAATTGGCTAAGGCTACACTCTTCTCATCTCAACTCTGCTCTGGCTAACTCTACTCTACTCAACTCTGCTACACACACTATATCTCATAAAATGTTACTTTGGCAACCATCAACTTTAAAAACGGGCGCTTATTTCCCTTGGGAAGCCAGATCCGGTCTTAACATCTGTGCTCCGTTCAAATATACATGTTTCATTTCACGCTGAGATTTATCAGTATTCACCTGTACCATCAAACGGATGCACTTGGGCAAGCTGCCAGCCACAGGAATTTCTAATGCACACATGAGTGGAACCATATCCCAGCCGTCAAGCTGACGGATGGCCATGGCTGGAAAGGCAGCATCCAGGTCATGGGTCACCGTTATCCATACATTACTAATATCGTCTGGCTGAATTTCATTGTAGGATACAATTTCCTCCAGCAGTTGGCTTGTTGCTTCCAAAATTTCGTTTGCTTCATTATTCGCCACGGTCGTCGCGCCACGAATACCACGATTGTACATCGTTACGCCTCCTCTTTTAACTGTTCAATGACTTCCCGGATGTAAGAGACGGAAATATCCTTCACAACCTCCACACGCCCAATACTGCGTGGGACAACGAAAGTAATGCTGCCTTCCTTGAACTTTTTGTCATGCATCATCGCTTCAAGCAGTCGATCTGTATCGAGATGTGATGGAAGAGAAGTCGGTAAGCGCAGCGAAGACAGCATCTCCTTCGTTTCGTTTACCAAAGAAGGATCTGCCCCCAGCTTCACACCCAGAAGTGCGGAGCCGACCATACCAATAGAAATGGCTTCCCCGTGTAAAAACTCACCATATCCCGCAATCGCTTCAATCGCATGACCAATCGTATGACCTAAGTTTAGAATAGCGCGCAAATCGTTTTCTCGTTCATCGCGCGATACGACTTCAGCTTTAATGGAACATCCCTTTTCCAGTCCATACTCCAGTGTCGCCGCATCCAGTGCGAGCAAATCCGTCGCATGCTCACGGCACCACTGAGCGAAATCGGCATCCCAGATCAAGCCATGCTTGATCATTTCAGCTAGTCCCGCAGATACCTCGCGAGGAGGTAATGTTGACAACGTATCTACGTCATACAGTACGAGTTCCGGTTGGTGGAAGGCTCCTATCATATTTTTTGCCAAAGGATGATTGATGCCGACCTTACCGCCCACGCTGCTGTCATGAGCAAGGATTGTAGTTGGAACCTGTACGAACTTGATGCCTCTCATAAAAGATGCCGCCACAAATCCAGCCAAATCACCCACCACACCACCACCAAGAGCGATAACGGCTGAATTCCGATCCAGGCCGCCCTCAATGGCTGCTGTTATAACCTGCTCAAATACAGCAAGCGACTTGGATGTTTCACCTGGTTTAACGACAAATGATACCGTTTTGTATCCCGACTCCTGAAGATTGCTCTCCAATGCTGCCAGGTAAAATCCCGCTACATTTTCGTCTGAAACAATCAATAATGGGCTTTTTTGTGCAATTCCTCGTTCCTTCAACGACTCTCCGGCCTGATGCAACAATCCACGTCCGATATGAATAGGATAAGAACGTTCGCCAAGCTGTACCGTCAGCGTACTCATCTTAGTACTGCTCCAATTGTTGTTCATAGGATGCAATATTCGCGCGGATTTCTTCGATCGAATCCCCGCCGAATTTCTCTAGTAAAGCTTTGGCTATCTCCCAAGCTACTACATGCTCCATGACTACGCTTGCCGCTGGTACCGCACATGCATCCGAACGCTCAACCTGTGCAGTGAATGCTTCCTTCGTATCAATGTCGACGCTTTGCAGCGGCTTATAGAGTGTAGGGATTGGCTTCATTACGCCACGAACCACCACGGGCATTCCGTTGGTCATGCCACCCTCAAAACCACCCAAACGATTCGTACGACGATGATACCCACGTTCCTCATCATACAGAATCTCATCATGCACCTGTGAACCGCGTAATTCTCCTGCTTCAAACCCGATGCCGATTTCCACACCTTTAAATGCATTGATCGACATGACTCCTTGTGCGATACGCGCATCCAGCTTCCGATCATACTGTACATGACTGCCTAGACCAATCGGAACACCTTCCACGATACATTCCACTACCCCACCGACGGAGTCACCTTCTTGCTTGATCAGGTCAATATATGCTTCCATTTTCTTCTCCGTTTCCGGATCGGTTACTCTCACCGAAGAAGCTTCTGTTACAGCAATCAGTTCATCAATCGGCAAATCGTGATAAGGAGCTTCGATTTCACCAATACGGATGACCTGACCTGCCACCTTGATTCCGAACTCAGCCAACAATTGACGAGCCAAACCGCCACATGCCACACGAATTGCTGTTTCACGTGCACTGGAGCGTTCCAACACGTTACGAAGATCCTTCAGGTTGTATTTCATTCCGCCATTCAAATCCGCATGGCCCGGACGTGGCCGATGAACCCGACGCTTCTCTTCATCACTGCCTTCAATAGGCTCAATATTCATAATATTCTGCCAGTGCTTCCAATCGTTATTTTCCACAACTAGCGCAATTGGTGCACCTGTGGTATATCCGTGACGTACGCCACCGGCAATCTTCGCCGTATCTTTTTCAATCTGCATACGCCGCCCCCGTCCATATCCTTTCTGACGACGGTGCAACTGAAAATTCAATTCCTCAAAATCCAATTTTAAATTACTCGGCATACCCTCTACAATGGCAGTTAGCTGGGGACCATGCGTTTCCCCCGCGGTTAAATAACGTAAACTCATGACGCGTTCCCCCTTTAAACTGTTAAACTGTGCATCGCTAAAATCTTTAACTGTGCTTCATTATAGTATACGCACCTTTCTTTGACAAGAAAAGCCACGTGTGAGGCAGATAAACAAAAAAACACGTCCCTCAGCTAGAAGAGCTAAAGGACGTGCGCTGTTGATAAGCCAGCCATCCATTACTTAAGGATACAAATAAGTTCCTACGAAACGATGGATGATATGTACAGACTTATGCTTTTTTGCGATAAAAAAAGGTTTCAGTCGATTCCAGCCCGTATTGGTTAGGAGAAAAGATTTGCTCGGTACTGCCGACAAATAGAACACCGCCGGGACGAAGGCTGGCAGCAAACTTTTGATATAACGCATGTTTGGCCTCTTCTGTAAAATAAATCATAACATTTCGACAGATAATGAGATCATACCCATCCTCAAATCGATCCAGCAGCAAGTTTTGCTTTTGAAATTTCACAGCCTGTTTTAAACGGTCATCAATCCGATACATGGCACCATCTGGTTTAAAATATTTGCTAGCTACCTGCTCAGGCACATCCTTGAGCGAACGCTCCAAATATTTACCTTCCTTGGCTTTAGCCAATGCGCCATCATCAATATCGGAAGCTGTAATGGAGCAATTCCCCAAAATTCCTTTACCGTCGAGAACCATAGCTAGGCTATAGGGCTCTTCACCAGTCGAGCAGGCCGCACTCCACAGCTTAAGCTTCTGCTTTCCCACAAGCAACTGTGG
Organism: Paenibacillus polymyxa M1; assembly: GCF_000237325.1. Classification (NCBI taxonomy): domain Bacteria; kingdom Bacillati; phylum Bacillota; class Bacilli; order Caryophanales; family Paenibacillaceae; genus Paenibacillus; species Paenibacillus polymyxa. Next base: position 3,411,193 of record NC_017542.1, read on the forward strand.
CAAAATGATGTCCCGTAGCACTTCCCAACGATTGGGATTTCGCCAAAACTCGGAAACATTGATCGTCATACGATCCAGAAATTCATAGAATAGAGGTTTTTCCTTCATCATGGCATCATAAAAAGAAACAAAACTGGGAAACCCGTTTTTGTTGCGAAGCGTCGTTAACCGCCTTTTCATCTGTGCTTCTTTGTATTGTGCAAGATCAATACCTGTGCTGTCCTTGATTTTGCGGATAAACGCTGTGTAATCGGGGTCCGTCTGACCCAGTTCCAGATCTGTCATGCTACCATCCTTCTTCATACGTAATTAAACTTACACCCAGGTCGCTACCGTTTTTTCATACCGAACTAATTCTTCCGGTGTGAAAAAATTTGCAATCTCGCGCTCTGCGCTCTCCGGTGAATCTGATCCATGAATGAGGTTAAACGGTGTATGTGCAGCAAAGTCTCCACGAATGGTGCCCGGAAGAGCTTCGGTTACTTGTGTTTTACCAATCAGCAAGCGGGAAAGCGTAACAATGTTATCCCCTTCCCAAACCATGGCAAATACAGGACCTGATGTGATAAAGCCTACAAGCTCTTCAAAAAAAGGCTTGCCCACATGCTCCGCATAATGCCGTTCTGCTTGTTCTCTAGATACCTGCACAAGCTTGCCAGCCGCCATTTTGAAGCCCTTGTCTTCCAAACGACTGACAATACGTCCAATCAGTCCGCGTTGTACACCATCCGGTTTAACCATCAAAAACGTACGATCCATCGGCTCACTCCCAATCCTATCTAATGTATTTATACAGTACTAATCTGTATTGTAACAGAAAGATTGGAAACGGTTAAAGTATTTTGTCACAGCAAACCTAAAATACAACTTTAGTAGGAGCGTCGTGTTACAAAATGAGCAATATCGCGCAGCGTCTTTTTTGTTTTGACATCTGGTAGTAAGTCCAGCGCGTTCAGCGCTTTATTAATATATCGGTCGGCGAGAATTTCAGCTTTAGTGATTCCTTCACTTTTTTTGATCATATCCACCGCTTTACGGGTGTCTCCTTGCCCGTCCCCATCCTGAATCCGCCAGATTTCAGCCAGCAGATCATCCCGCAGTTCGGGTTGTTCAAGCGCATAAATGACCGGAAGCGTAATATTGCCCTGTCTCATATCGCTGCCTGGCGGCTTGCCGATCTTTTTTTCTGTCCCACACAGATCAAGCAAATCATCCTGAATTTGAAAAGCCATACCTACGTTATAGCCATAGGTGTACAACAGAGAGTTGACTCTTTCCCGTGCTCCTGCAGCCATAGCTCCCAATTGGCAACTAACTGCAATCAACAATGCCGTTTTGCGCCGTATGCGCAACAAATAATTGCGCACACTCTGATCCACATTAAAAAAATCACGTATTTGTTCCATTTCACCAATTGACATCTGTACCAACGCCTTAGACAGCACCCGGTGAATATCGGGATTCGGCAGTCCAGCAGCAATAGATAGTGCGCGTGCATATATGTAGTCTCCGGTGTACATAGCCACCCGATTGTCCCATTTGGACTTCACGGTGGGTTGGCCGCGTCTCATTTCCGCATCATCAATCACGTCATCGTGAACGAGAGAGGCAGAATGAATCAGTTCCAGAGGTACCGCTATGCGCTTGAGCTTGTCAAGATCATATTCTCCAAACTTGCCTCCCAGCAATACAAACACGGGACGCAATCGCTTGCCCCCTGCTTTAAGCAGATGAAGCGACGTATCATTAATCAACGGCTCCCTACTGTCAATGCTGCGGTACAGCTCTTCTTCTATGAAGTTCATATCCTTTTTTAATAAACCGAACAAATCCAATCGTTTCATTCTTTCACCCGTGTCAGCGTATTGTCACTCCAGAGAAGCGGCTTCACTCGTCGGTCAAGCAGCCCCAGTTCATATGCATACTGAAAATAAAGCTCTAAACCTTGTTGTTGCTTCTCCCCAAAATCATAACACAGATTCGTAAAGTAGCGCTCCCAATAATCTTCCGAACCTCCAATTTCCTTGCAAGCCTCAGAAATAACAGGTGCCAGATCAGACAGACTACGCTGCTTGCTTACGCGGAACGCACTCGCAATTTCAGCCACCACAGCGGGATTCTGAGCAGCAACAGCACGTCGAACTGCCCATACAGCAAATGTCATGCTGTAGCCCGTCCAGCGTTTCCACTCTTCCCCGAGGTCGGTTACATACAGGCCTTCACTTCGCCAGGACGCCTTGATCGCGTGATCTCCAATCAGCAGCCCAGCATCTGCCTGTTCCAGCATCAAATCAAGATCTGGTTCACAGTCAAAGTAAGTAGGCTGGCCTTCCCATGCCTTTTGCATCAAAATTTTCAACAAGTTTACCGATGTAGCTGAAGTATTCGTCAGTGCAATGGTGCCATTAATGATTTCATTTAGCGGCTTGCGTGAAAATAGTAAAATGGATTGGACTGGACCGTCTGCACTGACGGATAAATCCGGCAACAACAGCATTTCCTCAGCACCTGATGCATACGCAAAGGAGGACATCGCACTCATATCCAAACTCCCATTTAGCATGCCTCGATTCAATTCAGCCGGAACTTTGGAAACCATCTCCGCCGAATGGAGAAGCTCCGAAGGATTAAAGTAATGAAAAATAGGCCAAGCGTTTGTATATTTAATTTTTCCGATTGTGATTGTCTTGGTGTCCGGTATCGGCATCGGAATCCCCCCATCTCGTAAACAGTTGATGTTCTATACGCAAGCTGTCTAATACTTTGCCTACGAGGAACAGTACAATATCATCCAGCGTCTTTGGATGAAAATAAAAAGCTGGCATGGCCGGAATCATTTTGACGCCGAGTCTCGCAAGCTTAAGCATATTTTCCAGATGAATAGCATGCAATGGTGTCTCACGAGGCACAAGGATCAGCGGACGACCCTCCTTCATCATCACATCTGCTGCACGTGCCATGAGATTATCAGACGAACCGTGCGCTACCGCTGACAACGTCCCCATCGAGCATGGCATGATAATCATGGCATCGACCAAATAAGAGCCGCTTGCAATAGAAGCTCCAATATCTGTAAAGGGATGGTATACAAGAGAACCGGGACGGTCTCCGAATTGTTCATTCAAAGCTCCTTCCCGGTCAGTCACATTCCAGCCCAGCTCCTCTTTCAATACCCGCCAGCCAGCATTAGAAACAATCAGGTGAACTGTATACTGCAAGTCCAGCAGTGTCTCTACCAGTCGTACACCATAAATGCTTCCGCTCGCACCTGTAATGCCAATAACGATTCGTTTGCCTTGATGGTTGCTCACCTGATTATTCATTAGTATTGACGCACCACCAAATCAATCAGTGTAAAAGCAAATACGACAATGCTAAGTACACCGTTCATCGTAAAGAATGCCGTCTGCAAGCGACTTAGATCTTTTGGAGAAACGATATAGTGCTCATAAAATAAAATAATGTATGAAATAATCATGCCCGCCAGATACCACCAGCTCAAATCTGCAATAAAGAACAGCACAATAAATCCGATCGCCGTAATGACATGGAACACCCGGGCGATGTTCAGAGCACCTGCTACACCAAAACGGGCAGGAATAGAATAAACCCCTTCACTCTGGTCAAAATCAATATCTTGACAAGCATAAATAACATCAAATCCAGCGGTCCAAAATGCAATCGTGAGATAAAGTACGATAGCTGTCAAATCCATTTGTCCCGTTACTGCAACCCATGCGCCTAGTGGTGCCAAACCAATGGTCAAACCGAGTACAATATGGCACAGCCAAGTAAAACGCTTGGTGTAAGAGTAAAAAACAAGCATAAAAAAGGCCAGCGGGAACAGCTTGAACGCCAGCGGACTTAACTTGAATGAGGCCCAGAATAACAACAACAAGCTAACGATGATGAAAATTACCACTTCGCTCGATTTGAGCAGCCCTGCCGGGATGGCGCGTCCTGCTGTACGCGGATTTTTCCCGTCAATTACACGGTCAATCATACGATTGAAGCCGAAGGCTGCGCTACGAGCGCCAACCATAGCCAACAAAATCCAACCAATCTGCGGCCATGAGGGAAGGTTGTCCGTCACGACAACTGACCCCAATACAGCCCCCATAAATGCAAATGGGAGCGCAAATAAGGTATGTTCAATTTTAATCATTTCCAAAAAAATAGCAATTTTCTTAAACATGCAGACTCTCCTTGATTCCAATATGCAATGCCGCAATGCCTCCGGTGAGAGAATGAGCCTGAACATCCTTTAATCCGACTTCACGAAAGATGTCAGCCAGTTCATCCCTTCCTGGAAAAAGCGCCAACGAATCAGGGAGCCATTTGTACTGCTCATAACGTTTGGCGAACAATTTGCCGAGCATGGGCAAGATGTGTTGAAAATATGCGTAGTAAATTCCCTTGAACGGCTGCCAAGTAGGTTTGGACAACTCCAGACATACGACCTGCCCACCAGGCTTAACGACTCGTTGCATTTCCTGCAACACGCGGCGCAGATCAGGCACGTTGCGAAGACCGAAACCAATCGTCGCATAATCAAATGAATTGTCTTCAAAAGGTAGATCCATCGCGTTGCCTTGAACAAGCTTGATTTGCTTTTCGCGGGATTCTGATGTAATCTTTCGCTCGCCAACATTTAGCATGTTCTGGCTAAAATCCAGTCCTACGATGTGACCACTTTCACTTGCACGCGCCATCGCAAGCGTCCAGTCACATGTCCCACAACAAAGGTCGATTGCCGTATCGCCGCGATGCATGTCCATCTTTTTCATTGTAAATTTCCGCCAAGCCTTATGTCTGCGAAAGCTCAGTATATCGTTCATCAAATCGTATTTACCGGCTATACTTTCAAACACGCCATGAACGAATTGCTCTTTCGGCTTGGTGTCGCTTGATCCCATGACGTTCACCTAACCTTCCCTCACAACCGGGTGCGAACTATGTAGCAGCTTTAGGAAAGGCTCAAGCATGCATTCAAATTCCTCAATCCCCGTGTTTTGTTCATCTGACAGGGTCTGCCGGATGTGTGTAACAGCCGTGCGAAGCTTGTCCAGTATCGCATCCTCGGCTTTGTATTTCAGCACAAGCTTACGCCAAACTTCTGTTTCAGTACCCCCCTCTGAAAGCAGCGCCTGCTCATGCTGGTCTCCGTTACCGTAAATATGCCAGAACATATATCCGAAACGGGACTTGTCTGGTTCTGCCCGCTTCTCCCATTCCTCCACCAGCGTATCACAGAGAGCGAATTCGTTAAGAAGCTGCTTCCAGACTTCCTGATCCTGTTCTGCAATAAGTGAAGTCAATGATAAAAAAAGCTCCTGTTTGAAGCAAACCATCTGAGATAAATACTGAGCAGCATCCAAACGAAAATGCTTCATCTCCCAGTACAAACTCATTTTCCCTGCGTTCACTTCACATACAGCATCACTCAGCTTCGAAATGGCCTCGATTCGGCCTGCCAGTGCAAGTAGCTGATAAAAGCGGCTGCTGAAGTAGTCACCGGCTAACACTTTCAGCTGTCTGGAACGCATCTCTTCCGGGCTTCGTATACCGGATAAAGTATCAATCATATCATGCGTATCCAGTCCCATCTGCACAAGTGATGTAACCAAAGCGTACAGTTCATCCTCACTGGCATGCAGCCCTTGCGCATTCCGGTTCAAAAACTCAAACAGCAAACGGGTACGGCTGTCAGGAAAAGCCGGCATTTCCGTATGTTGTTGAATCATGTCGTATTCCACATATTTCCTTGCTAATTGAGGTACGCGATACGGTTTCATCCTAAGCCTCCGAGCCATGACTTTCTGGTATACTCAAATAATTGCAATGCCTTATATTATATCACAATTTAAAATGATTCGCGACTAAAGTACTGTAGGTCCAGCGGTAGAAAACATCTAGTTTGTATATACACCGCTAAACCTGTTTTGCCACATAGGCGTTACTGTAATGCGGAAACGAGATTTCAAATCTTCTGGCAGTTCAGCGCCTTCGCGATTTCTAAGTTGTTCCAGTGCCTCGTTCGTCCACTCGTTCCGGCGTATATCGGATGCTAGCAGCAAATGGCGTTCTCCTGACCATTCGTCCTCTGTCACCACCCGCAACAGCAATTGCCGTACATTCGTCGTTCCGTAGAAGCTAAAGGCTGCAAGCTCCGCCATGTTTTGATAAATCTCCAGTGGCGTAGTTTCTTCCTTGGACAGCTTAACATCCAGGGTCAGGACTGAATGTTCCCAGCTTACACTTGCAATCGGTGTGGTTAATGGAAGCTCATTCAGTGTATCTACCAGATTGTCATCCGTCAGCAGTACTCGTTGCTGGGGCGAAATTGTCGCCTGTGTTTCACGAACTGCTGCGGTACCCGAGTCCAGCATCTGTAAGGACGGCAGCAATATTGCTGCTGCGGTGGTTATGAGAATGGAACCACCGAGTACAGTCCAAGGTTTCATCAGAGCCTCCCCTGACCCCTACCCCATAATGTGGGTTTGCTACGGTAAAGGTCCTCACTCTCATTGTACAACAAAAAAAAGCAGGCTATGCCTGCATTTTACTCCTCCGTATCTACAACCCCGTGCTTGGTCATCACAACGGCCTTGCCGCGGATTTTGATGGCAGAAGTATGATCCGTAAATTGGACGATCATTACCTCACCCTTGTCCAATTTTTCTGAATGATGCAGGCGTGTATCCTGACCTCTGGTCAGACCAAAAACCTGACATCCGTTGCTTTTTGCTTTAATTACGACGTACTCACTGCTGCCCGTCACGTTATCTTCCATGTTCTTTTCCTCCCTGAGAGCCGAAACTATATTTTTATGATGGAGATTTAAGATTGTTTTGTCAACTACATGCTTTCCACGCTGCCTGCAACAAATAGTGCTTCCTGTGCCATACTATCTGTGCAATCCCATCTATTAACGAAAGGAACGGATCTGATGGAAAACTATCGTCCCGCCAATCTCAGTCCTGCACAGATTGAGCAGCTTCAACGGATGGAACATGAATTTGCCGAGCTGACAGGTGAACCCCTGGTGCTGATCGCTTATGCCTCCCGAAACGGCAGGACAACTTCCTCTTCTTCAGTCCATGGCACCACTACCACAAAGTAAATAGGACAAAAAGAAAGGGCCGTGAATCAAATTCACGGTCCTTTCAGCGCATTGGGAATATGTAAGAAATCTTATTTAATTCCGTCTTTGAGCGCTTTACCCGGTTTGAATGCCGGAATTTTGCTCGCAGGGATTTCGATTTCTTCTCCTGTTTGCGGGTTACGTCCTTTACGTGCGGAACGTTCACGAACCTCAAAGTTCCCGAAACCTACCAGTTGTACCTTGTCTCCGTTTTGCAGTGCACCAGCGATCGCCTCAAATACTGCATCGATTGCTTTGGTTACGTCCTTTTTGGACAATTCAGTGCTCTCAGAAACCTGATTGATCAAATCCGTTTTATTCAACATATTCACCTCCCAATTCAAGTGTAGTCCAGCATTAAGGTTATCGGTGTTCTCCACCGATAATGAAGTCGCCTGTATAAAATAACCCGGGCGGCATACTGCCTTCCATAATGTTATCATCTGTTTCCGTTTCGTCGTTAAATATACATATAATATACCTAACCACCGCCATATAGGCCGAAACTGGCGTTTTATGGCACCCTTCTTGCGTGGAACAAGGTTTATAGTAATACAGTCGACAGACAATTTCAAGTACGACGACGGTTCAGCACGTAAAAAGTAACAGCCAGCGCAAGCACCAGTACTACTCCTTTGACAATGTCATGGGCAAAATATTGCACATTCATCATGGTCAGTCCATTAACCAATACGCCGATCAACACCGCACCAATAAATGTACCAATAACATTGGGTTTACCCGCACCAAACACTGAAAAGCCGACGAATACTGCAGCTACCGCCTCCATGAGCAAGGGAGAGCCAGCGTCAATTTGACCCGAGCCTACACGCGAAGCATACAAAATACCAGCAATTGCTGCAAATACGCCTGAAGCAATATAGGCCAGTGTACGGACTTTTTTTACCCGTATACCCGACAGACGAGCAGCCTCCTCATTCCCGCCAGTTACATACATTTGACGCCCGTGCTTCGTATAGATCAAGAAAACATGCACCGCTGCCACAGCTAGCAACAGTAAAATAACCGAAATCGGGATACCCAACCATTTACCTTGACCTAGTAAAAGAAATGCTGGAGATATCTCGCCTGGGGCCTTGCTGCCATCAGGAAACTGCATATGATTGTAGATGGTATAGCCCTGCGCGTACGTTTGATGAACCCCGCTTACAATATACATAATGGCTAGAGTTGCGAGCAAATCGGGGATACGCAGTTTAATAATCAAAAGTGAATTTAATAGTCCAACCAAAGCTCCAACAACCAGAGCCACAATAATGACCACTGCAACAGGCTGTTCATACCAGACCATCAACGAAGCTGAGACGACTGTCGTCAAAGATACCGTTGCACCAACCGACAGGTCAAAACCGTCCACGATAAGTGACAATGTCACACCAATGGCTACAAAAGTTACAATCGCAATTGAGCCAAGAATATCCATTAAATTATCATACGTCCAAAAATAAGGTAAGGTGGCTGAGAAAAACGCCAACACACCTATAATGACCACTACAGCACCGTAACGAAACGAGACATTTAACCATTTTTCCTTCATGAATGCACCTCTTCACCACCGCTGGCGTACAACAGAAGCTGTTCCTGTTCGACTTCGCCTCGCGCAAATTCCCTTATTATTTTCCCGTCATACATGACTGCTATCCGATCACCAATGCCAATACCTTCTGCAAATTCACAGGTTAGATAAATGATTGCTTTTCCTTGTGCTGCCAATTCTCCAATGATACGGAAAATATCGCTTTTTGCCCCTATATCTACACCCTTGGTTGGTTCGTCAAAAACAAAGACATCCGCTCCAGAATGAAGCCATTTTCCTATCGCAACCTTTTGTTGATTCCCACCGCTCAAATACTTAACATGCTGGCGCAGTGAAGGCGTCTTAATACCAAGAGAGGCGGCAACCTCATTACCGTTATTACGTTCTTTATGCCGACTAATGAAACCAAGAACACTCAGCTTGCCCAAGAGCGGAAGGCTAAGGTTTCGTTCCACGCTTTCCTCAATCAAGACCCCCTGCTTACGCCGCTCCTCGGGTATGGACACAATTCCTTGAGCTACCGCGTCCGCTGGCTCACGCAAACGAATGCAGCGACCCTTGAAGGTCAGTTCTCCCACATCTGGCTTGTCTGCCCCTGTAAGAAGTCGTGACAGCTCCGTCTTGCCCGCACCGACCAAACCCACAATAGACAGAATTTCGCCGCGTCTGACCTGCAAATCAACACCGTGAACCCGCAATCCCTTTCGGAGCTCTCTTGCTTCCAATACCGTTTCACCAATAGGCACCTCTGTTTTCGGAAATTCCTCATCAAATGTTTTCCCAAGCATATACGTGACAATGTCGCCTACATTTAAATCAGAAGCAGGTCCCGAGAACACGCGCTCACCATCACGCATTACCGTAACACGGTCACTGTGCTCGATGACCTCCGGCAATCGGTGGGTGATAAGAATACATGCTACTCCCTCATCCTTGAGGGTATGAATCGTGCGGAACAAACGTCGCGTTTCTTCCTCGCTCAGCGGTGCCGTTGGCTCATCAAAAATGATAGTACTCGCTTGCTGTGTCAAAATCCGTGCGATAAGTACAAGCTGCTTTTCTGCCAGCGTCAATTCAGACACGTATCGTCGTACATCTATATCAACCTCCAGACGCGCTAATGCCTCACGTGCTCGTCTGCGCATGGACGCTGGTGCAACCCACCACCGACCATCAAGTGCAGGCAAATCGTCCATTACAATGTTTTCAGCGACGGTTAACTGAGGCACAAGTGCTGAATCGACTTCTTGATACACACAGTGAATTCCGGCTCTTTTGGCTTCCCACGGTGAACTAATAATCAGTTCCTTGCCATCCACAACGATCGCTCCCTGATCGTAACGATACGCACCGGACAAGATTTTCATTAATGTGCTTTTCCCTGCCCCGTTGGCACCGAGCAGAGCGTGAATTTCGCCACCCTGAACCGTAAAATCCACAGCTCGCAGCGCATCTACACCAGCAAACCGTTTGCTGATGTTCTTCATCTCCAATGTATATACTGGTGAACTCATGGTGCCCCCTCACTCCCGCTTATGATAAAAGCGCGCCGAAGCGCGCCATTGCATTTGCGTTATGAATCAATTTATTTGGACGTTTCATACTCCTTCATCCAATCCTTGTAACCCTGCTCACTCTTGCCCCATCCTTTCACATATTGAGACAACTCGGATGTGGAAATTTGCTTATCTGGCAAGTCTTCGCGCTGCACATATACTGCCTTCAGTACAACTTTCTCCTCAGGGTTATCCCCATGCAACTTTTGGTATGCATAACGCACTTGTACGCGTCCAATAGCTGTTGGATCGACGGCTGCTGAAGCCACCCACGGGTTTTTCGGGTCCTGAATCATTTGCAAATCTTCATCACTCATATCAATCCCGTAAACTTTAATTTCCGTCCGCCCAGCTTGTTGTATCGCCCGAGCTGCACCTTTGGCAAATTCATCCCAAGCCGCCCAAACTGCCGTAATTTCGCCCTTAGGATATTGCTTTAGCACAGCTTCCATTTTGGCTTGCGTATCCAAAGCAGGATTCTGAGCCGAACCAAAAGTTGCAATCTCTTTAATATCTGGATTGGATTTCAAAAATGCATCATAAGCAACCTGACGGCGCTCCATTGGCGCAAACCCTGCAACCCATACCTTCACAATATTTCCTTTGCCACCGATGTCCTTTTTCATTTGCTCCAACGTCAGTTCCGCCATGCTTTGATCATCCTGTGAAAGCACTACCGCGCCCGGAACATTGACCGCAGCATCGAACACGATAACCGGAATATTGCGGGAAATTGCTTTTTTAAGTCCTGGCTCCAGTAATGCGTCACCGTGATCAGTCAAAATAACATCAAACTGCTGGTTAATTGCACTATCTAGCAAAGAAGCCATTTTAGCCTTATCGTTATTTGCAACAAACTTGGTCAGCGTACCGCCAAATTTCTTAACCTCATCTTCCACACCTTGAACATACTGCTGCGAAAACGTACCTGTGTTAAACTCCATGATCAAAGCAACCCGTTTACCCTTTAGATTCGAACTATCTGTTTTTCCGTCCCCTGTATTCGTTCCTGCAGTGCTTGTCCCTTGAGCGCCGCTCTCTGTTTTCGGCGCGCCACATGCTGTGACCAGCAGAATCAGCACCAGTAGCATGATGGCTCCGAGCCCTAGCTTCTTGTTTTTTTGGAGCCCTTTTTGGATATACATGATTTGTTTCCCCCTCGTTCCATCCACTAATATGTTTCAAATTTGATACTTAATATATCGCGTTAAACCAAGTATGTAAATAGGTTTTATTAAATATAGAAAAACTCGCGATCTCTCATGGCAAAAAACTACAAATCCCATAAAAAAATACCGCAAAGAGCAGTCAGCCCTCTACGGTATTTCCCTTACACATTTTTGGTAATGGATTAGCCTTAAAGAATTATAGCAATAAGACCACCAGAACCTTCATTGATAATGCGACCCAGCGTTTCCTGCAGCTTATAGCGTGCATTGTCCGGCATCATGGCAATCTTGCCTTGAATACCTTCACGCACAATAGAATGCAGCGAACGTCCGAAAATGTCAGATTCCCAAATTTTGATTGGATCATTCTCAAAATCCTGCATCAGGTAACGTACGAGTTCCTCACTCTGCTTCTCTGTTCCGATAATCGGAGCAAATTCCGATTCCACATCGACACGGATCATGTGAATGGAAGGGGCTGTCGCTTTAAGCCTCACTCCAAATCTTGTACCCTGTCGAATCAACTGCGGTTCGTCCAGTGCCATCTCAGCCAGTGACGGAGCAGCAATACCATATCCTGTTGTCTTGACCATTTCCAGAGCCTCGGCAAAACGGTCATATTCCCGTTTAGCGTGGGCAAAATCCTGCATCATCTGCAGCAAATGATCCTTGCCGCGAATCTCTACCCCGACGACTTCAACCAAAATCTGGTCATACAGTTCATCAGGCGCATACAAATCAATTTCCGCGACGCCCTGCCCCATATTCATTCCGCTTAATCCGGCCCTGTCGATGAACTCATACTCCATAAACTGGCCGACGACTCGATCTACATCACGCAGGCGCCGAATATCTTTAACCGTATCACGAACGGAATTTTCATAGTTGCTACGCAGCCAGTGATTTTCGTTCAATACCATAACCCAGCTCGGCAGGTTCACATTCACCTCATGCACCGGGAATTCATACAATACTTCACGAAGTACACCCGTAACATCATCTTCCGTCATGGTTGCCGCGCTGAGTGTCATGACTGGAATATCGTACTTGGCAGCCAGTTCACTGCGGAGTTGAAGTGTTTCATCACTGCGTGGATGCGTGGAGTTGATAACCAGAACAAATGGCTTGCCAACTTCCTTCAACTCTTCAATGACGCGTTCCTCCGACTCTACATAAGAGCTACGCGGGATTTCAGCAATGGTGCCGTCTGTAGTGACGACCACACCGAGTGTCGAATGTTCTTGAATAACCTTACGTGTACCAATTTCTGCCGCTTCCTGAAAAGGAATGGGTTCTTCAAACCATGGTGTAGAGATCATTCTTGGACCATTTTCATCCTCGTAGCCTTTTGCACCTTCTACTGCGTATCCTACACAGTCAACCAGACGTACATTCACGTCCAGTCCTTCCGTTACTTTGATCTGGACGGCATTATTCGGTACAAATTTAGGTTCCGTCGTCATGATCGTCTTCCCTGCCGCACTTTGCGGCAACTCGTCTACGGCGCGGGCACGGTCCGCCTCACTCGTAATGTTGGGCAGTACAATCGTTTCCATAAACCGCTTGATAAACGTTGATTTTCCTGTTCGGACTGCGCCGACGACCCCAAGATAGATGTCTCCTCCGGTGCGTTCGGCAATGTCTTTAAAAATGTCCACTTTCTCCAATGAAATCCCCTCCTCAAAAGTCTCCGAAGGAAAAATGCTTAAAGAGCATCCGCTTCGTGTTCAACCAACTGCTTGATCCCAGATGCGGCAGAACAGCCTTTAAAATGCCCGGAAGTCGTCCGCCGCCGAGATTCAGGAGACTGATGGAATCGGCGAAACGGCGTAAACTCGTACATGCATTTGGACTGATACCATCATATGTATCCCCTCCGTAAAATATGTTTAGTTTTTTTAAAAATAGATTACGTTACAGTGATCAATGCAGAAAGATATTTTACGTTTGGGTCCACTCACTTAATATATGCACAGCAAGATTTCCCCATGACTTTGTTGCTAGACTTAAATAAAAAAAGGATATTTCTCAGACCGTTTCTAACCGTCGAGAAATATCCTTTGTTTTTTTGTTCTACTGATATAACCGATATTACCACAGTTCGTCATCCAGCCCCTGACGCTCCAGTTGCCGTCTAATAGCTGCCTTGAGCCTATCTTCCGGTATGGTTACCTCCATATCACCCTGAGCACGGGCCTGACAGGATAAACGTATTCCTTCATTCAGTAAAGGCCCCAGCTTACGCTGCTCTGCATCATTAGGGCGACCTGCAAGCTCAGCCCGTTCCGGTGCTATCTCTACCTTACACATCAGACAGGCTGCTTTTCCATCACAACGTGTGGGAATATACACACCTGCTTTACGGGCAGCCTGGAGCAATGACGTACCCCGACTGACCTGTACGCACCTGCCTGACGGCTTGAACGTAATCTGCACATTCATGAACGGTCCTCCATTCACCTTTCCTCTTAATACGCACGCAACTTATATTTCATTACTCATTCGGATGAAGGAGTGAAGTTCTGGCCAAGGGAGAAGCTCTCCAAGCTTGCCCAACTGCTCCTTATTCCAAATGTTACTGACCAATAGCTGTTTTAGTATCCCTATGTGTCGTTGCGGGTCTCGCTTCATGACATTTGCAATCGCTTGATAGCGGTCGGGGCGATTTCGCAACAGATTGAATAGCAACTCGTGACTGAGAGGCATCAAACGCAATGAGGTATTTTCCAGATCAAGCTGTATCCCAGCCGACCAGAGTAGGCGCTCGACCTCTAAGCGGTATAAAGCTCCATCACATAAAACCTCAAATCCTCCCACCAATTCGACTGGAAATCCCTCCAGTTCATAGTGGCTTAACAATGAAACGTAAGATCCGCTACGATCAACCTGCTGTTGGTCTATACTCACGCCCGGCGAGTGCGCGTGTAACAGCTTTGCTGCATGAATATCCGCATAAATATCAATGTCCCGAGGCAGACGATCCAATTCAACTTCTTGCACAAGTAGTGCACAGCTCCCCCCCAGCATCCATGGAACCGACACCGCTGACCAGCTCTCAGTCAAGCTACCCAGCGCAACTGCCAGATCATGAGGAAGCCTGTCCACTAACACTGATGATATTGCCTCCTTCAACATCGTTTCCTCCTTTGCTGTCTTTCCTCCCGTTTCCTAATGGGCATCATTATAACATGTTCGACATGGCAGTTCGACATTTTGTGTACTGGAATAGTACTTTCCTGCCTCAAAAAATAAAAAAACCGCGAACCTGGTCATACCCCTGTCAAGTAGACAGAACTAAAAAGACATCTTTAAGCAGCAACCGTTTCTCGGTATTCAATCGGGGAACGGTTGTTTAATTTTTTCTGAAATCTATTTTCATTATAAAAAGAAATGTACTCCCGTACGTGTTGTTCTACCTCCGCTAGGGTTCCGGGTTTCGTTAAATAAATCTTCTCTGTTTTAAGATGGGAGAAGAAGGATTCTATACAGGCATTGTCTAGGCAATTTCCACGCCTTGAATGGCTCCCAAGCATGCCAAGCCGCTTAAGCTTGCGGTTAAACGGCTTGGAGGTATACTGAAAACCCTGGTCTGAATGGAGAATGACACCCTCCATGTTCACGTTCTTACTTAGAACGTCTAGCGTCTCGCTAACTAGAGCAAGGTCATTTCGTTCCGAAAGACGCCAAGCCACGATTTCATTGTTAAACAGATCTTGAATGACAGAGAGATATACAAACCGCTCTCCAGCTCGTATGTATGTAATATCGGTAACCAGCTTGGATAAAGGAGAATCTGCCTGAAATTGTCGATCTAATCGGTTGGCATTTACCAC
Organism: Paenibacillus polymyxa M1; assembly: GCF_000237325.1. Lineage (NCBI taxonomy): Bacteria > Bacillati > Bacillota > Bacilli > Caryophanales > Paenibacillaceae > Paenibacillus > Paenibacillus polymyxa. Next base: position 3,426,453 of record NC_017542.1, read on the forward strand.
AGATGCCTGTTTGCCAAAAAAACGCCGCTTCTTTCGAATGACGGAACGGATCCCTAATTTCTTCATTAGGCGGTACACCTTTTTGTGATTGACCAAGATACCTTCTCTACGTAAAGCAACGGTCATCCGCAGATAACCAAAATAGGGATGGATCCGGTGGATCGACAACATATGCGATTCCAGAAGCTCTTCTTCTTGCTTACGCTGCTGGGTTGTTTGCTGAGTCTTTCTCCATTTATAATATCCTGCCCGAGAAACATGGGCTAATTCAAGTAACCATTTCAACGAATATCGTGTTCGCATTCCCTCAATAATTTCAAACCTCGCTTCTTTCCTCGTCACTCCTTGTGTAGATTTGGATACTGCTTTTTTAAATATTCAATCTCCGCCCGTAGATACGCCATCTCTTCTTCCATACTGGAAAATTTCGTTTTGGGTCGTCCCTGTCTTGTGGTCGTTGGCTGGAGGTTCTCCCCCGCTCGATATTTCGTCACCCAGCTTTGTACTTGGGATTTATTACGAATGTCTAAGTGTTTCGTCACTTCACGAATACTCATATGTTCTTCGTTCACCAACCGGATTGCCTCCATCTTTACATCTAAGGAGTATTGCCGGAATGATTGTCCCTTTTTAGCCATGAAAAATCCCCTCCGTTCAACAAGATTAAGTCCATCTTAACAGATGTCTTTTCTCTCTTGTCTACTAGAAGGGGATAATACCAACCTTCCCAGTTCACGGTAAAAAAAACGAACCATCGTGCGGCCAGCGTTTTATTTTTTCATCATCATTTTCATTAACGCTTCCATATTGGAAGGATTCATTCCACTCTTTTTGACGGCTCCGACAATATCCCTGACTGTATCTTCCGATACCGGAATGTTAGCCATCGCAGACACCTGTTTTATAAGCTGACGCAACTGTGTTTCACTTTGAAGCGTGTCCGGCTTTACCGTGCCTGCCAGCTTTTTCACTGCATTTTCGGATATGTTTTTGCCGCCTTTTTTGTTAATGGCCTTCAATGCATCTTTCGGAAAGTTTTTACTCACAATCTCCCCTCCTCCGCCATTGCTCAACTCAGTCTATGAGTGACGGAGACAAAAGGTGATTAAGCATACAAAAGACATGCCAAACGCCTAACTAAAAAAGGCTATCTCATCGTAGAAAAATCTACTCATGAGACAACCTGTATACTTTAGAAGCTCCTCTGTACTCTTATGAATGCCATTGCTCCCAAGTTTGAAGCGGCATGACTTCCATCTCGGTTTTCGGATCCCGACCCATTAATGCCTCAACAGCTTTGCGGACGTCACGTCCTTCAAACAACACTCCATACAGCACCTCTGTAATAGGCATTTGAACGCCTAATTTTTGTGAGATAGCGTATGCTGCTTTTGTCGTACGAATTCCCTCTACGACCATACCCATAGATTCCAGTACGGCATCAAGCTGTTGGCCCTGTCCCAATAATGACCCTGCACGCCAGTTGCGGCTGTGACGACTCGTTGCCGTCACAACTAAATCACCTATACCCGCAAGTCCGGCAAAGGTTAATGGATTAGCCCCCATCTCAACTCCGGCACGGGTAATCTCAGCCAATCCACGGGTCAACAAAGCCGCTTTAGCATTATCACCGAAGCCAAGTCCATCCGACATTCCCGCACCCAGTGCGATAATGTTTTTTAAAGCACCGGACAGTTCGACACCGAGCAAATCCCGGTTTGTATAGACGCGGAAATAGGAGTTCATGAACAGCCCCTGAGCAGCCTGTGCTGCCTTCTCATTGGAAGAAGCTACAACAACCGTTGTAGGACATTTCTTCACCACTTCCTCCGCATGACTCGGGCCTGATAGCACGGCAATATCGTCCTCCGCGATTTCCAGCTCTTCCGAGATCACCGTGGACATACGCTTGAGTGTCTCTGTTTCAAAGCCCTTAATGGCATGTACTACCAGCATATCCTTGGTGAAATGAGCCTTCAAACTACGTGCAACCTGCCGAGCGGCAGACGAAGGAGATACGATGATCACCGCTTTTGCTCCAGATACCGCAGTCTGCATATCCGTTGTAGCTGAAATGCGATCAGACAAAATAGAGCCTGGTAAATAATGCTCGTTCGTATGCTTCTCATTGATCTCAGCAGCTTGCTGTTCGCTTCTCGTCCAGACAGAGACATCGTTGTTATTGGTCGCAAGTACGGAAGCTAGGGCTGTTCCCCAACTACCTGCTACCAGCACAGCTATTTTCTCAGACAAGACGATCTCCTCCTTTGGAGCCAAGCTTATTCTCATTTCCCCGTGCCAACTTGACTATATTAGTACGGTGTCTCCACACAGCGAACAGGCAAATGATTAGAGCTGTCCAAAATAACGGCCAAGCATAACCAAGTACGAGTAATATCCAAGGGGTCAAAATAACAAAAATTAGCGATCCCAGGGATACATAACGCGTTATTACGATGGCAAGTATCGCAATGATTCCGGCATATAATGCCGGCAGCAAGGCAAGCGATGCCAATACACCAATGGCAGTCGCAATCCCTTTGCCTCCGCGAAAGTGAAAATATACCGGCCAGTTATGGCCCGCAATCGCCGCAATGCCACACAAACCCGGTAACCAGGATGATTCACCACCCAACCAGTGCCCTATCAGCACCGCAATAACCCCTTTAAGTACGTCCAGCAGCAGTACCAGAATAGCTGGGCCTTTTCCAAGCACGCGCAGCGTATTCGTCGCACCGGCATTGCCGCTTCCATGCTGGCGAATGTCGATTCCTTTTAATTTTCCATACAGCAAACTAAAGCTGACAGAGCCAAGCAAGTAACTGAGTACGATGGCAACGATCTGTAAAATCAACCTATTCGCTCCTAACTTTCGTCAGACTTGCGCCGGGTAAATATACGAATTGGAGTTCCTTCAAAATTAAAGGCGGCGCGAATTTTGTTCTCCAGATAACGCTCGTAAGAGAAGTGCATTATCTCTGGATCATTTACGAATACAACCATCGTAGGCGGTTTAACAGCAACCTGAGTCACATAGTTAATACGCAGACGACGGCCCTTATCTGTTGGTGGTGGATTGATGGCAACCGCGTCGGAAATGACATCATTCAGCAGATGTGTCTGAATACGCATGACATGCTGCTGTGCCACATGCTGCACAACTGGAAGCAACTTTTGCAGACGTTGCTTTGTCTTTGCAGATAAGAACACAATCGGAGCATAGGTCATGAACAGAAAGTGGTCACGGATTTTCGTCTCAAACTGGTGCATCGTTTTATCGTCTTTATCTACGACATCCCATTTATTAACGACAAACAACGAGGCTTTACCCGCTTCATAAGCATAGCCAGCAATGTGTTTATCCTGCTCAATGATGCCTTCCTCGCCGTTAATAACGACCAGTACAACATCTGCACGCTCAATGGCACGCATCGCACGCATTACACTATATTTTTCTGTCGTTTCGTATACTTTACCACGTTTGCGCATACCTGCCGTATCAATCAGTACATACTTTTGTCCGTCTTTTTCAAAAGGCGTGTCAATTGCATCACGTGTTGTACCTGCAATGTCACTGACAATAACCCGTTCTTCTCCTAAAATGGCATTAACGAGTGAAGATTTACCTACATTCGGACGTCCGATCAAAGCCACACGTATAACGTCTTCGTCATAATGATCTTCTTCTAGCTCAGGTAAATTGGACGTAATTGCATCCAACAAATCACCGATCCCTGTGCCATGACTACCAGAAACAGCAATTGGATCACCAAATCCATAAGAATAAAACTCATAGATCAGATCGGCGCGACTGAGGTTGTCCACCTTGTTTACTGCTACGATGATCGGTTTACCCGAACGATATAGCATTTGAGCTACCTCTTCATCCGCTTGCGTTATTCCTGCTTTTGCATCGCTCATGAACACAATAACATCTGCTTCTTCTATTGCAAGTTCGGCCTGCATACGGATGGACTTCAAGATAACATCCTCACCATCAATCTCAATGCCGCCGGTGTCAATAATACTGAAGGATTTACCATTCCACTCCGATATACCGTAAATACGGTCACGAGTGATTCCCGGTTTATCTTCCACGATGGACAAACGATCCCCGATAATCCGATTAAAAATCGTGGACTTACCCACATTCGGACGACCAACGATAGCCACAACGGGTCTTGCCATAAATTCACTCCTCCTGTCAATTTTTCCGCTATCATCATAGCAAAAAACATACCTATTGGCGATATAGTGACGTAACAACAATCGGCGAACCCTCTGGGTCCGCCGATGGTGTACGTTATGCTTATAATAAAATGTATTGATTTAAACTCATTTAAATTTGTTCAGCTTATCGCCAAAACGCTCGCCAAGCGTAATGCTCAGTCCGGAATTGTTGAGGGAAACGTTAGGATTATTCAGTTCCTCACGAGGCGCGCGAGATGCACGTGGTGCTCTTTCTGCTTTTGGAGCGGCTTCAGGAGCTTCCTCAGTTTCTTTAATGCTCAGGCTAACACGTTTTTCAGAAGGATTCATTTCAAGAATTTTAACTTTAACTTCTTGTCCTTCTTCCAGAACTTCTTGTGGAGTTCCAATGTGTTTGTGGGAAATTTGAGAAATATGAACCAAACCTTCCACACCAGGAGCAATCTCAACGAATGCACCGAAGTTAACCAAACGTTTAACAACACCAGTTACGATGTCATTGTTATTGAATTGTCCAGCAGCCGATTCCCAAGGACCAGGCTGTGCAGCTTTCATGCTCAGGCTGATTTTTCCTTTTTCAGGATCTACTTTCAAGACTTTCACTTTCACTTGATCTCCTTCGGAAACAGCGTCAGAAGGCTTATCAACATGAGTCCAAGCAATTTCAGATACGTGAACCAGACCGTCCACTCCGCCAACATCTACGAAAGCACCAAACTGAGTAAGACGTTGAACCGTACCAACAATTTCTTGTCCTTCTTTCAGCTCAGCCATTACTTTAAGCTTGTTAGCTTCGAATTCTGCTTCCAGAACGTCTTTTTGGGAAAGGATCACTTTGTTGTTTTCACGATCCAGTTCTTTTACAACAACACGCAATGTGCGGCCTTTGTAATCACTGAAATCTTCAACAAAATGGCGTTCTACCATGGATGCAGGGATGAATCCGCGCAGACCCACGTCTACTACGATGCCGCCTTTAACAACATCATTCACAACAACTTCAAATACTTCTTTGCTTTCGAACAGTTGCTCCAACTTTTCCCAAGCATTTTCACTGTCGATTGCACGTTTGGACAGAACAAGTTTTTCCTTGCCGTCGTCGATGCTGATAATTCTAGCTTCAACCTCTTGGCCTACTTGTACTGCTTCTTCTGCATTATCCAGACCAGAAGACAATTCGCGAATTGGAATAACTCCATCGTATTTATATCCAATGCTTACTACCGCTTGGTTATCTTCCAATTTCACAATTGTACCCTTAACGGTGTCACCTTTTTTCAGGGAAACGATTTGATCGAGCTCGTCTTGATTTGCCGCTTCAGCAGCTTCTTGATTTTTAATTTCTTCCGACATGTCAATACCCTCCTCAATTCAAAAAAACCATTTATTTAAACCTGCGCATAGCAGAGTTCAAAACAAAATACATTTTTGCTCTAGTTTTCCAAGCTTAGACACAATTCATGCAAGCCTTTCAATCATTCGTAGGCTCACCAGTTTCCTTCATTGTGCGAATACGTGACATAATTGCTTCTGTTGCCAGTTCAAGAGGATCTCCTTCGACATCGGCACCCTTTTGGTAAGCGTCCAAATTAACAGGTTTACCGTATATCACTTTCGTTTTACGGAAAAGCTTGTAATCACCAATAATGGCGACTGGAACGGCAGCCGCTCCACTACGCAGTGCAAAACTGGCAGCACCCTTTTTACCAATTCCCCCAGCTCCTCTGGAGCCTTCAGGAAAAATCCCCATAACCTTACCGTCACGCAAAATGTTCAATGCCAGCTTAATGGATTCCTTACTCACACCACCACGTTTGACTGGAAAAGCTCCCAGTTTGTCGATCAGTGGTCCCAGCACAGGAACATTAAACAGCTCTGCTTTAGCCATAAAGTGAACCTTTCGCTTCAGCAAAATGCCAACTGTAGGAGGGTCAAGATTACTAATATGATTAGAACACAACAGCACTCCACCCTCAGCAGGAACATTTTCCCTGCCTACCGCCTCAAGCCTAAACAGAAAGCGGTAAATGAGACGCAAAATACTGGCGCATACAGTATATATCATTGGCTGATCTCTCCATCCTTCTCCGTTAAGCAATAAGATACGATCGTATCAACGACATCCTGAATGCCCATATGGGTCGTATCAAGCACGATGGCGTCCTCACTGCAACGAAGCGGGGATACCTCCCTCTCCTCATCAAACTTATCACGTGCCGCAATGTCACGTTCAAGCTGTTCCAGAGTGATATCATCAGTTTCGCTCAGTTCTTTAAAACGACGTGAGGCACGTTCCTGAACACTTGCGGTCATGAATACTTTGACTTCCGCATCGGGAAGCACAGTTGTTCCAATATCGCGTCCGTCCATAACGACACCCTTACGCGCAGCCATTTCACGCTGGTTTTCGGTCAAGCGTGTACGTAAACCAGCAATACTTGAATACTGTGACACATTGCTAGTCACTTCCATCGAACGAATCACAGTGGTTACATCTTCCCCGTTACAATAAACCTTTTGGCCTGTGGGGTCCGGTACTAATTCAATCACCAGCTCAGGTACATGTTGAAGCACTTTTTGTACATTTTCTGCAGAAATTTCTTTGCACATCATGTACCACGTTGCTGCTCGATACATGGCTCCGGTATCTACATATACATAGGAAAGTGCTTTCGCCACCAGGCGGGCCACTGTACTTTTCCCTGCGCCAGCAGGTCCATCAATGGCTACATTTATTTTGTTAATTGAAGATGCATGTTGCCTTGCCAACAGGGAATTCCTCCTAACCTAACCTCAAGAAAAAAGCAGGCATTGCCTGCGACGTGAAAATTATACCACACATTTATAGGCGATGCAAAATAAGCGACAGGTTTACTAAAAAAGAAAAGCTTCGCATGATTACGATTTCCCCCGGAACTCTAACTGTCTTTCAAAACAATATTTAATCAGTTTTTGGCGCTCCTGATCAGCGATTTTCTCATATTTCAACATAATGAGTTTGCGGTCATTTTCCATCTGCTGAATGCGTACAATTTCAGATTGGAACGGAACATGCTCTTGAGTGCCGTTTTTATATGGAACCAAAACCCAGCAAGACAATGATTCTCCTTCTTCAAGATGATGTGAGCCCTGAGTTTGAAAAGATACGCCTCCACCTCCCACATCATGCGTCTCTGCTACAAATCTAGATTCGTTTGCACCATGCTTAACCGCAATTTCCAAGTTGGCCTTTACCCTAAGAAAGTTTCGACGCTGAATTTTGCTGATGCTGTCCGGAGCAGGCTTGTGAATGCGAACCATCCGGAGGACGTCATCTTTAAAGCCCGTAACGTGGGTATTAAAATAGTTTTTAATTCCACCCTCACTCATAAAAAATATAGACAGTTCTTCCCCAAGAAACAGCTTTTTCAAGTGTCCGCTTGTTTGTGACATGGGAATTTCAATTAGAAAGTTCTGTGAGTCCTCTTCCGCAATACGCGACTTATATTCAAAAGATTCCTCCTTCTGATCGGTACCGGCAACTTGTATGTATAACACATCATTAATTTTTGGAAACAAACGATTCACCATCCTTGTCCATTCAAAACTATAATTAAGGTATATAATACCACGACTTTGTGCCTATATTAAGCATTATATTTGCTAGAACTATGACTAAAGCACAAAAAACCTCCTTAATAAAGGAGGCTTAGAGTGACTATAGATTCATTTCAGTGTAATCAACTAGGCATTACTTGCCGTAACTTGTGCTTCATCTGAATCTTTTACTTGTTCAATCGTTTCTTCCATTCCCGTGTTCGCGTTAATGTAAATTCGATAAATGGAACCGTTAATTTTACCGCCAAATTCATAGCACAGAACTTCATTCGACAGTTCATTTTCAATTAGTGCTTTGCGGTGGTAAGTTTCGCGAAACTCAGGATTCAACTTCGCTCGCGCTTCATTTAAATTCAGTTTTGCCTGAGGAATACGACGGAGGTGACTGTGCTCATATACATAATCGCTGCATTGAAAACCAATCACTTGTCCGTTATCTAAGCCTGATCTGACTGTGATTTTTTCTGGATAGATAATCACATCCCCTTGTTGGCTCGCAAATGTAATGTTAGCTAAATTCCCGCTTTCATCATATGCTACGGGCTTCATTCCTTTGTAGCCCTTTTGTTCAAGATACTCACTTGCATAGCGAACCGCTTCATTACGAGTTGCTTTTTTAGGACCTACTGATCTCATATCATGATAAGAAATGAGCTTGCCACCCTTTTTCGTAAAATCCATTGTGGCCACAGGCTGCTGCTTATTTAGCAACGTAGCCGTAAAAGACGCCCACTCTGTTCCTTTACCATTTTCGTTCACACGAATCTGACTTTCTGGTTTTCCTGTAAAGTCAGCGGCATTCCGCTTAATTTGTCCAGCATCCACCGCCGGGAGACTCAACTTTTTCACTGAGCGCTTATCATAGATGCTCGCAACAGACGGTCCCCAATCCAGTTCTTTGTAGTTCTCTACTTTTTTGTCCACGGTTTTGAAGCCATCAATAATGGTGTTGTCTTTCGGTCCAGTTTGAGAACCTGCCGCCATATCCACATCCATCCAACGCAAGTTTTTGCTAATGACCTTTTGCTGCACCTCATGCATGTTTTTCGAAATTTCCTTGGAATTGTTATACAACGTTTTCAGATTCGAAATTTCTTTCTCGTTTAAAGGCTCGTGATCCAGATCACGAACAGCGGTCTGATACGAAAATGCAGATAGATGGGACAGCAAATCTTTAGCATGATTAAAAGGCATTACATTGAGAGGCAACTGATTAACCTCATTTTGGGCTTCACTTGCAATTCTCCACACGTTCATCAAGCATTTGCGGTGCATCGCGTGTGAAGTAGTATGGACAGCAACCGCGTTACCGAGTTGGGAATGCAGCTGATCCATATGAAACGACAGATCGTGAAATGCACGCTGGTATTGATTTTCCGCTTTAATCGACATTCTATTTGCCTGAGAAGACACCTCTCTTCTCATCTGGCTTTGCTGATAACCCCACACAAATGCTCCTATCATAATCAGGGTAACCACCGGGAACAATACGGCACTAAGTCGCTTATACATATTGGGAGTCTCCTTTCTTCAAATACACTACCGATAGTGTGACAAGAAGAAAGCTCTCTTATGCATGGTTTTCCATGACTTCAACAATAAACTCACAGTTATCGCAAATACAGCGTTTAAAGCCGGTCTGAATCTGCCCTTGCTCCATTCGCCCTCTCAGCACAAAGCGTTCTCCGCATCTTTTACAATGAATTCTTACTTTTATACGCAAAAAAGACACCTCTTCCTCTAACAGGTTTGTCAGATCAGTGTGTCCCATTTCGTTACATATTAACCTTTTCTTCCCGTTTTAACATTCGAAAAGGAGAACGATTATTCGCTCGACTGATTTTTGCCATCCCTCCATACCATAGAAATGCCATCAGTGGAATGATAAACCAGATCCAGTCGTGTGAAAATTTCGTTAAAATTAAATCATATACTCCGTGCCAAAACCATGGAAGCACTAATGACAGAAGCAGCATATATTTACTCTTCAGGTCTACCGAAAACTTGGCTTTCCCCATATAGTAGCCCATCATAACCCCAAACATCGCATGACCGGATACCGGTAGCAAGGATCTCATTAACATCATGCTGATCGAAGCATGCCCCGCCCAGGCATATAACAGATTTTCAACCGTCGCAAACCCGAGTGAGACTGCAGCTGCATACAATATCCCATCATAAGGCTCGTCGAACTCCGTATGGTTATAGATGATGTGATACAGCAGGAACCATTTAAAAAACTCTTCCACTCCAGCGGAAATACCGAACACCTGAATTAAAGTGTCATCTCCTAGCCAAATCAGCAGCCCACGTTGAAAAATCATGACCGGAAGCACCACTAAAAAACCGAGCAAAAATACTTTAATAACCATGTGCAGGGGCTCCGAATCATAGCGATCCTTTAAGTAAAAGTACATCAATAAGGCGAGACCCGGCGCTGTAGCTGCCGCTAAAACAGAAAACAGAAGCACCGATCATCCCTCCATAAAAATGAGTCGGCCCTGCTTTCAGCGCAGAGCCGACAAATTAACTTCTTTATCACTTTCTAAAAAATCAAGAACGGCTGTCAAAATGGGTGCAGATGACAGCAACTGCCTGTTCAGGAATGACCAGCTTTCCATACTCTTCCAGCATAGCTGGTGTTACGGATGAACCTTCTCCAAATTCTGCCAGAATCGCGATTAAGGCTGCTAGCTTGGACTCTTCTACTTCTTCTGGCTCCAAATGCAAAATCCATTTTCCTCTATAATGATACAGCTTACCTGCTTCCGTAGTGTTGCTGCGGAGCATATGAGCCGCTTCTATGAGTACTTCGAAATCGCTAAACGCGTAAACGATGGAATCACTGTGCTCCATTGTGACTTCCATTTCGTAGACTTCCTCTGGAAGCTCCTCATCGGGACCCGAACCGTACTGCTGGTGATCGTATTTTCCCCGAGTGACGATAACAACCATTCCCTGAGCAGGAAGCGCAAAGACTTCAACAGCTAACGGTCCCGTGGCATCGAAGCCCAGTTCGCTGTATGCCTGATCCATCATTTCAGTAAACAGCTCATGAACTCTAGGAATTTCTTGCCACATATCATCTTTTTGGATACCCCGTTCGCTCAAATCGTCAAAGGTAAGGAAAATCCGTATCTTGTCCTGACTTAATCTTTCTATTTTCATACTGGACCCTCCTCCTGGCAGCCGAGTGTTATTAGCAGATTATGATTCAAATATGATGCCTGTGATGAAAATGGTTCTATGTAATCATGTTATCATTTTATAATCGTAAATGCACGAATAAAAATGATAAAAAAAAGAATCATTTGAACGGCTTTAACAAAAAAGCCGCAAAATGATTCGGAATAGAGGTTTCGGGTTACAATCCCGGTACGGCTGTATGAGTTTCTTTCAGTATTTGCTCGACCTCACGTTTAACATCGGGACTTGTGCTAATAAACTCTTTAATCAACTTCATATTCTCTTCCTTGCTCTTGGCAGTTTGGGCGTTATGCACGGTTTTATCTGCTTGTGAACGATGATCATGATCCTTGTGGGTGTCTTGTGTATTCAGCGCAATATCACCCATGCCTGGAAAAGCGGCGTCCATCATTTTTGTACGAGCTTTCTGCACCAAATTTCCGCCTTTTTTTCCGCCCATGTCCATGGATAAGCCCAACGCATTGCGGTTACGAGAGATCAGAGAGCTTGCAACAGCCCCCAAGACGATGCCCAGGAAAAATGAAGATGTTTTCACAATTAGAACCTCCCTTTGTGGTAGAATCAAGCATAGTGTTCGTCAGCAGAGACAAACTCATACGGTATAAATACAGGAAGGTGAGATGAATTAATGGGTACAAAAACAGCAGCCATTTTGCTAACAGCATGTCTGCTGCTTAGTGCTTGCACTGCGACGAAGCCCGAATCTGCGGATTCCAGTAACCATCAGGATTCAGTAACTTCTAATTCAAGTAACAGTGCCAAAGGTCAAAGCAGTATATCTTCCCCAAAAGGAAGCAGTAAGCAAGCAGACAGTGATGAGCAAAAATCAGTGAGTACAACAAATACACAAAATGACAAAACCGCCGTTGAGAGCAACGGAACTACAGTTTCGACAACTGCGGTTACCACTAACAAAATGTATCACTTGGACAAAGCTTATAATGTAATTCCTAACCAACAAGGTGCCGAAAAAAGAGTGGTGTTGCTGACTTTTGATGATGGTCCGAAGGAAGCGGTCATGATTAACAAAATCATAGATATTTTGGATAAGCACAAGGCAAAAGCGATTTTCTTCGTAAACGGTTATCGTGTAAAAGAACATCCTGAGTTGCTTAAGCTTATCCATGATCGTGGACAGCCCATTGGCAACCATAGCTGGGACCACATCGTTCTCAAGAACAAGTCTGAGGCTGAGGTCAAAAAACAGATTGAAACGGTACAAAAAATCGTTAAAGATACTACAGGCCAAGCACCCGTATTCTTTCGTCCGCCTCATGGTGCTGGTGGAGACGTAGGTCGCAAGGTGGCGAAGGAAAATGGGCTCTTGTATATGACATGGTCCGTTGGTTCTCTGGACTGGACGATGAAAAAAAATCAACCTCATAAAACGGAGACACTTCTCAAAAACGTAACAGAACAACTTCATCCAGGCAGCAATATTTTGATGCATGAACTGCCATGGACAGTGGAGGCACTGGACAGTCTATTGACGCGCCTTGAGCAGAAGGGTTATCAATTTGTCGATCCACAAAGCATTGAGATTCCTGCCATTTAATAGTCACTTGTGCATATGCTCAAATGGTCAAATGTAGATAATGTAAAAATAAATAATGTAAAAAGGCCTCCATCTCCACATAACTTGTGGGAGATGGAGGCCTTTTTAGCGTAACGTTGCACGCACGTACTAGACGCACGCTGTCACAATGCCTTTATATCACCACAGCATTTCACTAATGGGTGGTGCACCCTTAATTCCCCACCATAGTAACGCTGCTGTAATAAGCACAAAAAGAGTGCTTAAAAAATTCAAAAACCACTTACTCACCCGAATACGACGGGACGGAAACATCTCTGTCCGTGTTCGGTACTCACTGGCAGGAGTGTCCTCCTCCATTGTCACAGCAACTTCTGGTGCAGCGGCAACATCTACCAACTCTGGCATGGGCCGTGAAGCACGGGAGCGAACCGGTTTTGGCTTTGGCCTGTCCTCCTCCTTGCCTTTGCGGCCATTTCGGCGGCTACCATAGGTCTGCACTCTGCTAAGTTCCTGATTCATTCTTCATACCTCCGAAAACGTAACGCTAAGCCAGATATAAGGTCAATCACAAAATGACAAATGATCGGTGCCCACAGGCTGCCTGTCTGCACGTATATATATCCCAATCCATAACTGCTAAGGAAAACCCAACCCGTGGGAATCCAGTGCCGTAAATATCGGATATGAATAACCGCAAACAAAATGCTTGTCCAATAAGGACCAAAGCTGTACTGAATCGCACCTCTAAACAAAAGTTCCTCACAGATGGAAACGATAGCAGCTATACAAATAATATGCCAAACCGGTCGATTTTGAAACAGCATTTGGTTAATACCACCGTCATCCATGGCATCCTCAGGCATGATCCGAGACAGCAGCAAATCTACTAATAGCATAGCGGCCGCCAGTCCCAATCCCCACCATAAGACGTGTACAGTGTTGGGCAATGCAAACAGTTCAAACACATTTCTTTTCTGAAATATAATCCAGATTGCGCCAATCAGCAGGGTCAGACCCTGAGTTAGATACAAATTGTAAAGCAGCAAGCGGTCGTTCAATTGATGAATTTGCGCTCTTTTCCATTTCACTTTAAGCTTTTTCATAGTTAGTTAGTCCTCTGCTTAGTCTTCTTTAGCATCATAGCCAAAAAGTCGGGCGGATTCAAGAAGACTTAAATCTTAATTTTTCCGCATTCTGTAGCTATGTATCTAGTCGTCTATCCACACATGTCGCATGTCCTATTGACATGCCCATGTAAGCCATGATACATTATGAAAAAATTATTAGCGACAACAACAATGATGGAGAAAAGGTATTGATTTCGTCCTCAGAGAACCGGTGCTTGGGTGGAAGCCGGTGGCGAAGTAACTACTTTCAGCGCTCCTGAGTTATTGCATCGAGGTCTAGGATTTTCCGACATTAGATGCAATCGGCAGAAAACCGTTATCCTTTCGGTCATTATATGACCGCTGAAGGCAGTCCATTGCGAAATGGCTGCGAATTAGGGTGGTACCACGATAACTCTCGTCCCTTACTATGGAGATAGTATGTGATTCGGGAGTTTTTTTGATGCCCGAAAACCATAAAGCGACTCCGCATAAGGCCTTTGGTTGTCAGTTTGGTGCAAAATACTATTTTATTCCTTTTCTGCGTCAATGCGTTATCACACTAGTGTTTCGACCGCTCTCCTGTACTTTTTAGAAGCATTTCAAGTTTTTTCATGTTCTTTATGGAATGTATTTCAGTTTGAAGTACATCCTGTCCATAAAAGAAGTTAACTTTGAGGAGGAAACCAAATGTTTAAAGTGTTAGTATCCGATCCAATCAGTGACCTGGGCATTCAGCAGCTGATGGATGCAGACGATGTCACGGTGGACAAGAACACAGGTCTCAGCGAGGATGAATTGGTTCAAATTATTGGTGACTATGACGCATTACTCGTCCGAAGCCAAACCCGGGTAACCGAACGCATCATGGCGGCAGGTAAAAACCTCAAGGTTGTCGGACGTGCCGGGGTCGGAGTGGACAACATCGACCTTGAAGCAGCAACACAACGCGGGATTATCGTTATTAATGCTCCTGACGGCAATACCATTACGACATGTGAGCACACTTTTGCCATGATGATGGCACTGGCTCGCCATATTCCACAGGCTTACGCTAAAACCATCGGTGGTACATGGGATCGTAAAACATTCCTCGGTGTCGAACTGCGTAACAAAACACTTGGAGTCCTCGGCATGGGACGTATCGGCAGTGAGGTAGCTAAACGCGCCAAAGCATTTGGCATGAGCATCCTCGGTTATGATCCGTTTCTGACTGAAGAACGCGCTGAGAAGCTGGGCATCAAGCTGGCCAGCGTGGACGAAATTATCCGCAACGCAGATTTCATGACCGTACACACGCCATTAACACCAGAAACCAAGCATATGATCGCACGTCCGCAGTTTGAAGTGATGAAAAAAGGAATGCGCATCATCAACTGTGCCCGAGGCGGAGTTATCGATGAAATGGCACTTGTTGAAGCTATTGATGAAGGTATCGTTGCCGGTGCAGCCTTTGACGTATTCGAGTCGGAACCACCAGCACAGGATCATCCGTTCCTGAGCCATCCAAAAATTATCGTTACACCACATCTGGGTGCATCGACTGTCGAAGCTCAGGAGAACGTGGCGATCGACGTGTCTGAGCAGGTGCTGCATATTTTACGGGATGAGCCGTTTAAAAATGCGGTCAACATGCCTCCAGTACCATCCAATGTCATGACGCAATTGCAGCCATATTTCTCACTCGGAGAGAAGCTGGGCAGCTTTGCCGCTCAGATCACCAACCAGGCTGTACGTGAAATCCAGGTGGATTACGCTGGCGATTTGTCTTCTGTGGATACACAGCCGCTCACACGTTATATTTTGAAAGGCGTGCTTAGCCGTCATCTGGGCAGCGATGTGAACATCGTAAACTCTGTGCATCTTGCCAAAACACGTGACGTTCATCTCATCGTCTCTCAGGCGCCTGCCACCAAGGGCTTTACCAATCTGATCACCGTTACGCTCAAAACGCAAAGCGGCGAAGAACAACGTGTTTCCGGCACCCTGCTCGCAGGCTATGGTGAACGTATTGTTCGATTGAACCAGTTCCCGGTAGATGTGGCACCGGAGGCTCATTTCCTGCTCATCTCACACAATGATAAACCCGGCATTATCGGCCGTGTCGGCACCTTGCTTGGGGAGAACAGCGTCAACATCGCTTCTATGCAAGTAGGTCGTAAAATTGTTGGCGGTGAAGCTATCATGATCCTGACCGTTGACAAAGCTGTGCCTAAAGACGTGCTGATTCAACTCGTAGGCTTGCCAGAACTGAATACTGCCCAAGAAGTAGTGCTGGATTAGTTCCAGTCAGTGTGAAAACTTCCTTGGTTTTATTTATAAAGAGAGGCGCCCGGCTACCGAGGCGCCTTTTCTTATACCCTTATCTAACATAGAAGCATCCATCTTGAAACTGAATGTTCCACGTTGAACAAGATAAATGTTGATTTTTCAACAAAAAGCACCCTCTTCCGAGGATGCCTGCAAACTGGGACATATGAGCCGTCGTTATAAGCTTGTTACAGAGCCCTGTCTTGTTTTATTGGAGATTGGCAGCAAAATAGTAAATTCCGTCCCTTCTCCCAGCACGCTAGCAGCTGAGACAGAGCCTCCGTGAGCCTCTACGATGTTTCTAACAATGGCAAGCCCCAGCCCAGTCCCTTTGTCCTCACCACGTACTCTAGCCTTGTCTGCCTTGTAGAAGCGGTCAAAAATATAAGGTAGGTCCTCACTGGCAATGCCCACACCTTCATCTTTAATACGAATGCGGATTAACTCATTCCGTTCTCCCCGAATTTGATCCGCCGCAATGGTAACTTTTTTCCCAGAGGGTGTATGTCTGAACGCATTATCCAGCAAATTGGTCAACACCTGCTCCAGTCGGTCTTCATCTGCCTCAGGCAACAGCAAGTGTTGATCTGGCTCATAATAATCGAGTATCAGTCCCCGTTCCTTGGAACGAACCGTAAATTTCCGGTGAACACGCTCGATCAGTTCATTTACGTCCACTTCCTGACGGTACATGTCTGTATGACCTGCCTCCATTCGGGCCAGATCCAGCAGATCCTTGACTAATCTTCCCATACGCAATGATTCATCATGGATAACCTGTACTAGCTCCTCAGACTCTTCCGGTGAACCCGCCATGCCGTCCAGCAAAGCCTCACTGTATCCCTGCATCATAGATAAGGGTGTACGGATTTCATGGGATACGTTGGCTACAAAATCGCTACGCATCTTCTCAAGTTTTACTTCTTCCGTAATATCTCTAAGTACAGCTACTGCACCACGAATAGCGTTATCTGTATACAGCGGCGCCATTTGCACTGACCACGAGCCTTTCTTGACATGGATGTAGTCTCCGACATCCTCGCCTCTGTCCATAACCGTATGGAACAAAGGCAGCAAAGGCTCAGGCACAGAAGCTCCGAATTCCTCCAGATCACGCCCCTGCCACTCCAGCTTTTTCCAAATATCCAGCAAACTTTGTGCAGGCGGATTCGTCAAGATGATTTGTCCACTTCTGTCGAAGGTAAATACGGCATCAGACATACTTCGCAGCACACTGGATAAGTGGTTTTTCTCCTCATTCAGACTGCGGATCGTCGCTTCCAGTTCCGTAGACATATGGTTAAAAGTTTTCGCCAGCTCTCCAATTTCATCGCTGGTCACCAGCGAAAGCCGAGTATCATACCTTCCCTCACGGATGGCATTCGCCGCCTGAATCAACAGCTGCATAGGCTGTGTGATTTTAGTAAAAAGAAATAGAGCAAAAAAGGTCGTCAATAAAAATCCGACAATACATGTATAGGTGAATAAATGCTTGATCTCCGTCGATTCATGTGCTGCAAAATTTCTGTTGATGTACGGCAATAAAAAAAGCCCCAGAAAAATAAGCACAGAACCTACAAGACAAATGATGGTGATCCACAGCTTGCCTACCAGCGATCTCCAGAAGTTCACGTTATTTTGGAACCTCCAGCTTATAACCTACGCCCCATACGGTCGTAATCATAGCCGCTGCCTCTGGCGATACCTTATTCAGCTTTTCACGAAGCCGTTTCACATGCGTGTCCACGGTGCGTAGATCACCAAAAAATTCGTAATTCCAAACATCTTTCAGCAGTTCTTCGCGTGAGAAGACTTTATCTGGCGACACCGCCAAATAATGCAACAGCTCGTACTCTTTAGGCGTTAGACTGATTTCAATTCCGCCTGCAGTTACCCGGTGTGCATCATGCTCAATAATAAGATTTGGAAAAACAATACTATTGCTTGGCACAGCCTCTTTCGTTAAAAAAGCAGTCTCCGACGACCGTCGTAAAATTGCCTTTACCCGATAAATGACCTCTCGCGGGCTGAAGGGCTTGACCACGTAATCATCAGCTCCGACTTCGAAGCCTTGCACGCGGTTCACTTCCTCGCCTTTGGCTGTCAGCATAATCACAGGTGTAGATTTGGTTTGGCGCAGCCGTGTACACACTTCAATCCCGTCCATACCCGGAAGCATCACATCGAGCAAAATAATACTGTAATCGCTTGCAGTCGCTTTTTGGAGAGCAATCTCGCCATCCTCAGCTTCTTCAATCTCGTATCCTTCTTTTTCCAGATACATCCGCAGAAGGCGGCGAATGCGTTCTTCATCATCTACAATTAATATGCGGTTGCTTTGTTCTGACATATTCCCAGCCCCTTCGCTAAAAAAAGCATTCTCTCTATTTTACTATTTTCCCGTGCTTGGTCAAACTTTACTCTCATCCAATAGTCTCTTTACGCCAAAAAGGCCGGGGTTATGACCCCCGTCCTGTCCGTTTCTTTTTCGTGTTGTCTGATTTGGCAAGTTGAATGAGACGGTTGATTTCGTCCTTGGTTAGGGGTCTGGTGAGACCACGCTTCAAGTTTTGAAGCAATAGATCCCCAAAAGCAATCCGCTTGAGTCGGATGACTGGGTGCGAAATGGCCTCAAACATCCGTCTTACCTGGCGATTTCTGCCTTCATAAATGGTAATCTGGATCACAGATTCCTTACCGTCCGGATCTACATCCTTATATTCTACCTCGGCCGGTGCAGTAATGCCATCCTCCAGCACGATTCCTTTTTTCAGCTTGTCCAGCTCAGTACCGTGCGGAACGCCTTTGACTGTAGCCACATACGTCTTCGGCACATGATGCTTGGGATGGGTGAGCAGATTGGCGAACTCTCCGTCATTGGTAAGCAACAGCAGCCCTTCGGTGTCGTAATCAAGACGTCCGACCGGATATACGCGTTCCTTGACGCCTTTTAGATAGTCAGACACAATTTTGCGACCTTCCGGATCGGAAGCGCTTGTAATGACCCCTTTGGGTTTGTTCATCATCAAATAGATTTTTTTCTCAGTTTTGATCGGGCGTCCCTTTACTGTAATCATATCTTGATCAGGGTCTGCTTTCGTTCCCAGCTCAGTTACGGTAACCCCGTTTACTTCCACACTGCCCGCCTGAATAAGCTCCTCACATTTACGTCTGGAAGCTACACCGGCTTGGGCCAATATTTTCTGCAATCTTTCCATGTTCGCTAATTCACCTCATGCTAATGATACCCATCCATGAGCAAAATCACAACCCCCGTTCAAAAAACGATGCAAAATTCAAAATACAAGCAAACAAATGGCAATAGCCGCCACAAAACCAACCACATCTGAAAATAGTCCCACCTTCAAGGCATATCGTCCATTGCGGATACCTACCGCACCAAAATATACAGTTAATACATACAGCGTCGTATCTGTGCTGCCCTGAATCGTTGAAGCAATCCGACCGATCATGGAATCGGGACCATAAGTGCGAATTAGATCCGTCGTGAACGCAAGTGAACCAGTGCCCGTCAATGGACGGAGCAAGCCTAAAGGCAGCACCTCGCCAGGTACGCCCCAGTTTTTAATCCACGGGGTTACCCAGGATATTACATAGTCCAAAGCGCCGGATGCTCGAAAAATGCTAATCGCCACCATCATGCCTACAAGATGAGGAATAATGCTGATGGCGGTAGAAAAGCCGTCTTTGGCTCCATCTACAAAAGAATCGTAGACAGGGACCTTTTTGGCATATGCATATAAAGGAATAAAAGCAAGAATAACCGGGATGGCCCAAGTCGATACGAGGTTAATAAAATTCAGCATGCCTCCCTCATCCTTTCCAAGTGGTGTCCCTGCCCTTGGTAGCTGTGATTCCCGTTCGCGGCACGGCAGGTGAAGATATGGGCGGTACATGTGAAGAAGCCACAGATGTTGGTGCTTGCGAGGTACGTGGCGCCAAGGAGGTCTGGGATGGCGGATTCGCTGGAGGACGGCGGCGCAATTCTCGACTACGATACCAACGATCCGCCGCAATGGCAGCAAAGGTGGCTATTGCGGTCGCCACCAGTGTCGTTCCGACGATTTCAGCCGGGTGGGCGGAATGAAAATTTAGCCGAATGGCGATCAACGTTGTAGGAATAAGCGTAATGCTGGCTGTATTCAGCGCGAGCAGCGTACACATGGCAGGTGTAGCGGTTTGCTTATCAGGATTGAGCGTTTGTAACTCTTGCATCGCCTTGATCCCCATGGGCGTTGCTGCATTCCCCAATCCGAGCAGATTGGCGCTCATATTGGACAAAATGTAGCCCATAGCGGGATGATTACGCGGAACATCAGGAAAGAGAAAGGCGACCAAAGGAGAAAGCAGCTTAGATATTTTCTGCAAGAGCCCACCGTCTTCAGCCAGCCTCATCATGCCCATCCAGAATACCAGCACACTTATCAGTCCAAAGCATACTGTAACACCCGTAGTTGCCCCGTCAAAAGCCGCCTTCGTCACCACCTCTATATTTCCCTGTGCGGCTGCAAATACAAATCCTATACAAATCAAAGCCACCCATATGAGATGAATCATGACTGATTCCCCCTTTTCCCAATGATGTGACACCGCAGCTTTATAGCATCAAGCCTACTTGCCTTATGATCTGAACAGATTTTTAAGAATTTCATTCCATTTGCTCGTCCAACCTCGTGGCTGAGTATGGTTTGCAGGAACTTGTGCAGTCGGAGCCTCCTGCTGTGGCTGTACAATAGTTTGAGTAGGCAGCTTACTACCTTTTTCATATACAGGAACAGAACCGATCAATTTACCTTCCAGTAAAAATTCGACCCGTCCTCGTAAACCAAAAGACACGTCAGCTCTATCCGCCGAAGCGGAATTTTTAAACAACACCAGTCTTTTGTGCAATTGAGTCTTCTCACCATCATGTAGAGGATAAGAGAAACTCGCCCCTGTCAAGAGGGGGTAACCATCAATAGGCTGCTGCTTGTCCGTAATCGGAATGAGAGGATAATATCGAAAGCCGTAATCAAGCATACGGGCATGGTCATTCCAATCGTCCCCGTCATTCAAGGTAACAGCAGCGAGCTGGCGCCCCTCACGTGTGGCCGAGCTGACCAGGCAACGAAACGCTTTTTTAGTGAAGCCTGTTTTTACACCGTCAGCTCCCTCATACAGCCGCAGCATTTTGTTTTTATTATGCCATGAATAGTCCCAGGAATCGTTGGGGTTCGGTGCTTTCTTCAGTTCTGTTTTTACGATACGGGCAAAAGTTGGGTTATGCAGCGCATAAGCAGTGAGCCGGGCCATATCGTTGGCTGAGGAATAATGTCCATCGGCATCCAGCCCATGAGGATTAGCAAAATGCGTATGGTTTAGCCCAAGCTGAACCGCCTTGTCATTCATTAAATGGACAAATCCCTCCTCTGTCCCCCCAACATGCTCGGCAATGGCAGAAGCTGCATCATTACCCGAACGGAGCATTAAGCCGTATAGCATATTTTCCAGCGTCATTTGTTCACCCATTTGCAGAAAAAGCGAGGAGCCTTCTTTGGCATACGCCGTTGAACTCACTTTTACTCGGTCCTGCAAGCGTCCATGTTCAATGGCTACAATCGCAGTCATAATTTTGGTTAGGCTAGCTATTCGGAGCTCCCGGTCACCTTCGGCTGAATATATGATCCGTCCTGATGTGACATCAATTAAAGAAGCAGCCTGTGCATGAGTTCCTAACGCGGGCGGTGTTGCTTCTGTTGTCACCGCTCCCAGAACAGGCTGTGGACTCAGCAATGTAAGCGGCAATGACAAAACAAACATAAGCGCTAGCGGTAAAACAAATGCGCGTGCCTTATTCTTAAAATGGCTGTGGTCCGCATGGATATGTTGTTTTTTTTTAAACATTTGGATTCCTCCGGTTTTGAGCAAGTCTTGTACCATTCTATGTCCAAGCTGTTCAAAGTATGTCCACCTTTATAACAGAAAATTCCTTGTACAGGATAGTCATTAGCCGCTCCTCTTTTGCTTTCTTTCTATGTTAACCAAGCAACTTGCACTCCTGAACACATATAATATTAGTTACTAAACGTTAAATATGAATCGGGGGGTTACAACATGCAGCGATTACAGTTTGAAATGATTTTAAGATCGCGGATTGTAGAATCCGCACAAGCATTGCATCAAAGTGGTGTATCCTTCGCCACTTTTGCTACCGCGCGTTGCAACCCACAATTTTGGGAGTTAACGGAAAAAGGCGGTTTTCGGATCAAAGCAGGTGTCACTCCGGCGCAAGGAATCAAAGATATCTTTATAAACGGTCAACAATACGCTTTTGAATGTGCAACAGCAATGGTTATTGTGTTGTACAAAGGAGTACTGGATTCCATTCTAGAAAGTGAGTTTAATCAGATTTTTGCAGATATGCTGTTGTATGATTGGCACTATGACAGTGATCTCAGGCTTATACAACAGCAAGGCAGCCATAAAGCGGTTCCTGGGGACATTCTGTATTTTAACAATCCAGATGTGTCGTCCGATGCATTGGAATGGAAGGGAGAAAATGTCATCAAACTGAAGGAAGATTCTTTCTATGGCCATGGGATTGGCATCTTGCCGGCTCAAGGTATTATTGATTCTCTTAATCGACATCGTCGCCCGGATGCCACGGTATCTGCTTATATGACGAATGAAGTGATCTACCCTGACTTCGTTTACCTATCCCAGTTCGCACCCGAAGAAAACCGAAAAAATGAACTATCAGTGAATACATTTTATTACCAAGAATTCAGTCACTGTATACATGCTGTCATTGGTGGAAGGCAGTATATTCAGGAATAGAGGCGAGTTGATACTAAAAAGAAGGTATTCCTAGGCCACGCTCGGCTTGGGGATACCTTCTTGAGAGCACACTTTTAATTTCAATAACTTTTACAAGTAAGCCGGTCCAGATTGACTTTGGTCAGTATTAGCATTTGCAGGTACCTGTGGAGGTGGAGTCTGCATGTTGCTGCCTGAATTCTGGAAGATAGACTGAACCTTATCGATCAGGTATGGTGTGGAGTCGATGATTTTCTCAAACAGATGCGTTTGATTGTCCAGCGGAACGATTTGTGCTCCCTGTTTGCCGACAACTAGAAAGGCAATGGGATGAATAGATACACCACCACCGCTACCGCCACCAAAAGGATGTACTTCCTTCCCACTATGATTACCGGATGCTGAGGAAGTATGGAGCGCCTCTTCATCTACGTTAAAATCACTTCCCCCGGCTGCGAACCCAAATCCTACCTTACTGATTGGCAAAATAACGGAACCATCGGGTGTTTCCACCGCGTCTCCCACAATCGTATTCACGTCCACCATGGCCTTGATGTTCTCCATCGCGGTTTGCATGAGCCCTTGAATCGGATGATCTGACATGTTTTATTCCTCCTCTGCTTATCTCAAGCGTAGACTGCTTTTCTTTCGCTATTGTGCGCAAAGGTTCAGGGAAATATGTATGTCAATCCTCTACACTGTTTATTCCTCACTGCTGGCTTGTTGATTCTCAGGATTTTTGGAAATAACCCGCTTCCATGCCTCTGGTCCTCCCGGAACACGCCATATGCGGAAAGCTAATCTGAGCATGGAAAAGATTAAATAACCGAGCGATATTTTTGCTTCACAGTTCAAGATGGTAGTAAAACGTAGTCGGTCCACCCAATAAGGCACAACAAACACCTTTGGGGTACAGTCCATGCGCACAATGCTGGAAGCAAAACCGATCAAGGTCGTTTTTAGCCCCCATAACATACCAGTTGAGGTCGCTGTATAAGCTGCGTCAGCCAGACTAATATTGGTAGACCACTCCATTTTGGACACTGTTACATGGGCCAATGTATGTCGCAGCCATCGCTGTAAAGATTGTGTTCCTTTGAGCAAAACCCGTATATCATGTATAAATTGCTTGATTTTTTCGATATCAATATTTCCGCTATCCACAGAAGCATCCGTTTTATGTATGTTTTTATTGCGGTCAAGCCGATAGAGAAGCCCTTTTTTCAAACCTGTTATGAGAATGGCTGGAATATCGTAATCCATTTTGACCAACCCGTACAGAATTCTGATCTCTAGATGCGCCCGATCATCATTGTCATGCTTGGCAATTTCCAGCTTCAATCGAATACGAGAGAGCAGAATAGCCAGTACGATGAATATAACGATGATGGTGGCGATACTGATCCATTTCCACACTGGCGAGTCCTCCCTACCCTTTTGCTATAGAATATCATGGCAAAAATAGTATGACCCTTCGGCGGAAAATCATGCATCTTAAAATGCCAAACAGCCAGCCCTCAACAACGTAAGGACTGGCTGTCTTTTAAATTTTATGAACTTAGGATTCCAGATCCGAATCGTTCTCTGCAGGCTGGCTGCTCTCCAGACGCTCGAACAATAGCTGTGTCTCTTCTTCCAAATTGTCTGAATCCTCGAACTGCTCCGGTTGCGGCAGATCTTCGAGAGAGCCTAGACCGAAATAATCCAAGAATGATTTCGTCGTTCCATACAATATTGGTCGTCCGATGGCCTCAGCTCGACCTTTCTCTTCAATGAGCTCCTTGTTGACCAGTGTATGTATGGCCCGCTCGGATTTGACACCCCGAATTTCTTCGATTTCAACTCTTGTAATGGGCTGGCGATAGGCCACAATAGCCAGTGTCTCCAAAGCAGCTTGAGACAGTGAGGCACGTGCCGGAGAGTAGGCGAGCTTTTCAAAATAGGGTGCATGTTCGGATAAGGTTGCAAGCTGATAATGGCCAGCAATACGGACAAGCTGCAGGCCTCTTCCTCCCTGCTCCATGTCCTGTTTCATATCCTCCAGACACTTTTCAACCAGCTCTTGCTGCTGCTCTACAATGTCGGCGATCTGCTTGGTGGACAACCCTTCCTCTCCCGCAAGAAACAGCAGCCCCTCAATAATTGATTTCAGCTTCAGATAATCCATTAACCCGTAAATCCCCTCTCCACTCCATTACAATATCATCGAAAAGCTTCTCCTGATAACAGAAGATTTGCTTCATTTTCATCAATTCAAGGATAGCCAAAAAGGTTACAACCACCTCATGCCGATACATGTCCTCATGCATCAGCTTGGAGAACAGCAACCGTCCTCCAGTCCCCACCATCTCTAACGCCCCGATAACTTGCCGGATACGGTCCTTGACTGAAATTTCGTCCCGATGAACACGGGTTACCGTCGTACGTCGTTCAGCTTTGCGCAATGCACGCTGAAAGGCCGCGACCAAATCACTTGCATGCAGCCCATGCACCGGATTCGCGGGTTCGGTTGGCAAGAATGCGCTCAAATCTTCCGGCTCCTTGCCATAAATCAGACTCCGTTCCCACTCACGTTCACTCAGGTGGCGAGCAATCCCTTTGTATTTGCGATACTCCACCAGCTTGCGAACCAGTTCCTCGCGTGGATCATAGTCCTCTTCTTCATAATAATCCAAATCGTCATATTCCATCACAGGTGGCTTGGGAAGCAACAATTTACTCTTAATGGATAAGAGCGTCGCCGCCATCACTAGAAACTCGCTTGTAATGTCCAGCTCCAGCTCCTGCATACTGTGCAAAAAAGCCATGTACTGATCAGTAATATCGCTAATCGGGATATCCTGAATGTCAATCTCGGCTTTATCAATCAGATGCAACAGTAGATCCAGCGGACCCTCGAATGTTTCCAGCTTGTAATTTACGACTGTCAATGTGCTTCCCCCTGCCTTACTCCAATCATCATTCAACAATACCTTTCCCCATTAGCACTTATGCTCTACGTTATCAATCCCTCTTTCTGTAGTATATACGTCATCGCCTTGCTTAACAATCCAATCCCTTTTCCACTTTGCAGTTTATGCCGTTCTTTCAGCCATTTATATCATTAGAACTGCTTACCGAGATTGGCCATTTCAATCGCAGCCAGCGCAGAATCCCAACCTTTATTACCAGCCTTCGTACCTGCTCGTTCAATAGCCTGCTCAATATTTTCCGTAGTCACTACACCAAAAATAATGGGGACACCCGTTTTCAGACTGCTTGCCGCCACACCCTTGGCCACTTCATTGCAGACGATATCATAGTGTGAAGTAGAGCCACGGATAACCGTGCCAAGCGTAATGACGGCATCATATTTTCCGCTTGCAGCCATTTTTTGTGCAATAAGTGAGATTTCAAATGCACCCGGCACCCATGCTACATCAATTTCATCTTCCTGTGCACCATGTCGTTGAAGTGCGTCAAGCGCACCACTTAACAGTTTGCTTGTAATAAACTCATTAAATCTGCCCACCACAATACCATACTTTAAACCACTTGATACAAGATTACCTTCCAGAAAACGTGCCATGCTTATCAACCTCTCTTTTTTTGAATTATTTACAATGACAAACGACGACGGTATTCAATTAAATGTTGAATGCTAATCAGCTTCAATTGATGTCGCTTGGCGATCACGGCCAAATCAGGCAAGCGGGCCATTGAGCCATCTTCCTTTATAATTTCGCAAATGACCCCGGCGGGCTTGAAGCCGCTGAGTCGGGCCAGATCGACAGCCGCTTCAGTATGACCAGCGCGTTGCAAGACCCCACCATCGCGAGCAATTAGCGGGAACATGTGACCAGGTTTGCGGAAATCGCTGCCCGTGATTGCTTCGTCGGCTAAGGCGCGAACAGTCAAAGAGCGCTCGGCCGCTGAAATCCCCGTTGTTGTCTTCATATGATCTACCGATACCGTAAAGGCGGTACCGTGAAAATCTGTGTTTTGCTCTACCATAGGATGCAATTCCAATGCCTCGGCTCTGTGCTGTGTGATCGGCACGCAGACCAACCCGCGACCTTCTGTAATCATGAAGTTGATGACCTCAGGCGATGCTTTTTCAGCCAAAGCGATAAAGTCGCCTTCATTTTCCCGCTGTTCATCATCCACTACAATAACGACTTTGCCGTTCTTTAAATCCTCCAATGCTTCTTCGATGGAATCCAATCGAATCTCTTCGTCATGGTGCAACTCGCCCTGCTCCATGATGTTTGTCGTCGCACTTGTTTGGATGCCTCTATCCATAACCCTCTCCTCCTTATGTCTTAAGTCACGAATGCTCCTGAACCAAATTTTCTATCATTCTGTATCAAGCAAAGCCGTGTTTCGCCAAATAGTCCAAACTAAGAGGAGCTTGATCTGCTCTCTCCATCGGTACTGAACCTCTGTAATGTAAAAGCTGCTCCACATATTTGCCCAATATGTCGCATTCAATATTCACAGTGTCTCCCTCACGTTTGGCTTGTAAGGCCGTTTCGGCTAAGGTGTGGGGGATGATGGATACGGCAAAGCTATCTCTCGTACGCTGCGCGACTGTGAGGCTGATACCATCAATTGTAATTGACCCTTTGAGGAGAACATATTTGAATAATGCTTGATCAGAAGGCTCAACTTCGAACACAACCGCATTCTGGTCTGATGTCACTCCGCGAATCGTACCCGTTCCGTCTACATGTCCCTGTACGATATGTCCTCCGAACCTTCCATTCGCCGCCATCGCCCGCTCCAGGTTGACTCGGCTGCCGGATCTGAGTTCCCTTAGATTACTGCTGCGAAAAGTCTCTGGCATCACATCAACCTTAAAATCTTTAGTACCAATCTGTATTGCCGTCAGGCAAACCCCATTTACCGAGACACTATCGCCGATTTTCAAATCGCCCAATACCACAGAACCCGAAATCCCCAGCACCATCGCTTCACCGCTCTTAGAAATACTTTGAATGCGACCCACTTCCTCGACCAATCCGGTAAACATGCTTTCACTCCTTTCCACTACATTTCAGTTTATCCCTAATTCATCTGCTGTAAGCGCAAATAACCCCCAGTCAGGATTCAATCCGTCATGGGGGTGATGAGAGTCACGTATGTAGTATACAAGCGCAGTTCATGTATGTCTTAAAATGACATGAAATCATAGGTTTGCCAAAAGAAAGCATGATCGAAGATACAGCAATTACGCTCAGAACGTTATCAAAAAGAAAGCTAAAAAAAGCTATCGTCTGATGCTGTCCTACAACGAAATAAGCCGTACGTACTTTTAAGTATGCTAAAAATTGGCACATGCCACGTCATGCACATGCGCTTCGTATCCTTCTCCCATCCAGACTATACTGTCGGTCCCGGAATTACACCAGGTCCACCTTCTGCTGATTGTTCAGCATCCGGGTCACGGACTAAGCCATGCTGTGTTCACAGAAGCGATTCACAAACATGTCATCACCGCCGGTGGGGAGTTTCGCCCCGCCCCGAAGGATCTTGCTCTTATTTAATTGAATTAACATTAAACTTGTTACGTATATTAGCACCGACTTCAAAAAAAAGCAAGTTATCTAATAGAAGCTCCTGCTTTGGTTTTGACATATTGGCTGGAGAGTTCTTCAAACCAGGATTTATCATTCATATGAAGTGCCAGATCAATCAGATCGGCCAGTTCGTCGACTCCAAGCTGTGTATCATGGTCAAAGGTAATAACGGCCGAAGCGACAGGTCCTCGCTCTCCCTCAGAACATGCTTCATAATCCAGTCGTACATCCACATGTCCATCAATAAACTCGCATTTTAGAAAATAAATAATTTCACACATTAAAATAGGGCGCACTTGTGTTTCTAACACGCAATCCATCACCTTGGCAGAATAATGCTGGTTCGTCAGCGTGAATTTGTGTTCAGTTGCCGCCAGCGATGCCCGTCCAAAATCATCCGTAAACTTGAGTTCCACTGGCGTGATGTTCATAACCTTGGGGATTTGCTTCTTTATAATTTCAATTATTTCAACTGTATTCAGCTTAATCATTACCTGCACCTCATTGCATCTTAAAATTCAGAAGAAAACTTTATAACATGCCTTCTATAGGCCTCCACTCCTATATCGGAAATCATTACCTGTTTTTTTATGCCTCAATCCATAAACGCAAAAAAAGATTCCTTGCGCAGCAAGCGCAAGGAATCTCAATCGAACTGGTGCCGAAACAGCGGCTAACAATGTTACACGATTATTATGCAAAAAACAGAATTATAACTCCGAAATTTCATGTTTCTTTTTCAGGATAGTCCAGCGACGCTCAATCTCCTGCTCAAAGGTAGCCAGCGTTGCTTCCTCTTTGAGAAGATGCTTCGTTTTACCCATTAATTTCAGCCATTCTGCGGCTGGAATCCGTTTTCCCTTGTCTTCCGGATTGTACGTAATCGTCGTGCTTCCCTGTTCGATTTCGTACAAAGGAAAGAAGCAAGACTCAACTGCGGCGCCTACGATGCTAGTACCCAGTCTGTCTTCGGATTTCCAGTTGAGCGGGCAGGCACACAGAATTTTACCATATGCCGTACCCACGTTGTTGGCATACCATTGAGCCTTGGCCGCTTTGCGCAGCATATCCTGCGGATGGCTTTCGGCTGCGGTAAAAGCATACGGGATGTTACAGGCGGCCATGATTTGTACGGTATCCTTATGATGCCCTTGCTTCCCTTTTTGCATTTTCCCTACACCCGATGTACTGGTCATATGCCCCATTGGAGTGGAGTACGATTGCTGCGAACCTGTATTCATGTACCCCTCGTTGTCATATTCCAGCATAATCAGTTTATGGTTACGCAGAGCCGCACCAATTGCAGAACCCATACCGATATCCATCCCGCCGTCACCACTGATCATGATAAAGGTTGGATCATCGGATATCTCAATTTCATTACGTCGCTTCATCTCCATGTAAGCTTCCAGCGCACCTGAAAGGGTAGCGGCCCCGTTTTGAAAAAGATTGTGGATCATCGGTTGCTTGTGTGATGTATATGGATACCCTGTCGTCACCACATAAACGCAGCCAGTCTGGAATAGTACGACAATATCGCCTTCAATTCCTTTAAAAAATAGCTCAAGCGCAGACAAGGCTCCACAACCAGGACAAGCCCCATGCCCTGGTGTAAGACGGCGTGGTTTGGTTGTCAACGAACGCAGAGGTGGTACCTTGACTTTGAGCTTCCCAGTCGCCTCGTCCGGCGTAACCTGAATCAGCCCCGTACGGTATGCATTGCCACGTGGTGGCTGCATGACTTGCGGCATCACCTTGTCTGGAGAGCCTGGATTAACCCCGTAATAATCAAAAGGCTTCTCCGCGCGTCCAGCCTCTGCCGCCTGAATCGCAAGCTGGAAGAAGGCCTCTGCATCTTCCGCATAAAAGTCCTTACCACCCAAGCCAAAGATACGGCTTAACACGATGGTTTGGTTCAACGGGTCCTCTTGCAACGCCGCCTTGATTTCATGCGTCAAATTACCACCATCTGACCCGTACGAATCTGCACGTTCACCCACCAACAGCGCCTTGACATGGCGCAATGCCTCCCGCAGTTGTGCAGCTGGGAATGGCCGGATGATATTCGGACGAATCACACCGGCTTTAATGCCGCGCGTGCGGAGTTGATCTGCCACATCCTTGGCCGATTCAGCCGCCGAATTCAGCAAAAATACCGCAACCTCAGCATCCTCCATATGATACAGATCCAAAATCGGATATTCCCGACCGGATAAAGCGGCATATTCTGCTGCTACCTGCTCATATACTCCTTCTGAAAGCTTCAACGCTTCGGACAGTTGAACGTGATTATTCGTCAGATCATCGCCGTTCATATGCGCACCCACAGTGACAGGATGATCAAAATCCGTAATATTCGGATAATTTAGGTTC
The DNA here is from genome assembly GCF_000237325.1 of Paenibacillus polymyxa M1. Classification (NCBI taxonomy): domain Bacteria; kingdom Bacillati; phylum Bacillota; class Bacilli; order Caryophanales; family Paenibacillaceae; genus Paenibacillus; species Paenibacillus polymyxa. The sequence goes on from NC_017542.1 coordinate 3,457,166, forward strand.
GGGTTGGGGCCTACAAAATCGCGCACGGTCTCTGCATCGGCAAAATATTGCACTTTACGTTTTTGATGGGACGTATAAAAACCGTCGTATGCGACCATTACAGGCAATCGTACATCGCTATGCTCTGCAATTTTCAGGGCCATAATGTTCATATCATACACAGCCTGTGGCGTACTTGCCGTCAAAATGACCCAGCCTGTATTCAAACCATAATACAGGTCCGAATGATCCCCCCGAATATCCAAGGGACCACTGACAGCTCTTGTCACCAGATTCATAACCATAGGAAAACGGGTACCCGACTGAACAGGCAACTGCTCCAGCATGTATAGGAAACCTTGCGAACTGGTAGCGTTCACAACCCGCGCTCCTGCTGCCGCAGCTCCATAACAAATCCCTGCCGATCCGTGTTCTCCATCTGCTGCAACCAGTTTAATATTATGCTGACCACGCGTTTTCATTTGATCCAGATACTGTGCTACCTCAGTCGACGGCGTAATCGGGAAATATCCCATCATATGATAATTGATCTGCGCAGCCGCCGTAGCTGCCATTTCATTACCGGATTCGAATGTTGTCACTTGTGCGGCGCCCGTCTGTTTGAGTTCTTCCTCCAGCTTTGCCATTACGCACGCCCTCCTTCATATACTGGAAATTGGTGGGCAACGCGATTCTGCTCCGCCCAGCCCCATTGTTCGCGACGCGAGCTTAATGCCCCTGACGGGCAAATATCTACACACTTCAGACACCCTTTGCAATACTGGTAATCAATCCCTTGCAAAAACGGCATCATTCTTCCGCGTTTGTCTGCTTGCTCTTCCCATACAAAGCAGTAATCCGGGCAAATCGAATCACACTTGGCACAATGAGTACATTTATCAGCTTCATACTCAGGTACATAACCCTGACGTGAACCACTAACATCTTTCGTCATGCTGTTGCCCTGAGTTGCAATAACGCCCCCCAGCAATTGAGTTTCGTACCCTAGCAAAGGCTGCGGACGTTCAAAAACCCGATCCTGCGCATCAGCAGTAACCGGATATACATGTAGTTGCATTTCTTCAAAACCACGATTAAACGTACGCAGATTAGGTTCCACTAATTGTGGATTTTTCTTTTCAAAAGTACTGCGAATAACCGATCTCATTGCTTCCGGGTCCAGGAAATCACAGACACGGAACAAGGCACCTAGCATGGACGTATTTAGTTTGGTCCGCTCTTCCAGTGCGATGCCCATCGCATCCACCACTGCTAATGTACCGGATACCAGTCCCAAATCAGCCCGTATTTCTTCTGCCGGACGTGTGGAATTGACCACTACAATCCCATCTGCTGGCAGGCCGCTGATTACATTTACCGTTTTGTATAACGTTTCATGGAAAATGCCTACCACATGCGGTTGCTCGATCGGACTGTGATCGCGAATATCCACCTCCGGCTCACAGAAGCGAACAAAGCTTTTAACTGGAGATCCCTTCTTTTCCGAACCGTAGGATGAGAAATTTGAAGCATTCAGTCCCAGACCAAGTACCCCGGTTTCGGCCAACATTTTGCCAGCCAGATTTGCGCCGAGTCCACCAATGGATTCCAGCCGGATTTCAAAAAATCCGAGTCGATTTGTGCGCGTTAAAATAGACAATGTGATAAGCCCCCTTCTTTTCCAACTCTTACTGAGCTTGAATACTCATATAAAATAAATGGAAAATGCATTCTTATGAAAAGGCTATCACAACACTTACTTTTCGAATGTGATCTTACGCACTGTAATACCTACGTGATTGTAAAAATCAGCAAACCGTCAAACAAAAGACAACAAAAGCCGCCCTGTCCAAAGACAGAACGGCTTAGGTGCAACGCTATTTAAAGGAATTCAAATCATGCATGTAATGGTAAATTACACGTCAAATACTTTAACCTCTTTCATTTTGTCGCCTTGTTTTACAGCATCAATGAATTCCATACCTTTGGTTACTTTACCAAATACAGTATGTACTCCATCTAAATGCGGCTGTGGAGCGTAGCAAATAAAGAATTGGCTGCCACCTGTGTTGCGACCTGCATGAGCCATGGACAGAACGCCTTTGGCATGCTTTGTTGTATTCGTAGCTGTTTCACAGTCAATGGTGTAGCCAGGACCGCCAGTACCATTACCGATCGGACAACCCCCTTGAGCAACAAAGCCCGGGATGACACGGTGGAAGCTCAAACCATTGTAGTAACCGCTGTTTGCCAGCTTTTCAAAGTTAGCAACGGTGTTTGGAGCTTCTTCTGGGAAAAAGTCAATTTCGACGATACCGCCGTTTTCAAGATCTATTCTACCTTTTTTCATTGTTTGTATCTCCTTTTCAACCTGTTTTGAGAACTAAATAACATCAAGTTCCAGTTTACTATGAATTGGCGCGCTTAGCAAAGCCTTGTCCAAAAAAAAGGGGCCATTGTCCCCGGTCTATTATTACCGACGCAATGGCCTGCTTGAATTTTAAATTCCACAATCAGGACGAAACCGTAATCTTGGCATTGGGCTGAACCACTGAACTGGCTTGATCACGAACCAAGCGCTGTGGCAAAACATCATTGCGAACGATATCCTCGTAGGTTTCCCGACGCACTACCAGCTCGGCCTCACCGTTGTTGACAAATACAACTGCTGGTCGGCGTATCCGGTTATAATTGCTCGCCATGGAGTAATTATAAGCTCCGGTTGAGGCAACAGCGAGCAAGTCTCCGCTATTCGGGCGAGGCAGTTCTACATCCCAAATAAGCATATCGCCGCTTTCACAGCATTTGCCTGCAATGGACACTGTCTCTTCGTTCGCATCTTGCGCTCGATTAGCCAGCATTGCTTCATACTTGGCCTGATACAGTGCAGGACGTGGATTATCTGTCATTCCGCCGTCTACAGAAACGTATTTACGAACCTGCGGAATATCCTTGATGCTTCCTACCGTATACAAGGTTGTACCTGAATCACCTACAATACTGCGTCCCGGCTCAATCCAAATTTCTGGAAGTTCATCGTAAAGCCCTGAAAAATGAGTTTTCACCGCTTCGCCGATAGCCTGTACATAGGTGGATAGTTTCAGCGGTGTGTCCTCCTCTGTGTAACGGATACCAAATCCCCCACCGAGATTAATCACCTTGAAGGAATACTGAAGCTGTTCCTTAATCTCCCTGCAAAAAACTGCGACCCGCTCGGCAGCCATTTGGAAGCCATTGACTTCGAAGATTTGCGAGCCGATATGAGAATGTACTCCCAGCAGATTAAGGTGATCCAGCTTGATAGCCTGTTCCACCGCTTGACGGGCTGTGCCATTCGCAATGTCAAAACCAAATTTTGAATCTTCTTGACCTGTGGCCATATATTCATGCGTATGCGCCTCAACCCCCGGCGTAACCCGCAGTAAAATATTGACCTGTTGTCCTTTTTCAGAGGCGAGAGCCTGTAACAAATGCAATTCCATCTTGCTATCAACGACAAAGCAGCCAATTTGCGCCTCTAACGCCATTTCAATTTCTTCCGGCGTCTTGTTATTGCCATGAAAATGGATTCGTTCTGCCGGGAACCCTGCTTGCAGCGCTGTGAACAGCTCTCCGCTGGAAACAACGTCGAGCGACATCCCTTCTTCAGCAGCTAAAGCGCACATTGCCATAACACAAAATGCTTTGCTTGCATAAGCCACTTGAAACTTTAAACCGGTCTCACGGAATGCTTCTATAAATTCCCGGCAGCGCCGGCGGACTAACTGTTCGTCTACAATATATAGCGGCGTGCCAAAACGCTCTTTCAAAAGCGTGGTATCACATCCGCCAATCTCCAAATGTCCATTGCTGTTAATTTTACTGCTTCCATGCAAATACATGTTCTGGCGCCTCTCTTTCTGGAACAAGCTAGTCATATTCCATCGAATGTTTACACCAGTATAGCAAAAAAAACATCAAGAACAATGGATTTTTATGCAGATCATTTACATTAATGCTCCTGTCCATTGCCTGAGTTCGAATCGGTGTTGGCATCCGTATGGGGCATACGCGTATTGTCCCTCGTTTTATTAAATGACGGGCGGTTAGGCGCATCAAGTACAGGCATACGGAACAAAATGGAAGCTAACGCTTTGGCATTAAAAGGAATAAACGGCCACAAATACGAAGAATTATATGACCGATGCAGCGTCAGCATCAAAATGATCAGTGTCGTGCCCACGACAAAGCCTGGTACGTGAAAAATAGCAACAGCAATCAGCAGGAATAGTCGAATCAGTCTATTCGCGAGTCCCAGCTCATAGCTTGGTGTTGCGAACATTCCTATGGCAGCAACAGCCATGTACAATACGACTTCATTTACGAACAGTCCCGTCTTAACCGCTATATCACCAACCAGAATGGCTGCAATCAACCCCATGGCGGAAGCCAATGGTGTCGGAGTATGCACAGCTGCCATTCGCATAAGATCGACCCCTAGTTCCACAATGATAAACTGGGCAATCAGCGGAAAATGCGCTTCCTTTTGAGGGCCGATAAAATCGAGAAACGCCGGTTTTAATTCGGGATTGATAACCATTAGCAGCCACATCGGAAGCAGAAACATCGAGGCGAATATGCCTATAAAACGTACCCAGCGTAAATAGCTACCCATAAAAGCGGTTTGCCGATTCTCTTCTGCATGCTGGCACAGGTCAAAAAAAGTGGTAGGCAAAATCATTACGCTGGGTGAGGTATCAACGAAAATTACGAGCCTTCCTTCCATAATATGCGAAGCCACAACATCTGGTCGCTCTGAATATCGTACTAATGGATATGGATTCCAACCTTTATTGATAATCGTCTCCTCTAATTGCTTATCAGCCAGTGGAATACCATCCAGATTAACATTTTTAATTTTGTCTCGTACCGTATCCACCATGACCTTATCCACAATATCATCAATGTAGCCCAAGCATACATCTGTTCGAGTTCGGCGTCCGACCTGCATGGCCTCGAATTTAAGTCCGGGGTCTCGCAAACGCCGACGCACTAAACCTACATTTGTAAGCATCGTTTCAGTAAAACCATCACGTGCACCGCGCACAACTCTCTCCAAGGAAGGTTCTTCTGGGCTCCGTACAGGGTAATTACGAGTATCCAGAATAACAGCAAAACGCTCGCCTTCCATGAAGAGAGCACTCATTCCCGTCAGTACCTTGTTTATGACAACGGACATCTTATCCGTCTTCTCCACCTGTATATGTGGAATAAAATTTTCGAAATACGCTTGAAGTCCAGCTGAAGTCATGTCATCCGGCGTCAGATAGGTGAGCCGCTTTAGCACCTCAAGCATGATCTGATCCTTGGCAAAGGTATTCAAGAACAAATACCCGATATGGCGGCCACCTGTTGTCATTTCTCTAAATACAACATCAAAGGTTTCTCCCAAACCCAATACCATCTTAAGGGTTTCACGATTTTCCTTCATCTTTGGCGAAATATCATCCTCAATCTGCCAATAACGAATGGATTCCTCTACATTATCAGAACGCTCGCTTTCTTTTTTGTGCTTAAGACGGGCGGCTTCCTGCTCCTGCTTTTGCTTCCAGGAGCCCAAACTTTCCCCGTCAGTATGATTTTCCCTTCCAATTGCTCCGTCTCCATGATAATGCTCCTGCTGATCCTGATCCGTTCTGTGATCCATACTTCTTGCCCCCTTCTCTTTCACTATTAACGGTTGTATACAAACCAATCAAATAAGGAACCCGTTACCTTGCCAAGCACCATTGCCATTAACAGACCAAACATGTATACAGTCATATGGAGTCGCTTGGCCAGTATGGGCAGGAGATTCAGCACCTCTGTTAGAGCCGCGGCGAGCAAGCCAATAAACACTCCGCAAAACAAACCAGGTATCCATGTAAATATGCCCGGTAATGGCAAGCAGATGTTCCAAAAATCGGCCACGGTTCCCACCACTGAACCTAAAATCATCGCCTTTTCGTATGCACGTGATTTTTTATACGTCCGGGTGAGTTGTGCTAATCGCGGCATAATATCCAGCACAATAAAAAAAGCAATCACACCGCTACCTACCGCCAGCCCCCCAGCGATACCCAAAATAATCTGAAGTGCAGCCTGTACAAATATCATGGTTTCTTATCCTTTGGCTGCAAACGAGCCATCTTTTCATACTCCTCTGCCACAACATACTGATCCACATTTTCCTGATACAGATACATTTCCACCTCCAGTGGCGTCGGCTCCTCATTCCATTTTTTCTTGAACAAGTGATTAAAAAATACGATCATACCAAAGCCGATGCCGATCGAGTAAGCAATTTGGAACAAGTACGGGTGCTCATCCTTTTGTCCCGTAATCATTTCTACAATCCGAACCTGCACCTCCATCATGCTAACGTCAGCATGAAAGTTCATAATCGTCAGCGCAGAGCCAAAAAACAGGAGCAACCATACCAACACGAACAGTATTTTGGATGGCTTACGGGGTCTCTCCACGAGTTCCACAAGTACATGTGGTTTCCCGAGAGATTCAACTACAACTCCCGGAATATGATCTCTAATTTTTGATATGATCTGTAGCATGTCCACCAGTATCAGGTTA